>JBDKUD010000180.1:0-12105 GCA_039679805.1 Syntrophomonas sp. | reverse complement strand
TGGAGCACTTGGGTTGTCGTGCTGCTAATTCCGGAGTGGTTATTTTTGCCGGTGATAACGGTATAAGCAGGGAGAATATCAGTACTTATGAACCGTTAAGTTCGAATAATATAGTTAGGCAGCATTTAGAAGGAATATCACCTACCTCGATCTTTTTAGATAAAATAGGCAAGCCTGAGCTAATGGTTGATGTAGGACTTTATTCTCCGCTTGAAGACCCGGGATTGGGGCAGTTTAATGTTAAAAGAGGTACAAATAACTTCTTGCTGGGGGATGCTCTGGAGAAAAATGAAGTTTTGCAGGCTATTGAAACTGGCCGATGTATCTGGAATGAAATTTATGACCAACGGTTTGATATAATAGGAGTTGGAGAAATTGGTGTTGGCGATACACTATGTGCAACAGGTATAGCAACAGTTATTACCGGGGTTGCATCGAAATCATTAGTAGCCCAGGGTTCATCTGCACATAAAGTTAAAGAGAAAAAGAACGATATTATTTCTAGAGCTTTAATCACCAGATGTCCTGACCATAGTAATATAGTGGATGTATTAATGAGGTTTGGGGGGCTGGAAATAGCGGCATTAACAGGATTTATTATGGAGGCAGCCAGCCGTAGAATTCCTGTAATGTTGGACGGATATGTTACAATGGTAGCTGCACTGCTGGCGGTTCAATCAGATGGCAGTGTAATTGACTGGTTGATTGCTTCCAACCAGACTAATGATCGAGGATTTTTATTTATTCTCGAAAAACTGGGATTGGAACCGATTTTCCATTGGGACGTTAGTTATGGGGAAGGTATTGCTTCCGCATTGGGGCTATTTCTGGCAGAAACGTCGGCAGAATTTTGGACTCAGATTAAAATATTAAGAGAAAACGGGTAATGTCTATACCTGGTATCATGGAGGAGGAAATCATTTTGGACAAGTTACAGATGCGAGTGCGGTTTGATTATGCCGGAAAGGCTAAATCAAGCAAATTATGGGGAGGTAAAAATATAGAACAAGTGGCTGAAGAAGTACGTCAGCAAAAAATGGCACTTCTGCGTAATGTACCTATTCAAGGAATACATATAGAAGATATTGATATGAGTCAGGAAGTTTATTCAATATATGATGATATTACCGGTAAACCAGTGGCTTATGCTCCGGTTTTAATAAATTTTAGTGCTGATACTATTGAAGATGCCATAAAATTTACTATGAATGAGGAATTCAGGACGATTGAAGTTTTGCAGCCGGAAGAGATCTGTCTTGCCCGGGTTGACATGGAAAGATTGCTATATAAGGTTGGTAAAGACGTAAGCGATTTTAAGGATTACCTGGAACGAAAAATGGATAACTGGAAATAGTTTGGAGGAATTTAACGATGGGAAGGGTTACTATTGATACCATCATAGAGGGGGTAAATGATTTACCAGCACTTCCCCAGGTTGTTATCAGGGTAATGGAACTTACGGAAAATCCCGATTCTACAGCTCAGGAAATAAATAATGTCTTGAACCAGGATCAAGGTATGACGGCCAAAGTTCTGAAAATGGCAAATTCAGCTTTTTACGGATTTCCCCGTCGTATTGCTACTATAACTGATGCCATTGTGTTTTTGGGATTTAGAACTATTCGCAGTATTGTCATGGCTGCATCAGTAAGTGACATTTTAAGCAAAGAGTTTGCGGGTTATGCACTAGCTCCCGGGGAATTGTGGAGGCATTCCCAGAGTACAGCTATGGCTGCTCGACTTATTGCTAAGAATAATAAATTCGGTAGTGTGGATTTGGCTTATACAGCAGCTTTATTGCATGATATTGGTAAGGTAATCCTAAATAATTTAATGAAAGAGGGTTATCATGAGGTGGTAGCCAGGGTAACATCAGATAATGTCTCTTTTATAGAAGCAGAAAACCAGATTCTCGGGTTTAACCATGCCTTGGTAGGTGCCCGGGTAGCTGAAAAATGGAATCTTCCCCCGGAACTGGTTGAAGCGATTGCCCTGCATCATAGTCCGAGTGATGCCCAAATAAATAAAAAGCTAACTTCTATTGTTCACATTGCTGATGCAGTATGCCTGGCCATGGGTATTGGAATTGGAATCGACGGCATGCTGTACCCGTTGTCAAACGAATCCCTGCAGTTGTTAAACATGAATGAAGATAATATTGAAAGTACGGTTTCCCAGCTAGTTGATATGTTTGCAGATCAGCAAAGTTTTTAATTGTAATAAACCAGTATTTTTGAGTACGCCCCCAGGGGGTACCTTTTTTTATGGCATTACATACGGAACTACAATTATTAAGTTTGTGTAAATAAATCCGTTTTATTGGAATCCTTATTGATTTCCGCTGAATTGTAGTCTAATATAACCTAATAAGTATTTTCACTTGGAAAGGGTAATAATTTGGGCAGTATCGTTATTCTGGCAGGCGGTTTTGGTAGTGGTAAGACTGAAGTTGCTATTAATATGGCATTTGATACCGCTGAAACGGTTAATAATGTGGTATTAGCTGATCTCGATCTGGTAAACCCTTATTTTGCTTCTAGAGATGCCAAAAAGTGTCTTGAAGATAAGGAAATAAGACTTCTTGCCCCACAAGGGCAGTTGTCTTTTGGAGATGTTCCCAGCGTTCCCCCCGAGATAATGGGATTTATCAAACAGGATAATCATATGATTATTGACCTGGCCGGCGATGAAGTAGGTTCGCTGGTATTGGGATATATTAGCAATATGGTTAGTGCAAGAACTAATGTTGAATTTTTATTAGTCATTAACCCCTATCGACCTTTTGCTGCTCGACTGGAAGATTTAATCGAAATGAAAAAACTTCTGGAGAGAGCTGCCCGCCTAACATTCACAGGTATTATAAGCAATCCTAATCTAGTTGAAGAAACTGATGTAGACGTAATTATAAATGGACACCGTAAGGTAGAGCATTTCGCGGATATATTAAATATCCCCATACGATATTTGGCTGTAGAAGAGAAGTTCTTCAGTCAGCTTCTTCCTATCTATGAAAAAAAACTTAAAAAGATTAAATTATTTTTGCGGCCTGATTGGCTGTAGGGTTGTCAAGGGAGGAATTTAGCAGGATGGCAAAAGGAAAAGTCCACTTTGACACAGAACGCTGCAAGGCATGCGAACTCTGTGTTTATTTTTGCCCAAAAGATGTATTGGGAATAGATACGGGTACTCTGAATGAACTAGGATATCATCCGGCTGGTGCAGTAGTTCCGGAAAGCTGTACCGGTTGTGGAGTATGTGCTTTAATGTGTCCGGATTTAGTTATCACGGTGGAAAGGGAGTGATGGTATGAAAAAAGTGCTTATGAAAGGTAATGAAGCCCTGGCTGAGGGAGCACTCACGGCTGGATGTATAGCTTTTTTTGGATACCCGATTACTCCTTCCAGCGAAATTGCTGAATATATGGCCAGAAAATACCCATTATTGGGCGGAACTTTTGTACAGGCGGAAAGTGAACTGGCTGCTATTAGTATGGTTTATGGCGGAGCATCAACCGGGTCTCGAGTGATGACTGCTTCATCAGGTCCGGGTATCAGTCTTAAGCAAGAAGGAATATCTTTTATTGCTGAAGCTGAGCTTCCTTGCTTAATCGTTAATATATCCAGGGGAGGCCCCGGACTAGGGGGTATTCAACCGGCCCAGTCTGATTATTTTCAAGCCACCCGGGGAGGCGGACTGGGGGATTATTATACCCCAGTTTTGGCTCCTGCATCTGTTCAGGAAATGTATGATTTTGCTATGGAAGGTTTTGATCTGGCTGATAAATACCGTACTCCGGTTTTGATTATGGCCGAGGGTACGCTGGGACAAATGATGGAACCGGTGGTACCCCGGGACAAGGTTACTGAATTTTGCGATAAACCCTGGGCGATAACCGGATGTAAGGATAGAGAACGTAATATTGTCAACACTTTACACCTGGACCCGGATTTTTTGGAATATCGTAATTCAGTTTTGCAGGCCAAATATAAAGAAATTAGAGCCAATGAACAAAGAGCAGAGACCTTTTGGATAGACGATGCTGATCTAGTGGTAGTTGCTTTTGGATTACTATCCAGGATTGTGAAAAAGGCAGTCATGGAAGCCCGCCACAAGGGCTTCAAAGTAGGATTAATCAGACCTATAACTCTTTGGCCTTTCCCAGTGGAGATAGTCAGCCAGGCAGCGGAAACAGCTAAGACTTTTCTATCGGTGGAAATAAGCTGCGGCCAAATGATTGAAGATATTAAACTGGCGGTAAACGGTAAAGCACCAGTAGAGTTTTACGGCCGGATTGGTGTTATCCCCAGCCCGGAAGAGATAACCAAACAGATTATACAATTGGCAGAAAGGGAGGGCTTTTAGATGAAAGTAGTTGCTTCAAGGCCCGAGAGCCTTACCACTGCTAAATTTCATTATTGCCCAGGTTGCACCCATGGAATTATTCACCGTCTGGTGGCTGAGTGCCTGGATGAATTGAAACTTAGAGAAAAAGCTATTGTCATATGTCCGGTAGGATGTTCGGTTCTGGCCTATGATTATTTTAACTGTGATATTCTGGAGGCTGCTCATGGGAGAGCTCCGGCCATAGCAACCGGAATAAAAAGACTCTTGCCAGACCGGTGTGTTATAACCTACCAGGGTGACGGAGATCTGGCCTCAATTGGCATGGGGGAAATAGTCCATGCTTCCGCCCGGGGTGAAAATATTACCGTAGTTTTTGTAAATAATACTATTTACGGAATGACCGGGGGACAGATGGCTCCGACCACTCTATTGGGGCAGGTCACTACGACCTCACCATATGGCCGCAAGAAAGAGGAGACCGGCTATCCGGTGAAAATGGCTGAAATATTGGCAGGAAATGAAGGATCTGCTTATATATGCAGGACAGCTGTAAATGATCCGGTAAATGTTATGAAAACCAAAAAGGCCATCAAGAAAGCCATAAAAACACAAATGAACGGACTTGGATTTTCTATGGTGGAAGTTCTGTCTACCTGTCCAACTAATTGGGGCCTGGCACCCCTCGATGCACTTAAGTGGTTGGAGGATAATATGATACCATATTATCCCCTGGGTGAGTTTAAAGTGAAGGAGGTAGAATAGTATGACTGATGAAAGACAGGTCCTGTTTGCCGGCTTTGGCGGTCAGGGGGTACTGGCCATGGGAAAATTCCTTACCCATGCAGCTATGAGCTTAGGGAAGAATGTTTCCTGGCTTCCCTCTTATGGTGCGGAAATGCGCGGAGGAACCGCTAATTGTCTGGTTACCATTGCGGAAAACGAAATAAGTTCACCACTGACCGAAAACCCGGGAATGGCAATTATCATGAATGGGCCTTCCCTGGACAGATTTGAAGAAAAAGTAAAGCCTAACGGAACCTTAGTTCTAAATACCTCCTTGGTGGAAAGGAATCCACTTAGAGATGATTTAAAAGTTTTAAAAATGCCGGTTAATGAAATTGCTGAAGAGATGGGTAACCCCAGGGGAGCTAACATGTTACTCTTAGGGGCTTACCTGGAAAAAACCGGAGTAGTCAAAGTGGATGAAGTACTGGAACTTTTTGATGTAATTTTTCATGGCAAAAAGGAAAAAGTAATTGATAATAACCGGGAGGCATTTCTGGCTGGAGTTGAATATGCCAGAAACAATTGGTGAGAGTAAGAAGAAGGTAAACACTGTAATAGACCTACCAGGGCGGTGAGGTAAATTCAGTGAGGGGTGAGGAGTTAGGGGTAAGGGGTATATGCATGCGTAGAAATTATTTACTCTGCACACCTCACTCCTACGCCCTGTTCTGGATATGCCTCACCGCCTGCGCTTTACCACAGGACTTCAAAGAAAAGAAGGAATTAACTGATGGATAAGGATACGCTATATCTGCTTCTAAAAGATTTAGCAAACGGAAAAACCAATATTGACGATGCTTACCAGCAGCTAAAGATGCTTCCCTATGAAGACCTTGGGTATGCTAAAATCGACCATCATCGAGCCTTAAGGGATAATTTTCCCGAGGTTATCTTTTGTCAGGGTAAAACTAATGCACAAATAAAGGCAATTTTTGAACGACTGGCAGTTGGAAATTCCAATGTGATTGGAACCAGAGCCAGTAATGACGCTTTTTTAGCGGTAAAGGACTCAATTCCTAATATACAATATGATGAGATGTCACGGGTTTTGTACCTCAAAAGCACGCAATTGCAGGTGACTGGACGGGTAGCGGTGGTTTCTGCCGGAACTGCAGATTTACCGGTAGCTGAAGAAGCAGCTATATCGCTGGAGGTTATGGGTGCCGGTGTAGAAAGGGTCTATGACGTTGGAGTGGCGGGCTTGCACCGGCTATTAGGAAAAATTGAGGCAATAAATGAAGCCCGGGTAGTCATTGCAGTAGCGGGAATGGAAGGAGCCCTGGCCAGTGTACTGGGAGGATTGACATCCCGTCCAGTTATTGCGGTACCGACCAGTGTAGGGTATGGGGCCAGTTTTAATGGATTGGCAGCATTATTGGCGATGTTAAATAGTTGTGCCACTGGTGTTGGCGTAGTAAATATAGATAACGGATTTGGGGCGGCGGCCCTGGCCCTCTCCATTCTAAAGACAATTGATGGATAATCTTCTGAGATGGGGCATAAGATAGAGGAGAAATATGTGCCCTTCTTAAGGAGATGATATAGTGAAAAGATTTGTCAACCGGGTGGAAAAAGGCCTAATGCGGTTAGTTGTTATTGGAGTAATCCTTATGGTTATGGTCCAGGCTTTAATGACCCGGGAGGAATACCGGATATTTTTAAGCTGGGGGGAAAAACTGGAAGGACAATCTATAAACTACCCGGTTACCGCAACCAAACAGGCGGAACGTGAAAATTCCGCATCTCCGACGAAATCTACCCAGACTTTGATGAACATTTCCATTGACATGTTTTCTTCTTTACCCAAAGCAATTGTGCTGGTTAACGGGAAACAAGCCGGCAACTTCTCAGACCGGGAGATTTCCCTTAAACTTAAAGGTGGAGATGTAGTGGAAATAGATTCCCGGTACTATAATTTCCCTATCAATTACAAGATTACCAGCACTTCGGATAATCTGGCCTATCCAGGTCAGGGGAAAGAGTATACAGGGAACCAGAGCATAGTAATGATAGGTAAAGTTATAGTAAAATAGAATCATAGTCAGTGTACGATTGAATTACGGGAGTTGAGTAATAATGGACAACATAGGAAGCAAGGTAGTTGCTACTTCAGCCATAAGAATGGCCTTATCAGCCTCTCGTCAGGAAGAAACTATATTAAAAAAAGAGCTTCAGGAGCAATTGAACGTTAAGGCGGTAGCTATCGATTATGGTGGTGAGTTTATAAGTTCAGTAGGGAAAATTGTAGAACGGGCAGTTGTAGCTGCTAAACGGGAAGGAGTAATCAAGGAGACTCATTCCGAAGAGGGAGCTGTAGCTGGGGCGGCACGAGAGGCCATTGCCCAAATTATGCCCAAGGCGCTGGGCTTGAATGTTGGGGGCAAAATTGGGGTCGCACGGCACCATGACCATATAAGTGTGGCTATTTTTATGGGCATAGGACTATTACACCTGGATGAAGTTGCGATTGGTCTGGGTCACAGAGCAGTATCATAGAGATATTGAAAGGTAGGAAGGTAGAATGGTAATCCGAGGAATAAGAGGTGCAATAACCGTATTGCATGATACGCCTGAAGAAGTATTACAAGCGACAAGTGAATTGCTGAAAACTATACATAAAGAAAATGATTTTCAAGTGGAGGATATCGCCAGTATTTTCTTTACTGTAACTGCTGATATTAAATCTGTTTTCCCCGCCAGGGCCGCGAGATCCATGGGCTGGGATCTGGTCCCGTTGCTATGCTTTCAGGAAATTGAGGTGCCCGGTGCCTTACCCCGATGTATCCGGGTATTGGTACAAATTAATACTCAAAAAAGCCAGGAGGAAATAAAACACATATATCTGAAAGATGCATGGAAACTGCGTCAGGACCTTATGAATAATAATTGATAAAATTATGAATTATGAATTTTGAGTTAATGTAGAGAAGCCGACACTTCTCATTATTCCACAGAAAAGATGTATATATATTGAAATCCTATTAATAATGATAGATGGTTGTGCCCTTCGGGCATAAGTGGTCAGTGCGATTATAAACCTGTCTTGTAACCCAGCTTATATATATCTAATCTACGGTGTTTTAACAGAGGTAATTCTTTGCGCACCCTGTCAACTTCTGGCAGGTTTAGTTCCGCAAAAATGATCTCTTCTTCCGTACCCGCCTGGCTAATGATAGTTCCCCAGGGATCAACCACCATGGAGTGCCCCCAGGCTTGGTAGCCGGCTTGCGGGTTACAGGCCGGGGAGGCGGCTAATACAAATAGCTGGTTGTCTATGGCCCGGCTGCGCATGGTTGTCTCCCAATGTAGCGGACCAGTGGTGGTATTAAATGCCGCTGGTATCACTAGGATTGTTACACCTTCCAGGGCCATAGCACGAGCTAGCTCAGGAAATCTTACATCATAACATATCATTACTCCCAGTTGTAGATCCTGATATTTTATAATAGTAATACTATTACCGGGGCTTAAAGCTGCAGATTCCTGAAACTTGATTTTACCGGGCACATCTATGTCAAAGAGATGTATTTTACGATGCTTGCCAACCAATTCTCCTTCCTTGTCAAAAGTATAAGAGGTATTGTATATTTTCCCTTCATCATCCTTTTCCGCAATAGAGCCACCTACAATAAAAATCTGGTTTTGGCGCGAGCAATTGGCCAGAAAATCAGTTGTTTTACCTGGATAGGTTTCAGCAAAACTCGAAAACAATTGGGAATCATAGGGGCCATTAAAAATCTCTGGCAGTACCACCAGCTCTGCCCCTTGAGCTGCCGATTTTTTTATCATTTCGCCCGCCTTTTGCAAGTTAATATCTTTGTCGGCGACAACTTTCATCTGGCATATAGCTACAGTAACTTTTTTATTCACCTAAGCCCTCCTGTCCCATATATGGCTTATCTTTATACATCTGTATCCCAAAACCGGTATTAATGAATTTATAAAAATTATTTCATACTGGTGCTATACTTATTCTATTAAGATAAATACTATCATTAATGTAAGTTGCTTGGGACCAATTTAAGTAATAAAGTATGAAGGTTTTTGGTTCCATAATATAGAAATAGTTTTTGGTGCTAAACGATATCTACATGAATGTTGTAAGTGTGGAGGATTTATTTATGAAACCGTTCAAACTTGTTTCCAGGGAATATCACCCTCAAGATACATTAATTGAAATACCTGCCCCAGGCCAACCGGTGATTTTCGGTGAAGGTCATTGTACCATTATAGCTGGTCCCTGTGCGGTTGAAAGCCATGATGCTTATCTTGAACTGGCCAGTTATTTGAAATCTGCAGGTGCCCACCTTTTACGGGGCGGACTCTTTAAACCCAGAACTTCACCATATTCATTTAAGGGACTTGGTCATAAAGGGTTAGATATAATGGTTGAAGCCCGAGAATTAACCGGAATGCCACTAGTTACAGAAATAATGGACATCCGTGATCTGGACAGGATGTATAACGATATAGATGTTTTTCAGGTGGGCAGCAGAAACATGCAGAATTTCTCGCTGCTGGAGGAGCTGGGTAAAATAGATAAACCTGTTCTTTTAAAACGGGGGCTGGCGGCAACAATTGAAGAATGGTTGTTGGCAGCAGAGTATATTTGCTCTGAAGGCAATAAAAAAGTTATTTTGTGTGAACGAGGGATACGGACATTCGAACCATATACTCGCAATACGGTAGATATAGGTGCCGTACCGCTTATTAAAAACTTATCTCATTTACCCATAATAGTTGACCCCAGTCATGCTACTGGTAAGTGGAAAATGGTAATGCCGGTGGCCAGGGCTGCTATAGCTGCAGGGGCTGACGGAATAATGGTGGAGGTACATCAAGACCCGGACCACGCATTGTCAGACGGTATGCAGTCTCTTACGCCGGAGCACTTTTCGGTTATGTATGATCAACTAATTAAACTGGCCGAAATAGATAATAAAACAGTAAATTGACATAGCATAAATTTTACCTCGGAGTATATCCGGGGTTTTGTAATTTATATAATTAGGGCTTGCTATTCAAACCCAGAATTTCAGCTACTAGTAAAAACTAGGACAAAATTATAGCATCGACGACTTCTTCCATATCTGGAGAAAAAGAACCCTGCGCTTGTGCTCCAAGTTCATCACCAGAAACTGCATGGCAATCTTACACCCTGATGTTTCTTTCAATCGGGCAACAATACGAGTTTTTTTCAATGTCCCTACAAGATCTTGGAAATAATAGCTTGAAATTATGACCGGATAGTCATATAATATTACCATGATATGACTGGGTGGTCATACGCGATTAATTTTAATTGGGAGGAATAACAATGAAAAAGAATAAATCAAGTTATTCGGCATCGATAATAACTTATTGTCGAGCCTATCATGCTTTGCATGATGACCCAAAGATATTTGATGACTTTCTGGCCGGTCACTTGCTTACAGAAGAGCAACACACAAACTTCGACGGGATGATATATAAATCTAATAAGGTACTCTATTATATAGGCTCCCAAAAGACTGTTCCCTCCATCATAAAATTTTTACTTCCCCGGCATGTTAAACGCACTATTGAGGCTATTGCTCCCAAAGAATTGAACCAAATCTCCAGCCCAAGGTCGGCCGTTGATTGGTATATGTTTGCTCATGGAGCTCCTGCATTGGCAGTCAGCAGGGCCAGGTATACCGAAGACAGCCTGGTGGAGGCTGTCGGGAAGGGAGTCAGGCAGTACGTGATATTGGGAGCAGGGATGGACACCTTTGCCTTCCGTTGCCCGGAACTGATGGAGAAACTCCAGGTGTTTGAGGTGGACCATCCGGCTACCCAGTCTTTTAAGCGTCAACGCATCACTGAATTGGGTTGGGAGATTCCAAAGCAACTAAATTTTGTTCCGGTAGATTTCACACGCCAGAGACTTGATGAGGCGCTTAAAAATTCATTGTATGACCCGAACGTCTTGGGCTTCTTTAACTGGCTGGGTGTCACTTACTACCTGCCCTGTAAAACTGTATTTGATACCCTGCGCACAGTTGCAGGTATCGCCCCCAAAGGCAGTATTGTAATTTTTGATTACCTGGATACCGATGCATTTGACCCTGCAAAAGTAGCTCCACGGGGACAGTGGTTTTTGTGGTCTCATGTTGCAGGTGAGAAAATGAAATCTGGGTTTGACCCGTCGACATTATCTCACGACCTTGCCGCTTTAGGGCTACGTCTTAAGGATAATCTAAGCCCTTCAGACATTGAAAAACTTTACTTCCAGGGACACACAGGCAACTACCATGCCCAGGAACATGCTCATTTTGCCTGTGCGGTGGTAGAATAGCATAACAGGACCAAATTTACCAATTGACCTAATTAGTATTGTTCAAGCCAAACTTCTGGATATCTTTTGCATACTACATGACTTTCCAGTCGCTAAAGGAGGAAAAGAATTGCCCAAGAGTACTTTTTTAAATTTGAGTGAAGAAAAGAAGAAGCGAATATTTGAAGCGGCTGTACAGGAGTTTTCTACCCGGCGTTTCAGCGACGCATCCATTAACCAGATCGTCAAAAACGCAGGTATACCCAAGGGCAGTTTCTATCAATATTTTGCCGACAAAGAAGACATCTATCTTTATATGTTGGCAAAGGTCTCAAAGGATATGCATGATGCTCTAGGACAAGAAGCCATCAACCCAGATGCCAGCTTTTTTGAAAGCATCATGCAAAGAGCCGAAGGAACCCTTAAAGTAGGCAAAATAAGACCGGAATATACCAAGATAGGCGCGTTGACGGTAATTGATAACAGTGAATTCATCTTGCAACTCCTAAGAGCATCCAACAAAAAGTACATCGAATTAATAGAGCGTGATAAACAGCGCGGCCTTATCAAGCCGGAAATCGACTCCGAAGTGGTTATTAAAATGATTTACATCTTCATTTTTAATGAATATTTGTACAGTGGTTTTGACGAGACCCGGTATTTAAAGAAAGTGGAAGGTG
>JBDKUD010000034.1:0-1565 GCA_039679805.1 Syntrophomonas sp. | reverse complement strand
GGCCAGTACCTGGCACTTTGCCAACGCGGTGGAGTGGTAACCGTGATCCGTGAGGGAAAAGGAGAGGATACCGGTATGTTCGGCATCAATATTCACCGTGGTGGCGAAAACTCTACCAGCTCCTTGGGATGCCAAACCTTGCCACGTAACCAGTTTGATGCTGTACCCGATGGCTTCATAGACACTGCCAAAAAATTGGCAATTAAATACTTTGGAAAAAATTACCGGAGCAAGAAAGATTACACTTATGTGTTACTGGAATATAAGAAGCCAGCTGTGGCCGCTCCGGATGAAAACATTCAATCCTGATTTTCATATGTTGCATTCTTGAATTTAAGACGAGCCCCTGTTTCTACAGGGGCTTTATGTTACTGCTGTGAGAATGGGCTTGCGATCTTCCCGTGACTCAATTCTTTTATAGGGAAGATCGCAACAAGGGAATGCGCTCGGCGTTAGCCGTAATAGAGAGAATAATTCAATTTTTGAGGCATAAGGCTATATTATGTATAAGCAGGTTTGCCTGTGGGAGGCGGTGAAAGTTAAGTTTTACAGAGAAACTTTCACCATGTGCGGGAGCAGGTTGCGTTAGCGGCTTTTGTATTATTTTTTTGCTGTCCGGAGGACAATCACTTTGAAAAAGTGAAATAATAATAAAACTTATTTTGTACCTTGTGATTATGCAAGATGTACGTTTAGTAATTGAGATTAATAATAAGCAGCCATTAGAATTAATGGATCTTACTAAGTCGTTTATATCTCTTGCAAATCAGTTTAATAATTTCGTTTCCGAAAACGGTGACAGTAAAGAAAATAGGGAAGCGAAGTTATTTGTAAAGGAAATAAAGACGGGTAGCGTTATTATGGAGTTGGTTGAACTTGCAACCGTTGGCATAATACCTTACGCCGAAAACATTAATACGATAGTAGATTTCTCTAAGTATATCGGTTCTGCTTTTAATTTTATACTTGGCAAAAGCAAAGAAAAGCCAAAAGAATTAACTCCTACAGATTATAGGGATTTATCCCAAATTATAAATCCTATTGCTACAGATAATGCATCTCAATTAAACATATCTACAAAGATTGATGGAAACGTTTATCTATCTTTTCATATAGACAGCCTGGAGGCCAATGCTGCTCAAAATATTATGGATAGGTTTACTAAGGATTTAAAAACTCCAGAAGATAATACTGATATTAAAACAAAGGTTTTGCTTACTTTTTATCAAATAAGAGCAAATATAAAAGCTAAGTCAGGCAACAAAGGCGTTATTGATGATATTTCAAAATCTGCGGTTAATATAGTATTCGATGACGAAGGACTAAATGAAGAAATGCTACATGGTGATTTTAACCCAAATGAAACGGTATATGTGGTAGATGTAATACCACAGACTGTTAACGGGAAGTTAGCTGCATATAAGATAATAAAATTACACGACACGTTCTCCAAAGAGGATACTCCATAATCTACTCCATAATCTCCGCTAAGAGGGAAGCGAGGGGAAAAAAATAATACAAAGGCTGTGCGCCTGTTTAACATAAAATTACCTTATCCTTAAACG
>JBDKUD010000379.1:0-36518 GCA_039679805.1 Syntrophomonas sp. | reverse complement strand
CCTGCGCCTTGGCCGTTGCCATCATAGTCGATGAAGTGACTTCCTGTGCATTAGTGGCCAGTTGCTGGATAGCTACTGACATTTCTTCAATAGCCATTTTGGAGCGGCTGGTTAATTCCGCCTGGCTGCCAGCATTTGCGCTCATCTCATTGGCTTTGGAAGTCATATTTTGCATTAAGTTGGCACTAGTTTCGGAGTTTTTGAGAAGTTGTTCACTGGATTCACTGACACTTATAATTAGTTGTTTGGTCTTTCCAATCAATTCGGAAATTTTTTCAACCATAATGTTAACCATTCCTGCCAGTTTGGCAATTTCGTCGCGGCCATGACTGGTTATAGTTTGAGTCAGGTCACCTTCACTGGTTCTTGCAACTGCTCCTTGTATTCTGGTCAGTGGTTTATGGACTGTATAAGAAATGCCAAAGGCAGCCAGGAAGCCAATTAAAATGCCAATAATCGAATAAACAATCATACTAAAGCGAAAATGTTCCACCATAGCGTCATAAGGAGTCGCTGGTACCCCCACAAACCAGATTCCTAATATCTTACCATTGGCATCTTTGATAGGTTCGTAAGCAGTTTCGTTCCATGTTCCTACCACCTCTGCCCGCCCAATATAAGTCTGGCCGGCTTTTAATACCGCATCCGCTACCTGAGGTGAAACCTGGGTTCCTACCTGTCTCACATTGTCCTTTTTTACATTAGTGGAAACTCGGGTGTCGCCTTTGAAAATCGTAACGTTATCACCTGTTAGTTTTCCAATCTCATCAATTATCTTATAATTTCCTTCCATCAAGGCATCGCCCTTGTAGATTTTTCCGTCCACTAACTTCCAGTCACCAGGATAATTGTTATCAAGTATTTGCCCCCCCAAGGCCAGGTCGGATTTTAGTTTCTCCTGAGCAGAAGCTACAATCTTATCAGACATAACCGATGTAGCATACAATCCCATGGTACCTGTAACCGCTGCGAGGATAAGTGTAAAAGTAACCACTAGTCGTAATCGCACATTGATTTTACGCATTACTACTTCCAGTTTGTCAACAAAACTCACCTAAGTCCATCTCCCCTCTATACCCCATAAACGTTTCTTATTAAGAGTATCATTCTATTAATGGGAAGATTTTCCCTGCTAAGTTTCATCATTTCGATAAAATTTTTATGTACAGAACTCCATTATAGTTATAAGAGCCGATTATTTTGCCATTTTTGTCGTAAAGATAATTTAATGAGAGACCTCCCACATATACTTTATCGCTGCCTTCAATCCCCAGGCTCTCAACATACCCCGTTAACTTTTCTCCATTAGTAAAACATATCTGTACTTTGATCAATTGAGGTTTATCGTCTTTTTGTAGTAACTTTCCGCTGTCAAACTTGCATCCACCTGTCAACATTAATAGCATCAGCACAAAAACAACTACAAGTTTTTTATACTTAACCATTAACGCCTCCCCCTTTTTCTCCCTATCCCAGGTACCTTAGGACGGGATTTACCTGCAAGGACTTTTTTATTTTCAATCCACTGCCGCAGCTTTTTATCCACCAGATAATGCAGACTATCCGGGGAAAAATGACCGTTCTTATCTCTCGACCCGGCAGTCATATTGAATAGAATTTCAATTCCCTGATCTATATGGTCTACCGCCCATATATTAAACATTTTGTTTCTGACAGCTTCAACTACTTCCTCATCAAGCATAAGCTGAGCTACATTCTGTCGGGGAATAATGACTCCCTGTTGGCCGGTTAAGCCTTTCTGGCAGCAGACTTTATAATATCCTTCAATTTTGTGATTAACCCCACCAACCGGTTGGATTTCACCATTCTGGTTAACAGAACCGGTTACAGCTATTCCCTGGGAGATTGGTACTTCTGCTAAACTGGACAGCAATGCATATAGTTCAGCACTGGAAGCACTATCGCCCTCAATACCCGAATAGCTTTGTTCAAAGGTTAAGCTGGCAGAAAGTGATAATGGCTTATCCTGAGCATATTGCGATCCCAAATAGCCGCTAAGTGTTAATACCCCTTTACTGTGTATGCTGCCACTCATCATGATTTCTCTTTCAATATTTACCAAACCTTTTTCACCCATATAAGTCTTGGCCGTAATTCTTACCGGTTTACCAAAGACCAGGTCGCCCATTGCATATACTGCCAGACCGTTTAGTTCCCCGACCTTTTTGCCGCTGACACTTATCATCAGAATATTCTTATCTATATATTCCTGAGTCTTATCTTCCATCATAGAGGACCGGTATCTTTTTTCCGCAATAGCTTTCTTAACGTGTTTCCCGCTTACGACCTCACTATGGTCATAGCTGGCCCAGCAATTTGCTTCATATATTATCTCTACCAGTTTATTAAAAAGAGTAGTCAATTTATTTTTATCATCTGCCATACGGCTTCCGTAATCAATTACCGCTGCGACTGCCCGGGGATCAAAATGTCTTAAATTCTGACTGGTGCAGACAGAGCTGATAAAGCGTGCATATTCATTTACATGTTTGCGGTTTCGCTCCATCTCCATATCAAAATCAGCCCTTATTTTAAAGAGTTTTTGAAATTCCTCATCCATAGCGTAAAGCCAGTAATAATAAAAAGGGTCTCCAATAAGAATAATCTTTATATTAACCGGAATAGCCTCGGGTTCCATGGTTTCAGTATTGCTAATACCAAGAGTTTTTCCAATACTCTCTACTACGATTTCCCGGTTTTTTAAAACCTTTTTCAATTTATCCCATAAATAAATACTTTTAGCCACGTCATACATATTCAAAATCAGATATCCACCATTAGCTTTATGAATAGCCCCTGGTTTTATTTTAGAAAAATCAGTGGCTAGAATTCCAAATTCACCTTCATATTCTATCTGTCCGAATAAATTGGCATAGGTAGGGTTATTCTCAATAACTACCGGAGCATGCTGTAATGATGAATTATCAATCAGCAAATTAATATGATAACGCTTTAAGAAAGCCTTCTTATCCCGACCTTTAAAAATGTAAAGAGGGGAAGAAGTGTCTTCCGGTTCAACAAATACGTCAATATGACTTAGCAAGTCTTGTTGCATATCCCCCAGATAGTCAATAACCTGTTGATATTGTCTATACCTATCAACTAATTGCATAAAGTATGGTGTAATAACTATAATGGCAGTATCAGTTTCCAGTTTTTTTACGTTCTCTTTGGTGACTTTTTCCAAATCCTTGTATTTACGAAAGGCTTCTTTAAGCTTTTCCTGGACAATTCTACTTTTCTTCATTAACTCAGTTCGTTCTTCTTCCGATAGCCCGATATAGTCTTCTTGAGCCATAGGTTCTCCATTTTTCAATGGCTCCGAACTGACACCATTCTGATTTCGAGAAATAGTGAAGCCATAACTGCGTGATTCCTCTTCCAGTTGCAAATACATTTGGTTGGTTTCTTCCACAAAAGCATTTACTATTTCATTCTTTTTGAATTCATAATCCTGGCTTTCCAAAGTTTTGACCAGATTTTTAATAATCTCATCAATCGTCACCGAAATATCCTTCTGAAATGCTCTTCCCTGCCCGGCCTTTAATTGTAGTGCTTTAGGACAATCCGGTTTTTTATAGTTGAAAACATAACACCAGTCAGCCGGGACTGGAAGCTGCTGGGCTTTATTCTCCACTAATTCCCGCGCCAAGCGTGATTTTCCGGTACCAAACACTCCCGCCAGATAAATATTATATCCAGGATTATCAATATCAAGGCCAAAAGAAACGGCACGTTCAGCTCTATCCTGGCCTATTATTCCGCGCAAAGGCTTTATTTCCTCAGTAGTATTAAATTTGAATATTGAAGGATTGCAGGTTTTACGTAAATCACTGGTCCTTATTTTATATTTGCTTATTTTCATCAATCTACCTCCACAAATCAGCAGCCGTTAAAACTTAATGGAAGTTCCAGCATCGCCTTTGATTACAGCCGGCCCTAGTTCGTTATACATTGCTGCACATGCATTAAAACCAGTACAATGACCAACAATAATTTTCTCAATATTATATGTTTTTAGTTCCTTAATAGTTTTATCTATTCGCGACTTGGAGGCTGACATCAGATGAGTACCTCCAATATAGGCTAAAACCTTCTTTTGACCAGTTTGTTGCCGGGCATGGTTAATAGTATTTATCATTCCGGAATGAGCACACCCGCTAATAATTATCAGCCCTTTAGGGTGATTAATAATCAGGGACATATCATCATTAAGCTTGTCGTCAAGGAGGTTGCCTTTTACCTCCACCTTGAAATCACCGCCAGTATCTTCATAATCAGTTACCCTGGGTATTTGTCCGGTTACGAAGACACCAGGAAATATTTCAGTAAACTCTTTCGTAAGGATAAGTTCTACACCAGCATCATCCAATTGTTTGGTATTAAAAACACATCCAATATCCTTAAACTTACCATTTTTCAGCGGTAATAATCGGTGTGAAAAAATATCCGGATGGGCATAAACTCTTTTCACCGTTTTTTTATTGAGAAGAGATAACATACCCCCGGTATGGTCAAAATGGCCATGGCTTATAACCACATCTTCAATTTGTTCCAGTTTAATCCCCATGGCAAGAGAATTAGCCAACAATGCACTATCACAACCGGTATCAAGTAAAACAGAGTAGCCATCAAGAGTAACTAGCACTGCTAAGCCATATTCACCTGTAATTTTGGGGGACGGAGTCGTGTTTTCAACTAGGATGGTAACTTTAACGTCCATGCCGCTCTCCTTTGCGATAGGAATTTTGGGGTGTGAGAGTTCGTTCTCCATTCCATTCTCTATTAACTATTATTTATTAGATTACGGATTTCCTGCCGGTTTCGTTTATATTGCCACAAAATTATACAGAATAGCCATTGCTGCTATTCCCACCAGCAGCGTATAAAATAGGCTCCTGGTTCTAATTGCCACTGCCAGGGTAGGAATAAACGCCCATATATAAATGTTATCAAGGCTGATGTCAATGCTTCCCTTCGGAGCCAGGATGCTCAAAGCCGTCAATGCCCCCAGTACTGCCGGGGCCACATAAGATAGCCAGGTTTTTAACACATCTGGAAATTCAAATCGGGATAAAATATCAACCGGCAGCATTCTGGGCATTAGGTTTACTATAGACATCCCAATGATCATTAATAAAATACTACTTGCGCTCATTAATAAACACTCCCAACGTTGCGCCAATAAGAGTGGCAATAATTATATTGGATAGATTCGTCATGGATGAAGGATAAATACAGCCAATTATTAAACAGGCAATTGCAGTAAAAATTGCCACCGCAGCTTCACTCTTCTTGCCAACCATAAATACCAGTAAGCACGTATACATAGCCGGCAGCGCGAAGCCTAGCCCAAGTTTATCCGTGTTGGTAATCAACGTACCACAAAATGCCCCCAGTAATGTACTAATTACCCACCCCAGGTGAGCAAATAAGTTAAGGCCAGCCATATAACTGGCGGTAGCTTCTTTATCCTTATAGCGGTTTATAGCCACCGCATAAGTTTCGTCGGTTGTCCCATAGGCAAGTAAAGTGGCAATTGGGGTGGGAATTTTTTTCTTAAGATGTGGTACCAATGAAGTAGCAAATAAAAAGTAGCGCAGGCTAACCAGAAAATTTGCCATTATTATTGTTAGTACTGCTCCTCCGGCTTTCATTACTCCTATAGCAATGTATTGCCCGGCTCCTGTAAAACAAAAGAGGCTCATTAATGTAGCTTGCGAAGTGTTCATACCGACTTCGCTGGCCAATACACCGAAGGCAAAGCCCAATGGCAAATATCCCAGAACAATAGGGATTGAATCTCTCAATCCCTCTAATAATTCTTCTTGTTGCATCTCTCTCTCCCCATACTTGTGTATTATTTGTGAAATTTATATTTTAGCGTCTGTTTTTCATTATAAAGCATTAACCCCATTCTCATCTTTAAAATTTTTCTAAATACCCATAATATGACTTTGGACCTAGCGCTCAAAACCGGAAGTTATACCTTTTTCCAATTGATTTAAAAGACCCTCGATATTACCGGTATGAATATCCTCCGGTTCGGTGCCGGCAACAAACGCCATATCAATCTGACGTGGGCATAATTCAGAGGCTACCTGACCACTATCCAGACAAATATTCATTATTACTACATCATTAGGTTTAGTGAAATCTCTTTCCGGCAATTTTGCTGAGGCATCCCGGATAAAGTTTGCCCATATTGGTCCGGCAGCTGCACCCCCAGTTAAGCCAGCTGGTTTGTGGTTATCATAGCCCACCCATATTGCACAACATAACTGCGGAGTATAGCCTACAAACCAGGCATCCCGGAATTCATCGGTGGTTCCCGTTTTAGCAGCAGCTGAACGTTTCACTATAGATTTCAGCCCTGCCCCGGTACCTCCCGGCTCCAGAACTCCCTGCAGCATATTAGTAACTATGTAAGCATTTTCTGATGAAATAATACGTTTTGTCTTAACTTGGCTTTCTTCTAAAGCCCGGCCTTGATTGTCCACGACTTTCAGTATAAACTGAGGTTCATTGTATATCCCCTGGTTGGCAAATACTGAGTAGCCGGCTGCCATATCAATTGTTTTCACTTCATTTGAACCCAGGGGCAGGGACAATACCGGCTTAATATCGGTAAAGCCAAACTTTTCAGCATAATGCGCCGTATTTTTAGGGTTTAATATGTCATTCACCTGCACGGCTACTACATTATCAGATATCATGACCGCTTCTTTTAGTGTGAATTCTTTCCAGTGGTAAGGTTTAGTACCATAATCTGTGGGCACATATTTGCTTCCATCAGGCAACTTATATTTAATTTCTTCGCACTTTATCATACTGGCCGGTGTGAAACCTGATTCCATAGCCAGTGAATACATAAACGGTTTAAAGGTTGAACCAGGCTGCCGGTTGGAATAAACCCGGTTATAAGATGAGACCGAGAAATTTCGCCCCCCAATAAGTGCTCTAATTTGCCCATTGGTAACATCAACTGCCACCAAGGCAGCCTGCAGCATCGGGTCCCGTTTTTTCATCCCCTCGTTATAGGCATTATTGGCCGCCTTTTGCATATCCAGGTCGAGAGTGGTAAACACGTGCATCCCTCCCTGGTAAACCATACGTTCGCCGTATTTTTTACTGAGATAATCTTTTACCATGGCTACAAAAAAGGGAGCATCCCCGGCAATGTTTTGAGCGCGGTGATAGACCAGTGGTTCTTTTACGGCCTGGGATTGTTGTTCTTTAGTTATTTTCTTTTCTTGAACCATTCTTTCCAATACCACAGCCTGCCTATTTTTAGCTTCCTCCGGATGTTTATAGGGGTCGTATTTGTCTGGCCATTGAGGTATTCCCGCCAATAATGCTGCCTGGGACAGAGTCAGGTCATGAGCACTGCAGCCAAAAAATGTTCGCGCCGCTGCTTCCACTCCATACGCTCCCTCACCAAAATAAATACTATTACAGTACATGGTAAGTATCTCGTCCTTACTATACTTCCGTTCCAGTTCGAATGCATAATAAAGTTCCTTCAGTTTCCGGGTAAATGTACGTTCATTACTTAAGAATATATTCTTGGCAGTCTGCTGGGTAATGGTACTACCGCCTTCAACTACTTTACCGGCTTTAACATTAACAAGCACGGCTCGAAATATGCCGATAATATCAATACCATGGTGACGATAAAAGTTTTTATCCTCTACGGCAATGATGGCGTTAATGAAATCAGGCGATATTTCTTCCAAATTTACAGAAATACGATTTTGCGGTGTCAAACCATTAATTACCTGACCGTTAATATCATACACCACTGAAGCCTGTGGGACTTCTACAGCGGGCAGTTTCCATGTATAACCACAGCTAAGTGCCAGCACAACTAATGTTAAAACAATTATTATGGTTTTGCTTCTGAATCGCATATGCTTCCCTCCTTTCCCTAATTTGCCCATTAATAAGAAAATTCATCCATTTACTACTTGTTAATATACTCGTTAATAATAAACAATTTTTTGCGAAATTTCATATGATATCGCAGCCTAATTATTGACAACCTCATTTGACAACAGTTATAGTATTGATTTAGTAGGGATAGCTAACTCATTGACTATTAAGATCATTTTTTTAGAAAGGTGGTGGTGAAAATGGAACCTTTACCTCCTTACCGATCGTGGCTATTATTTATGCTTCAACAACACAATATAAGTAGAAGGGTTATTTTTTGCCACCATTCTGATGGATAACCCTTCCTTTTAAGGAGGGATGAGCCATGATTAAGACTTATTTCTACAATCATGAGGATAATTCTATGTATCATGATGTAGATATCCGGGAAAAAGATAAGTTGCTATCTTCCCCTGATAATCTTTTATGGATTGATTTGTATGATTGTTCTGCAAGTGAACTCCATTATGTAGGAAACCTTTTTGATTTCCATCCCCTGGCTCTAGAAGATTGCTTGCAGGAGAGCCCGCGGGCCAAATTAGATAAATACGATGATTACAACTTTTTCGTTTTTCATGCACTTCGTTATTTTGAGGATGCCGAAGAAGAAGATGAAATCTCTAGTATTGAACTTGATGTTTTCCTGGGTAAGCGTTATATAGTTACTATTCATCCCGTTGCACTTTCTGCAGTTGGTAAAGTTGCGCGGGTTTGCTTACGACAGACTGAATTGATGGACCGTGGTCCAGAGTATTTATTATATAAAATAATAGACAACATTGTTGACGATTGTTTCCCAATAATCGAGAGATTGGGTGAAAGAATTGATGAACTGGAAGACGAAATATTTCTCAGTAAAAGTCAGGTTACTACTGAGGAAATTTTGACTCTGAAAAGAACCATCATACTTCTTCGTAAAGTATTGATACCCCAGCGAAGGATATTCAGCAATGTTAATGGTCGTTATTCGTTTTTTATAAATGAGGACAATGTGCCCTATTATTTGGACTTAATCGATCACCTCGATAGTATATTGGATACTGCCAATACTTATCGAGATTTGGCCAACAGTTTGATGGAAACTTATTACTCAATAATTTCAAGTCGTACGAGCGAAATTATTACGATTCTTACCATTATATCTATTATTATGATGCCGCTTACCGTTATTACCGGGTTCTTCGGAATGAATGTAAAACTACCGAGTCATAGCCCCTATACTATGTGGTATATTTTATTTGGAATGATAACATTGGCTATTTCCATGTTGGGTTTCTTCCGTTATAGGAGATGGGTTTAAAATAAAAATACAACCTAAATAAGCAAGGAACATTTCTTTTCCTGATTTAAAGAAATGTTCCTATTTTTTTACCCTAACCATGTATTCAAATCTGCACCGCTTCATTATTATTCTTTTTTTCACAGGTTGTACATATATATATGGTGTCGTTCCTTTCTTTAAATTTCTATTAGTTCATAATTTCTCAATGAAGGATTAATTTCAATTAATTTTGAATAAGTATATTATTGTAAATATTTGTTAGTTCTCCTATTTTGTGGCTGGAGGTGGTTGATTGTTCGATTTGTCAATTTTAGATTCTATTGAGGTATTGGAACCGTTAATCGAAAGTCCATATATGGGAATTGTTATTGTAGATTACAACGGCAATATTGCAATTATGAATCAGCCCTTTTTAGACTTGTTGGGAATGACTCGCGAACAGGTAGTAGGTAAATATGTTTTAGATATTCTGCCTAATTCTAAACTGCCAGAAGTATTGAGGACTGGGCGTACGGACAAAGCAGATATATGGGAAGTAAGGGGCCGCGACACAATTGTAACTCGTTTCCCGATAGTGAATAAAGGAAAACTTATCGGCGCTTTCGGACAATTTCTGCCACTTGATATGTCAGGAGCTTCAGTTCTTATGAACAGGCTGGAGGATGCCGAAAAAGAATTTAATGCTATTATGCAAGCCTCTCTGGAAAGCCCTTATACGACTCTTGTAATGGTTAATGACAAAGGCTATATTACAATGATGAATCAAACTTTTCTGGACATACTGGAGTTAAAAAAAGAAGAAGTTATTGGCAAATATATTCTGGATATACTTCCAAATTCCGAACTTCCTGAAGTCCTCCGTACTAAACGTATTGATAAAGCTGAGATATGGTCCTTAAAAGAGCGTGATACCCTTGTAACAAGAATGCCTATTGTCAAAGATGGTAATGTTATAGGTGCTATGGGCCAAAGTATTTATTTGGATATGTCAGGTACATATATATTGATGCAAAAGCTTCAGGAACGGGAGCAGGAATTTGCTGCAATATCCAAAGCTTTGCTTGAAAGTCCCTATATGGTTTATGCAATAGTAGATAAAGATGGTTATATTACGGCTATCAACCAAACTTATTTGGATATACTGGAACTAAAAAAGGATGCTGTGATTGGTAAATACATTCTTGATATTATCCCTAATTCAAGGCTTCCCGAAGTATTAAGAACTGGTGAAATTATTGAACCTGACATCTGGCCCCTTAAAGACCGTGACTCTGTGGTAACTCGCCTTCCCATAATTAACGACGGTCAGATTATTGGTGCTATTGGGAAAAGCCTTTTTTTAGATATTTCCGGGGCTAAGATTTTTCTTAAAAAACTTCAGGA
The DNA here is from genome assembly GCA_039679805.1 of Syntrophomonas sp. Lineage (GTDB taxonomy): Bacteria > Bacillota > Syntrophomonadia > Syntrophomonadales > Syntrophomonadaceae > JBDKUD01. The sequence continues at coordinate 25,900 of JBDKUD010000379.1, read as the reverse complement.
AACTGAAAAGGAATTAAGTTTATATAAAGAAGAAGTCCGCCAGGGATACCAGGCCAAGTGGTACTTCGAGGACTTAATCGGCGAAGACAATACTTTTTTAGAAGCTAAATCGATAGCTTTCCAACTTTCTCGAACTACTTCCACCATTCTCATAACCGGAGAAAGCGGTACCGGTAAAGAATTATTTGCACATGCAATTCACAATGTAAGCAATCGTTCCCTGGCCCCATTTGTACGTATTAACTGTGCAGCTCTACCCGAACACCTATTGGAATCGGAGTTATTCGGTTATGAAGAGGGTGCTTTTACAGGAGCAAAAAGAGGAGGAAAACCTGGTAAGTTTGAACTAGCCAATGGTGGAACTATTTTTCTTGACGAAATTGGAGATATGCCTTTGGCGATGCAAACCAAGTTATTATCCGTACTTCAGGAAAGAGTAGTGGAACGCGTAGGAGGTACGAGAACAATTATGGTTAATGTGCGAGTAATTGCTGCCACTAATCGAAATCTTGAACAGATGGTAACAAACCACGAATTTCGCCAGGACCTTTACTATAGATTAAATGTGGTGCGCTTGGACGTACCTCCTTTGCGTAAAAGGTCGTCCGATATACCAGTCCTGGTTAACAGACTTATTAAAAGAATCAATAAGGAACTTGGCACCCATATAAATGTTATTTCCAATAAAGCAATAGAATTATTGCTTGGTCATTCCTGGCCCGGCAATGTGCGGGAACTGGAGAATATTTTAGAGCGCGCTATCAACTTGGCTAGTATGGATCACGATAGTTCTCTGACCCTCAAGCATTTTCCCTCACTAGTAGAACAAACGAGTTTTAACAAGTTAGAAACTCTTCCCGAAGCGGTTGAAAATTTGGAAAAACAAGTTATTACTAATGCACTTGAAAAAACTGGCGGGAATAAGACTTTAGCCGCCCAAATGCTTGGTATCCACAGTTCTGCCCTATATCGAAAACTAAATAAATACATGTTGGGTTAATTAATTTGTTATAATCGTTAACACTTATCTTAAAATTGAAAAACCACCCTCCTATTTGAGTATAGTTCATTAAACCCCAATTTAAAGTGTTTAGCATATAATATTTACCTGGATCTATCCCAAAATAGATTAAAAATACGAACTGATTTTTAAAGCGGTATATCAGCAAACGTTGATATACCGCTTTTCTACGCCCTTTTTCAAGTTTGGCACATATCTTGCTCCTATTAGAAGCAATGACATTACAGATGTCTATGCTAATAAAAAAACTTGCAAAGGGGGGACGCGGTTACCGTTGTAGATGTCACTTTGAATTTAATTTAATCGTTTAGGGGGTAGGATTAATGAGCATCACAAAAGTTGGTGTACTAGGTGCAGGAACTATGGGTGCAGGTATTGCCCAGGTGAGCATAGAGGCGGGCTACAGTGTAGTATTGGTTGATGTCGTACCGCCTGTTCTCGACAAAGCTATCAAGAGCATGAATAAATCATGGAGCAAAGCGGTGGAAAAGGGCAAGAAGACAGCCGAAGACGTTGCTAAATTCTCTGCTCTTTTATCCACTGGTACAGATATAAAGGCGTTTCAGGACTGCGATATCGTCATAGAAGCAATCATCGAAAACATGGACCTTAAGAAAAAGGTTTTTAAGGAAATTTCAGAAATTTGCCCTCCTAATACCATTCTGGCCAGTAATACATCAGCGTTAAGTATTACTGAAATAGCCGCGGCTACTAATCGTCCTGATAAGATAGTGGGAATGCATTTCTTTAACCCGGTACCGGCTATGAAATTGGTTGAGGTAATACCGGGTGCTGTTACCTCTGATGAAGTAATAAATGAAACCATTGATCTTGCTGTAAAGATTGGCAAGGAACCGGTACCAACCAAGGAATCACCTGGGTTTATTGTCAACCGTATTCTTGTGCCCTATATAAATGAGGCTGCTATTGCCTACGGAGAAGGTGTAGCTTCAGCTGCAGAAATTGACAAAGCCATGAAGCTCGGAGCCGGCATGCCAATGGGACCGCTGGCCCTGGCTGATTTGGTAGGAATTGATGTGGTCTTAATGGTGATGGAATACTTCTGGGCTGAATTCGGTGATTCCAAATACCGTCCTGCTTTGGCTTTTAAACAAAAAGTTCGGGCTGGACATCTGGGTATGAAGACCGGAAAAGGTTTCTATGATTATTAAAAATTACTTCATCGGACTTGGGAAGGAGAGAAAAAATGGGTTTTGAAAACATAATTCTGGAGAAGGAAGAAAACCTGGCCATTCTCTATATTAATCGTCCCACAGCACTTAACGCGCTTAATAAAGACACTCTTAAGGAAATACGAGAGGCAATAAGTGTTGTCGCAGAAGATAGTTCGATTAGTGGACTAATTATTACCGGTGCCGGCAACAAGGCTTTTGTGGCCGGTGCAGATATAGCTTACATGCAGCCATTGTCAGCTGCTGAGGCACGGGCTTTTGCCAGTTACGGAGAAGCCACGTTTAGGATGATTGAATTAATGGAAAAACCTGTTGTCGCAGCCATCAATGGTTTTGCCCTGGGTGGTGGTTGTGAACTGGCAATGTCATGCGATATCAGAATAGCTTCGGAAAATTCGTTATTCGGGCAGCCTGAAGTAGGCCTTGGTGTTATACCTGGCTTCGGAGGGACCCAGCGGCTTCCACGTCTAATTGGGGAAGGCCGAGCGAAGGAACTTATTTTTACCGCCGACACCATTAACGCTGCTGAAGCTTATCGCCTGGGGTTGGTTAATCATATTTACCCACCGGAAGAACTAATGGACCAAGCTAAAAAACTGGTCAGGAAAATTGCCTCTAAGGCGCCTCTGGCCGTTGCCTACGCCAAGTATACTATTGGACGCGGAATACAGGTCGATCTTGATTCATCTATGGGCATTGAGTCTGATATGTTTGGAATGTGTTCCGCCACAGCCGATCAAAAGGAAGGCATGCAAGCCTTTTTGGAAAAACGCAAACCTGTTTTTCAAGCCAAATAAATTTATTTAGAAAAATATAAATGGGGGGTTACAGTATGGAATTAAATGAGGTTGTATTAGTTAGTGCGTGTAGAACTGCTATCGGAAAGTTTCAAGGTAGTTTGAAAGATGTTCAAGCCAAACAGTTAGCTATAACAGCTGGTAAAGCTGCTGTCGAAAGGGCCGGCATTTCGGCGGATATTATAGACGAAATAGTCATGGGTGAGGTTTATCCTCATATGCAGGGATCGCTACCTGCCCGGCAGGTAGGCATGGCAGTTGGTCTTCCCGTTCGCAGCAATGCCTGCAATGTAAATCAGAACTGTGCATCAGGAATGCGCGCCCTGGATATTGCCGCCAATCATATTATGCTTGGTAAAAGCGATATCGCATTGATAGTAGGTGTTGAGAGTATGACCAATGCTCCTTATATGCTGCCTAAAGCCAGAATGGGCTACCGTATGAATCAGGGAACTATCGAAGACGCCATGATTCATGACGGACTTTTTGATCAATTGGTACCCGGCCACATGGGTATAACATCTGAGAATGTGGCTGAACTTTATGGTATTACCCGCGAGGAATGTGACGAATTGGCCCTGATGAGCCACCAGCGGGCCACCAGAGCAGTTCAGGAAGGGATTTTTAAACGTGAAATTGTCCCGGTAGAAATTAAGAGCAAGAAAGGCATTAAATTATACGAAACTGACGAGCACATGATTCCTGACGCAAGTGTTGAGTCTATGGCCAAACTGCCGTCTGCTTTTAAGAAAGGCGGGGTAACCACTGCGGCCAATGCGTCGGGTATAAATGATGCTGCTGCAGCAGTGGTGATTATGTCCAAAAAGAAAGCTGCTGAATTAGGTGTGAAACCATTAATGAGATTAGTAAACTTGTGCGCTGAAGGTGTTGCCCCGGAAGTTATGGGTCTAGGCCCGGCAGTTGCTATTCCCAAATGTCTGAAGGAAGCTGGCATGAAGTGGGATGACATTGATTATTTCGAGATTAACGAAGCATTTGCCGCCCAATTCCTGGGAGTAGGCAGAAAGCTTAAACAAGACTATGGCATCGAACTGGATATGAACAAGTGTAATCTTAATGGATCCGGAATAGCGCTGGGGCATCCGGTGGGCTGTACAGCTCTAAGAATAATAGTCTCCCTTTATTATGAACTGGAAAGACAGGGAAAGACTGTTGGCGCTGCCTCTTTATGTGTAGGTGGTGGACCATCCCTTTGCTCCATATGGACCCGGGATATATAAACTAATCTGTAATAATTGTTAGGAGGGTATGCTAAATGGATTTTCGGTTATCAGAAGAACAAGAAATGATGAAAAAAATGGCCCATGATTTTGCGGCCAATGAAATAGCTCCCTATGCTTCGGAATGGGACAATAAGCACATTTATCCAGAGGATTGTATCAAAAAAATGCATGAAGTTGGTCTTATGACTATTGGTGTCCCCGCTGAGTATGGCGGACCTGGAATTGACCATGTGGCCCAGAATATAGTGGCTGAAGAAATCTGCTGGGGCGATGCTGGTATAGGTACCATAATGGTAGCCAGTACCCTATTAGCTGCTGACCCTGTACTGGTAGCCGCTAATCATGAGCAGAAGAAGGAATTCTATGGAAGATTGGTAGACGGTGAATTAGCTGCCTTTTGCCTAACGGAACCCGGAGCTGGTTCAGACGCAGGTGGTCTTTCTACCCGGTGTGTCAAAGATGGCAATGATTATATAATTAATGGCACGAAACAGTTTATCAGTAATGGCGGCACCGCTGGAGTATACACATTATTAGCCACCCTTGATAAGAAAATGGGTACTAAAGGCATGTGTGCATTCATAATTGATCGCAACACCCCGGGTATTACCGTTGGAAAAACTGAAGATAAACTGGGAATAAGGACTTCTAATACTACCGAGGTAATTTTTGAAGATGTAAGGGTACCAGCTAAGAATCTGCTGGGTGCAGAGGGGCAAGGCTTTTATATTATTATGAAAACTTTGGATATTTCCCGGGCCAGTATTGCTGCCATGGCAACTGGTATATCTCAAGCTTGCCTGGACGCTTCTCTGGAGTATGCGAAGCTGCGGACCCAGTTTGGCAAACCTATTTCCAGCTTCCAGGCAATCCAATTTAAGCTGGCCGACATGGCTATGAGAATCGAAGCCTCCCGTCTGCTTTACCTGGAAGCATCATCATTACAGGATTTGGATGTTCCCCGGTTTAGTAAAGCTGCATCTCTGGCCAAAGGTTTTGCCGGTGATACGGCTGTCTTTTGTGCCACTGAAGCTGTACAGGTATTCGGCGGATATGGATATACCAAAGATTACCCAGTAGAAAAATACTATCGTGATGCTAAGATATTCCAAATCTACGAAGGTACTGGTGAAGTACAAAGAATAGTTATTGCCGGAGATCTTCTTAGAGGCTAACAACTAATATTACTGAAACAAGAGCGGCCCCGGTTTTTAGGCCGGGGCTCTCTATAAAGCGCTCCCGACTTTTCCCCCCGAAATACGGAAGGAGGAATGAGGTCTGTGAATTATATTGAAGAATACCAGAAAAAACTTGTTACTGCTGATGAAGCAGTAAAAGTCGTTAAATCCGGGGATACCATTAACTACGGAGAATTCATGATGGTATCCGAGGTTCTTGATGCAGCCTTGGCTGAACGAACAAACGAACTGCAAAATGTTAATATAATTACCACTACTTGTCCTTTCCCACCAAAAACTGTACTTGCCGACCCGAATAAGGAACATTTTATTTATAACGATTGGCACTTTAGCGGAGCCAGTCGGAAACTTCACGATAAAGGGCTATGCTATTATATACCTCTGCTTTATCATGAAGCTCCAACTTTTTACGACAGAGGGTATGTACCCATAGATGTAGCCCTTATAAAAGTCGCTCCAATGGATCAACACGGATATTTTAATTTGGGTACTTCCTGTTCCATGACGCCGGCATTCTGTAATGCAGCTAAAATTGTTATCGCGGAAGTGAATAGTTCTGTACCTAAATGTTTGGGAGGGTTAGAGGAATCTATTCATATTAGTAATATTGACTTTATTGTCGAAGGACCAAACAAGCCGCTGTTTGAACTTGCTGAAATTCCAATTACTGATATAGACAATAAAGTTGCTCAACTTGTACTGGAAGAAATAGAAGATGGTGCGTGTCTGCAGCTTGGTATAGGAGCGATGCCCAATGCCATAGGCGCTATGATAGCGAAATCGGATCTTAAGGATTTGGGTGTGCATACAGAAATGCTGGTAGATTCCTTTGTTGACATGTATGAAGCAGGACGCATAACAGGTCGTCGTAAGCAGATTGACAAGGGCAAAATGATTTATACATTTGCCATGGGCACGAAAAGATTATATGAATTTTTGGATGGAAACCCGACCTGTTCAATTTTCCCGGTAAGCTATACTAACGATCCCTTTAACATTGCCAAGAATGACAAGATTATGGCCATTAATAATGCCATTGAAATAGACTTGTTCGGTCAAGCATGTGCCGAGTCCTCTGGCACCAGGCACATCTCAGGAACGGGAGGCCAGTTTGACTTTATATTTGGCTCTTATAAATCTAAAGGCGGGAAGGGATTCATCTGCTTGAGTTCTACTATCGCAGGTAGGGACGGGAAGTTGGAATCAAGAATTAAACCCATTATTACTCCCGGTGGAATAGTAACAGATCCCCGGACTGCAAATTACTATGTAATAACCGAATATGGCAAAGTCTTGCTTAAAGGTAAATCAACCTGGCAGCGGGCAGAAGCTCTAATAAGTATTGCCCATCCCCAGTTCCAGGATGAATTAATAAAAGAAGCTGAAAAAATGAATATATGGGTCAAGACTAATAAACTTTCTAATTGAGTTCCCTTAAATACCTCTTTATATATAATGGGCAGTGGTTAAGCTGCTGCCCATCCACCTTTTTTTGTTAAATAGATATCACATTTGCCCGCCTGGAAACTGGTCAGGAGGTTGATAAGTAATGAATAGAATGGATATTCTTAGTAGACTCGTAAGTATAAAAAGCAATGCTTATGGAAGAGCCTATGCCGAAATTCATGAAAGCCCATCCAGCTACTTTTATAAAATAATAGCTATTAACCTGGAAAGTGGGATTAATCAATTAATAATGGAAATACAGAACTCGCTCCTGGCCGATTGTCAGTCAGACAATATAACTAAAACCAGTTCGCCTTTACCAAGAACAGATAGATAAATAAAAGTCTCTAAAGAGTATGTTTCCCCTTAGAGACTCTCATTTAATCAAAATCATGTTTTTACTATGATCCACTCTCAGCATTACGAATACTTAACACATATATTTCGAATCAGTTCAGCTATATCTTCAACATAATCCTGGGCCATTTCAATGTGCTCATAAACTTCGCGCCATTTAATAATAAATACCGGATCGTCTACATGTTCAAATAGTGCTGCTACTCCATTTCTATACAGAGTATCCTGTTTTCTTTCCAACTTTCTAATCTGATCACAACACTGAAAGATTTCAGTTTTGTTCTTTTCAACTTTATCCAAATAATTAAGTGCTTTTTCTTGCAGAACCAGTGCCTCTGTTAGAACCTCAACCATTTCCTTAACCTGGTCATCAGGTTGTCCTGCTTTATATAGAATCATCCTGTCAATGATTCCCGTGATGTAATCCAGAGTAGTAGAGAGTTTTTGTACCAGTTCAAAGGCATCTTCCCTATCAAAAGGAAGAATAAAACTGGTATTTAGCCTCCGAACCAGTTCTTGTATTATGCGGTCACCTTCATGTTCCATGGCCGTTAATTTGGCCATTTTTATGTCCAGTTCCGAATAATCGTAAACTACACTCTTGAGAATTTCCGAGCCTTTAATAACTACCCGGGCACTTTCAGAGAAAAGCAGAAATAATTGTTCATCTTTGCGGCCGAATAATCCCAATTTTCTCCCCCCCTATAAAATTTCGTTACCCTAAGCAAATTGTATGGGTAGCGTTTTCTTTACATTAAATGGCTAAAAATTAATACATAACAAATATTAGCACAGCCTTTAGGCTGCTTCAACCGAAATTCAAATTGTTTGTTTGGCAAGGAATCTATAAACCTCTTAGATATTCGGGTCGTAGGTATTTGTAATCATTTTTTTCTATGATCTCATTAATAAGTTTTAGCATGTTATTTTTATCATATGGCAGCCTTCCTTTGACTGACAAATAATTGGATGCATGATTGCTTCGAAATTCTGTCTCTTTCACATTAAGGCCCTGGACTATAATACGCAATTCGTCAAGTATTTCAAATGGGCCGGGTAATTCAAATGTGCCCTTTTGTACTCTGCGGTATATCTCTGTACCGGGTTCCACCATAAGAGTTAAGGCCCCTATATAGTCAGGATTAATATCATTGCAAATTCTGGCCGTGTTACGAGCATGATCAGCAGCTTTCGGGGTTCTTCCGGCCAGCCCTAATAAAACTGTTGCCGATAAAAGTATTCCATTGGCCCTAATTTTTTTCCCAGCCTCAACCATTTCATCATAAGTTACACCTTTTCTAATTTCCAGAAGAAGCTCAGGATCTCCTGTTTCCACTCCCAAATAAGCTATTGTTAGTCCAGCCTCTTTTAATGAGGCCAATTCTGAGTCTTCTTTTTTAAGAATACTGTCCGGACTGGCATAAATGCCAACATGATTAAGGCCAGGAAAAGCCTTATATAAATCATCAAGTATTTCCAGCAAAACTGCAGTTTCCATAGCCAAAGCGTCACCATCAGCCAAAAATACTTTATTTAGGTTTCCAAAGTAAAGTTTTGCTGTTCTAATATCGGATTTTATCTCCTCGAGTGGTCTTACCCGGTATTTTTTGTCTTTATACATGCTGCAAAAAGTACATCTATTATGTGTACATCCAATAGTGCATTGCAGAATATAACTCCTGGCTTCACTAGGCGGACGGAAAACATTACCTTCATACCTCATTAATTATTACCTCCAGATAACTACTAGTTTATACAAAAATAATGATTTTGGGAAACCGTTTACAGATTATTAATATTAATCTAGCCATAATTCATGGATTATTGCCAACAATAATATCAGGTGCGATGATTCAAAGAGGAGGTTTACACATTGGCCAGGAACAAAAGCATTATGTCCGAACAGCTCAAATACGAAATTGCCCGCGACCTGGGAGTAGATAATATTGTCTCTACCGAGGGTTGGGGCGCTGTCAGCTCCAGGGACTGTGGAAATATCGTAAAAAAGGCTATCGAACGAGCAGAGATGAACCTTGCTAATCAGAGTAACCAACGTTAACAATTCGCACCGTCGGGGGATTTTTCCCCCGATTTTTTATTGGTTAACGGTTATTTAATTATTATAATTACGGAATCAATACGTGTATTAATTACAAGATCAACCTTATTATTGAAGGATGCCATTCTAATCGCAGGTACAAAAGCTGTTTGACAGATACGGAATTAGATATAGGATAGACCGGGATTAATATTGGAAACAAATGATCAATGTGCTTAAGCTCATCAGCTTAACGTACAAGAACTTGTGAATGAATTAGTGCTTAGGAGTTGAGGAGGAGTAAGAGAGCTTACTCTTTAACTTTATTATTATTTAATCTTTTTCTGTTATCAACTAAATTATAAAACCAGTAAACTAATATCATAAAAAATGTTCCCAAAACTGTCGCACTATTTAGCCCCGCTCCAATAAGCATCCCAATAATAGCTGTTACCCATAAACTGGCCACCACGGAAACACCTTTTAGCTTTCTCTCTTCTTCTGATAGCCATATTATACCCGTTCCCAAAAAGCCCAAAGCAGACACTACCTGAGCAGATAATCTTCCTGGATCGCTGGTCAATGGAGAAATTCCTATAAAAAGTTCGGTTGAGGTTATGGTCACCAACGTTGCACCCAGGCATATCATAACGAAAACCCGAATGGGCGTTGAGCTATCTGCTTGGTTCTGGCACTTGTTGGCAAAACCTATTATTAATCCAGCCATCATAGCCATTACAAGTCTGATTATAAATATTTCCATCGATTAAAGCACCCGGTAATTAGGAGCTTCCTTGGTTATGGATATATCATGTGGATGACTCTCTACCAGCCCTGCATTGGTAATACGTACAAAATGGGTTTTAACTTTCATCTCCTCTATATTAGCTACTCCACAGTAACCCATTCCGGCACGAAGCCCCCCTATTAGTTGAAAAATGGCTTCTGAAACATATCCCTTATATGGAACCCGGCCTTCAATTCCCTCTGGCACCAGTTTCTTGGCATCTTCCTGAAAGTACCTGTCGCTGCTCCCCTGAACCATAGCACCCATAGAACCCATACCCCGGTAAATCTTGTAACTCCTGCCCTGAAGGATAACTGCTTCACCAGGACTCTCCTCAGTACCAGCCAGGAGATTACCCAGCATAACTACATCAGCTCCCGCTGCTATAGCCTTGGCAATATCTCCCGAGTATTTTATTCCGCCATCGGCAATAATTGGCACATCATACTTGCTGGCAGCTTCCAAACAATCAACAATAGCCGTAATCTGCGGCACTCCTATTCCTGCCACGACTCTGGTAGTACATATTGATCCCGGGCCAATACCCACTTTGATCGCATCAGCGCCTGCTTTTATCAATTCTTCAGTAGCTTCACCGGTAGCCACATTGCCGGCAATCAACTCGGTATCCGGAAATCTTTCCTTAATATTGGCTACCATATTGATAACGCTTATAGAATGACCATGGGCAGTATCGACTACCAGGACATCTACCCCAGCATCCTTCAGGGCCTTCGCCCTTTCCAGGGTATCACCTGCAATTCCTACGGCAGCCCCAACTAATAATCTTCCTCTTTTATCCTTGGCCGCACTTGGATATTTAATAGTTTTTTCGATATCCTTTATAGTAATTAGACCCATTAAATTAAACTGGTCATCAACCAGAGGAAGTTTTTCAATCTTATATTTTCTTAAGATTTGCATGGCCTCATTCATTGTCGTACCTACTGGAGCTGTAACCAGGTTCTCACTGGTCATGACATTATTAATTGATTGCTGAAAATCAGTCTCAAACCTTAAGTCCCGGTTGGTAATAATGCCTACCAACTTCAGTCCTCTGGTAATTGGAACTCCGGATATATGATAATGCTCCATAATATCCAGAGCATCTTGAATCTTATGGTCGGGAGATAAATAAAACGGATCGGTAATTATACCGTGTTCAGATCTTTTCACCCGGTCTACCATTTTAGCCTGTTGTTCAATACTCATATTTTTATGGATAATACCAATTCCACCTTCGCGAGCCATGGCTATAGCCATCTTTGATTCAGTTACGGTATCCATGCCTGCGCTCATAATCGGTATTTCAAGTCTAACATTACGGGTTAGACGTGTGGAAACATCAACATCCCTGGGCAAAACATCAGAACGTCCCGGTACCAATAATACATCATCAAAGGTGAGACCCTGTTTTTCGAACTTATTTAACATATTGTCGGCCTCCTTAAGAAGAAATTTAAACTATATTATAATATTCCATTGCTTTTTTCAATACAAGTTATTTAATCTCCTCCCATTACTGAGCTGATTCCGTATCTCAAAAAATGGTCTTGAAGGGATTCAATAGTGGTATGGCTTACTTTAAATTTATCTGCCATCTGCTCAATACTCAGGTCTTCTTTAATACACTGAACAAAGCAATCAAAATTAATTCCTGCTTCCGACGTCATCTCCGCCAGCGAAGGAATCCTGCTCCAAGGCGGAAATGATCCTTTGATCCGTTTATCATCAACCATATGGGCGCCCTCCATTTTTCTTTTAGCTTGCCTCCTCCAGCTTGATTTATTACACATTTCATATTTTCAAAAGAATAAAATAGTGGGACAGAAAAGTTCACTTATTGTCAATAGACTACTATCTGTTGTCAATAAGTGAAACCTCTGTCCCACGACTAAATAGCTATGAGCTGTTTTTGCACATTATAACTTATGTATCTTAAACCGAATTATTTTTAAGCCTCATATGGGTATGGTCCAAGTCAACCACAATTACTTCCCGGCCAATTTTTTTCACTGCGTCCCAGGGTATAACCATTTTCTGACGATCGGCCCAAAAGTTAATAACATTACCTTTATTGGGGAGAATTATGGATATTATCTGCCCGGTCTCAGGATCAACCATCATATCAGATTCTCCAACCGTGCCTATCCTCATCCCATCATATATATTTACCATTTCCTTACCAATCAGCTCATTTAACCTCAACCCAATCCCCCCTCTTAAATTCCCGTATGCCCAAATCCTCCTTCTCCCCGTAATGTAGAATCAAGCTCTTCAACTTCAAAGAATTCAGCTCTTTCCACACGAGAAAAAATCATCTGGGCTATTCTCTCGCCTCTTTTTAGAATATACTCTTTGTCCCCGAGATTTATTACAATCACCTTAATTTCGCCCCGGTAATCTGCATCTATAGTACCCGGGGTATTCAAAAGCGTTATTCCGTGTTTTAAAGCCAAGCCGCTGCGTGGTCTTATTTGCGCTTCAAATCCTTCTGGCAAAGCGATAGCTATACCGGTTGGAACAAATATCCGGCACCCCGGTGAGCAAACCATATCCTCATCAATTGCTGCATATAGATCAACTCCTGCTGACCCTTCGGTCATATAGCGTGGTAAAGGCAGGTCCAAGGAGTGAATTCGTTTAATCAATACTTTCATTAATGTTTACCCCCACCAACTGAGATATTCTTTTTCTACCATTGGCAGTACATCCTTTGACCCAATAGCAGCCAGCGAAAAAGCACCCGGTTTAAATAGTGAAGCTGCAAATTCCTTTACCATATCAGCTTCTACGTTATACATTCGCTCAATAACCTCTTCGGGAGAAATAATTTTGTCGTACATCATTACTGATTTGGCAATGCGGTTCATTCGGTTCATGACACTTTCCAATCCCAGCAGCATACTGGATTTGTTTAGTTGCTGGGTTCGGGCCATCTCCTGCCGGCTTACCCCTTCATTAGCAAATTTAGTCAATTGCTCGTGCAAGGCAGCAAAAAACTTACCCAATTTACCCGGACCAGTTCCAATATAAATACAGTACGCACCAGTATCAGAATAGCTGGAAGGGAATGAATAAACCGAATATGCCAGTCCCAGTTCCTCTCTGATATTTTGAAAGAGGCGCGAACTCATTCCACCTCCCAGTATGCTATTCATTACATTTTGCGTATAGCGATTTTCATTATGATAGGAAATACCTGGTACTCCCAGACATATTTGAACCTGTTCCGTATCCTTGGCCACCAGATTTATAAATGAACAATGTTCTTCCGGTTTGTTATCTGAAATAACTATCTTATTGTCTTTTATATTTTGCAATAAATTTTCAATCTTTTCTTTTACTTGGTCTTGCTTGATATTACCTGCTATAGCAATCACCATATTGGAAGGAACATATTTTTCACGGTAGTAGTCAAACAATTCATTACGTTTCATTTCAGTAATGGTTTGCATAGTTCCCAGAATAGATGATCCCATCTGATGCCCTTCCCAGAACTTACGATTAAATACATCATGAATTAACTCATCCGGGGTATCCTCATACATATTAATTTCTTCAATAATGACTTCTCTTTCAGTAGAAAAATCCTTTTCAGCTAATTCAGAATTAAAAAGCATATCAAAAATGATTTCCATAGCCATATCCATATGTTCATCCAGAGTTCTGGCATAAACGCATGTATATTCTCGTGATGTATAGGCATTTAGCTGTCCCCCGATGCCCTCAAAGGTCTCAGCAATATCACGGGCAGATCGTTGCTCAGTACCTTTAAATAACATATGCTCCACAAAATGACTGGCTCCGGCCAGGTTTGTGTCCTCATGCCGCGAACCTACTTTAATAAATACGCCAATAGCTGCCGATCTCAAATAGGGAATTTCCTCGACCACTAGTTTAGCCTGGTTTGACAAATTCCAGTAACCTATCACAACATATACCTCCACTAAAATTCCTGTTTAGACTATTCTGTATTAAGATTCTCATTCCCTTTACTCAACTTAAAAATATGTTTATATATTCTCATTATCAATCCCGGTTCCTCGCCAATATTCTCTCCACATACCAGGTCAATCGTCTTTACTAGTTTGCCTTCACAATAGACATTCAATTCTCCCACTTTTTGACCTTTGGTTATTGGGGCCATAATATGATAGTTCATCCTAACAACCTTTTCAATCCGTGGATTTTTTTCCTCCATCCAGACCCACAAATCCTGTTTCGCTAATATATTTACGTACGCTTGGTTGCCATGCTCAATTCTTATAGTTTTAAACGGAACCTGATGGTTTATTATTTTACGAAGAGAATAATTTTTAAAGCCATAATTTAGCAAGCGCACACAATCTCCCTGACGATCAGCAGATTTAAGTACCACTGCTATTAGTTTTCTGCCATCACGGCTGGCCGAAGCAACCAGACACTTTCCAGCAGCATTGGTAGTCCCGGTTTTTATTCCGTCTGCACCGGCGTAGTTGGTTAATAAACCATTAGTATTTCTAATGGTTAATGGTTGTTGATAACCTGGATGTTGGAATTGGATTTGAGCAGTACCCACCATTTTTTTTAAATAAGGATGGGATAAGGCATATCGCCCAATTATGGCCAAATCAATGGCCGTACTATAATGGTTCAAGGCCGGCAGGCCGGAGGCATTGCGGAAATGTGTATTGGTCGCACCAATGGCAAAAGCTTTTAAAGACATCAAATGGCCAAATAAAGCTTCATCACCGGCAACATGCTCAGCCAATACCACTGCCGCATCATTGGCAGAACATATCAAAGCGGCTTTCATAAGCTCAGCAATCACAACCTCTTGACCGGTCCGTAAACCAATAGTATATTCGAGGGTTTTATCCGCATGTTCACTTACTACCGCTGTTTCATTAAGGCCGGCATATTCTTCGGCTAAAATGGCGGTCATCATCTTGGTAGTACTTGCGACCGGGCGCATCGCCTCACCATTATTGGATAGCAGCACTTGTCCGCTCGCTCTATCCATAATGCAATAGTATTGGCAATTCACCCATGGTTCAGCACCAACCGGCTTTGCCATTATTGTTAACCAGGCTAGAAAAACTAAACCAATAATAAACCAGTAACGGTTATTGTTTCTCAACATTATTAATCTTTTTACCTGGTGCAGTAACCAGGATTTTATCAATAGTAACCATCTTATATTCTTCATCAGTCAGCTGTTTTAACATGTCTGGCAAGGCCTTTTGCGTTGGTTCAGTAGGATGCATCAGGATTATGGCATCATTATGCACTTTTTTCATTACTCGATTGACAATTATATATGGGCTGGGACGCTGCCAATCTATTGTGTCCACACTCCACATAATCAATTTGTAACCGATATCTCCTGTTCCACGAGCGACCTCCTGGTTAAATTCGCCAGATGGCGGAGCAAAATATGAAGTTTTGTGCTTGGTAATACCATAAATAATATCTTCTGCCTTTTTTATCTCTTTACCGGTATCACCAGCGGAAAGGCTATTAAAATGGATATGTTTATAACCGTGGTTCTGAATACTATGGCCCTCCTTATACATCTGCTTTAATAATTCTGGATGTTTCTGAGCCCACACACCTGTTACAAAGAACGTAACCTTAGCGTCATTTTTTTTAAACTGCTCTAACATAGCTGGAATAAATTCTTCCCCCCAGTCAACATTAACAGTGATGGCGACCACTTTTTTCCCGGTATTTCCTTGGTAAATAGGGTCGGCCGCCTTGGATGTCATTATGGCATTACTGTAGCAAGTTAATACAATACCCAATAAGGTACTGATTAACAGCACTATAATTCCCACGGTCAACATTTTCTTCCTGGTAAAATAATAAATTTTCATTCTGATTTATCCCCCCATATTTGTGCCCATATTCTTCCATTGCCTAAACCAGTTTTTATTATTACGGGATCTTTATTGTGATTCTTTAGTTTGAGATCCAGATAATTATAAGCGACAGCTGCATCCCTGCCCTTCGGTACGTAACCAATGGGTTTGGTGTGGAGATGCCTTTCACGCACCTGTAACCCGGCATTTAAAGCTGCATTATATAAAGTACTGGACACCTGGCAAACACCTCCTCCATAATCCAGATTATTCCCCCCTCCTATGATTACCGGTGCCGGAAGATAACCCTGCTCCGGTGTCCTGGGTCCCACCGCTTCGTTAAATGAAAAAATTTCTTCCGGCCAAATTACGGTGTTATTCAACCCTTTAACCGCAAGGCCAATATTGTTATATCTTGCTCCACTACCGTGAAACCAGGTAGCGTATTCCCCCAGAATTTTACTGGCTTTTTCCAGGTCGCTGCTTCTAAACCTGGGATTTACTTTGATAATCACCGGTTTCACTTGGCTATTTTCACCGGCAGCCATTACCTGTTTAATAGTTTCGTCAACATCAATTACAAATCCGGGCTGTTCTGAAAATATTCTTCCTGTTTCCTTATCAAGTCCGGGTTCCAACGGAAGCTTTTGATACCTTATGGCCATGTCCTCAACTATCGGTCGCACTTCAGCCGGCATTAACCTGGCACAATGTTCATTATTCAGGGTTACCCCAGGTTTTACCCCGTAAAGGTCGCGTTCCACCTTGTCGAACCAGGCAGCAATAAACGAAAGGCTAACAAAAAATGTTATCAAACAGATAACACCGATATCAAGTTTTATAAAATAAAATCTTTTGCACAAAAAAAATACCACCTTAACCGCCTAGTTCCTCTTAAATAACTATTCGCAGGTGGACATTACTATTCAACATAAAATTTTATAAGTCAAAAACCCCAGAAAACACAAATAAACCGAGTCAGCTCGGTTTACTTGGACATACTCCTCTTATTCAATTGTTTAATCCGGGTGCACTTGGTGCTCCCCGGACTTCGCAATTAAGATCAGTCTTTGGTTGACTGCTTTAGTGCTGCTTTATGGGAAAGATTAACCCTTCCCTGTTTATCTATCTCGGTAACCTTTACCAGAATCTGATCGCCGATATCAACAACATCCTTAACTTTATTAACACGTTCTTCTGCTAACTGAGAAATGTGTACCAAGCCTTCCTTACCTTGAGAACCCAGTACTCCAGGAATGATCTCCACAAATGCTCCAAAGTCCATAATCCGCTTCACAGTTCCCATATAAATCTTACCGACTTCTACTTCAGCAACAATGGAATCTATCAGGAATTTGGCCTTTTCAGCAGCTTTTTCATCAGTAGCTATTATGAACAGACTGCCATCATCTTCAATGTCTATCTTGCAGCCGGTTTCGTCCACAATCTTGTGAATAACCTTACCACCAGGTCCGATAACTTCTCTTATCTTATCGGGATGAATCTGCATCCTTATCATCTGGGGAGCATATGGTGAAAGATGATCATTCGGTTGTGGAATGGCCTCCAACATTTTACCCATAATAAACATACGTCCCTCATGAGCTTGAGCCAATGCTTTTTCCACTATCTCCCGGCTGACTCCACTGATTTTGATATCCATCTGCAGAGCAGTGACTCCCTTTTCAGTGCCTGCCACTTTAAAGTCCATATCTCCCAGGGCATCTTCTATACCCTGAATGTCACTTAATATGGCAAATCTGTCCCCTTCTTTTACCAGACCCATGGCGATACCGGATACCGGAGCTTTTATGGGAACTCCTGCATGCATTAGCGACAGAGTACTTCCACATACACTGCCCATGGAACTTGAACCATTAGATTCCACTACTTCAGATACAACCCTTATGGTATAAGGGAACTCTTCTGCCGAAGGTATTACTGCCAGCAAAGCTCTTTCCGCCAGGGCTCCATGTCCAATCTCTCTTCTTCCCGGACCCCGCATAGGTTTAACTTCGCCTACTGAGTAAGGAGGAAAATTATAATGGTGGATATATCTCTTGGATTGTGCGATTCCCAAACCATCCAGGATTTGTTCCTCACTTATGGCACCCAGAGTAGTTATTGATAGTACCTGAGTTTGTCCACGGGTAAAAAGTCCTGATCCATGCGGTCGAGGCAAATAACCAACTTCACAGCTAACGGGCCGGATTTCTGTTAACTTTCTTCCGTCAACCCTCTCGCCTTCCTCCAGGATGGCCTTTCTAACTACTTCTTTCTGAACCTTATCTAATATAGTGCCAATCTGTTTTTCTTGCTCGGGATAAATATCAGCAAAATGCTCCAATATCGCATCCCGGGCCTGGTCCATATCAGCTTCCCGTGATTTCTTATCAATATTTTTAACTGCTTCTTCTATAAGAGAAATGCCATATTCCCTTACTGCTTTTTCTATTTCTTCGTCAACTGCAGCGATTTTTACCTCCCGCTTCGGTAAGCCCACCTCAGCAATAATAGGTTCCTGAAACTCGCAGATTCTCTTTATCTCTTCGTGAGCAAAGAAAATTGCATCAAGCATCTTTTCTTCCGGTATTTCGCTGGCTTCTCCCTCCACCATCATTATGGCATCTTTAGTACCAGCTACGGTAAGGTGCATTTTAGTTTGGGCAGTCTGTTCAACAGTAGGGTTAATAATTAATTCATCATCAACCATGCCAACTACCACACCGGCAACCGGACTTGCAAAGGGAATATCGGAAATATTTAAGGCTAGCGAGGCTCCAATAATAGCGGAAACATCCGGGGCATTGTCTTTTTCCACTGATAGAACAGTAGCTACCACATGGATATCATAACGAAAGCCTTTAGGAAAAAGAGGCCGTATAGGACGGTCGATTAATCTTGCCGACAGGGTGGCAATTTCTGTAGCGCGTCCTTCCCGTTTGATAAAACCACCCGGGATTTTACCAACTGCATACTGTTTTTCTTCATAATCAACTGTCAGCGGGAAAAAATCAATACCTTCCCGGGGTTGCTTCGATGCTGTGGCCGTAACCAGTACAACAGTATCACCATATCGTACTACTGCTGCTCCATTAGCCTGTTTGGCAACTTTACCGGTTTCAATAATCAGTGGTCTACCTGCAATCTCAGTTTGATAAGTTTTTACCAGGTTAACCTCCTCCTTTCTTAAAAATTGCTATAAATAAAGAGCGGCAAAATCCGCTCTTTACCTGCGCAATCCAAGTCTGGTAACAATACTACGGTAACGTTCAAAATCGTTTTTCCGTAAATATTCCAAAAGAGAACGGCGCTGACCTACCATTTTTAACAATCCTCTTCTGGAATGATGATCCTTCTTATTAATCTTCAGATGTTCATTCAGATAGTTAATTCTTTCAGTAAGAATCGCGATTTGAACCTCAGGAGAACCAGTGTCGCCTTCATGAATTTGAAAGCTCTTAATTAGGTCTGTTTTTCTTTCAGGGGATAATGCCATAGTTTTCACCTCCTTTTACCAAATAATCGCCACCAACCAAGATAGGCGCCGGAGATTCGCCAACCCTAGTCCGTGGTTCCAGGAAGCATTACTGCTTGCCTACAACGGTAATTATTAATCTTCCTTCATCTATATCTTTAACAACCAGGTCAAAGACCTTGCCGCTCTTGGCCTCAAAGCTACGAAATCGGGTAGCCACCGGGATATGTCCCGGGATTTTTCGAGCACATTCTGTTAAGTCTTCTATTTCAATTCCCGCCTGTCTTAAGTCCTTAAGCCGTTTTCTGGTGTGTTCGGTAACAAAAATTCTCAAACCCCTCACCCACAACTCTAGCTATTTTTTACCGGCACCAAGGTTTAAACGGCTCAACATATGAATGTTTACGTATTTCTATACATTTTCCCCAATTTCTGCCTTGGTAATACTAATACATTATAATCTTTTTGCATGAATTCTTAAACCATCTTTCTTCTCATACAAATTGCAATCATCTGAATAACCGCATAAATTCTAGCACAGACGTTTCTAAAAGTAAACCTGCTTTAAAGTAAGAAGAGTTTATTTATGCAAAGTCCTGTATAGCAAACAACTGGTAACTGGAATCAAGCCCGATTTACACATTGCTAATCTTAGCTATATGTACAGCCTGGTTACAATCATTTCTTATCTGTCTAACCAGTTCCTCAATACTGTTAAACTTCTGTTCATTCCTGATTTTATTTAACAAAAAGATACGCAGTTTTTCACCATAGAGATTGCCGGAAAAATTTATTATATGCGCCTCAATAGAAATAGGGTATTCGACATGGAAAGTTGGTTTACTGCCAATATTCACGACACATGTAAAAATGTTGCCGTCAATAATAATCCGGGCCGAATATACTCCTTTACCAGGTACAATCAGACCTGAATCAACTCCCAGATTGGCAGTGGGAACACCTATCTGGCTGCCCCGGTGCTCACCTTCAATTACTTTTCCTTCTATTGACGGCCAGTGTCCCAGCATTGTGCGAGCTAGGTTTATATCACCGTTTTCCAGAGCTTTTCGTATCAAACTGCTGGAGACTATTTCATCATTAACTGTAACTTCAGGAATAACGTTTATCCCAATATCATATTTTTGGCCCAGTGCAGTTAACAATTCAGGTGTACCCGCTCCTTTATAACCAAAAGAATAATTAAAACCTACGTAAGCCTCATGTATTTTTAGGGTATTGACGAGAATTATTTGTACGAATTCCTCAGGAGTCCACCTGGCTACATCCAAGGTAAATGGTGTATATATTAAAATATCCAGCCCCAGTTCTTCCAAAAGCTCTGCTTTACGTTCTGAGGTAACTAGTAATTTAGGTGCCTTTTCTGGAAAAAGCACTGCTGCCGGATGAGGTTCAAATATTAAAGCTGCTGATAGCCCATCGTTCTTGTGTGCCCGATTTACCATTTTATCAATTAATTGCTTATGACCCAGATGAACCCCATCAAAGTTTCCCAGGGCCAAATAAACCGGTTTGTCCTGTACTTCATAATTTTCTATACTATAAATAACATTCATGCCGATACTCCTCATTTTTTACTACAAGAGTTAGGGGCAAGGTAGTCTCATCCCACTCGCCTTAAAACTTATATTATTTCAAAACCTTTAGCGGTTTAATTACTTTCTTTTCATCTTGATATATATATTTGGCAATGGAAATCAATTTATTCTCATAATAAACTTTGATAATCCCCTGAGGGCAGTTATAATTACCAAGTATTGAATTACCATTAAGTATACTATAACACTCTTGTTCTGTAGCAATTTCAACCTTGGGCAAAGCGTCTAAGGGATAATCTAATGGCAACAAGCAGTTGGACAAGTCGTTGTTTAAAATAATATCCAACCCATAGGAATCTTCAATAGTAAAAATGCCCGACCTGGTGCGAATGAGCCCGGACATAACTGCCCCGGTTCCCAAACGTTGCCCAATATCATGACATAATGTCCTCACATAAGTCCCTTTGGAGCATTCAACTTGTATTTTAACTAAAGGCAGGCCTTCTTGATTCCGACTTATTTCTAATAGTTGCAGGGAATTAATGTGAACCTGACGAGATTTTCTATCTACCTCAATACCTTTCCGGGCCAGTTCATACAGCCTGTGCCCTTCGTGATGAACTGCAGAGTACATCGGGGGTATCTGTTCAATAATGCCTGTATAAGAATTAATTGCATTCTCTAGAGCTGAGGCATCAAAATTATTGACACCAGTGTAGGTTACATTTCCCCATACATCCTGGGTATCAGAAATACCCCCCATAATCATAGTTGCTATATAAACTTTGGTTTCTTGCGGAATATATTCTATTAATCTGGTGGCATAACCAATAGCGACAGGTAAAACACCTGTTGCCATAGGGTCAAGTGTTCCCAAATGCCCCAGCTTTACTTTCGGTAAATGTTTTTTCAGTTTTCTTATAACATCAAAGGATGTTAATCCTGGCGGTTTGTTAACACATATAAATCCATGCAAATTACTTTATCACATCCCTGACTCTAGTGATAACTGTATTCTTTACCTCTTCAAGAGTACCTTCCATACGGGCCCCGGCAGCCTGTTTATGGCCCCCCCCATTAAATTCACCGGCCACAGCAGCAACATCAATCTGGTTTTTAGATCTAAAACCAATTTTCACGAAACCGGGACTAGTCTCCCGGAATAACAAACCCACTTCAACCCCTTCTATCATTCGGGTATAGTTAATAATCCCTTCCGGATGTAAATCCAGAGCATCAAGATCAGAAGTTTCCTGGTAAGATAATGTCATCCAGGCAATTTTACCATCATCGCTAAAATCAATACTTTTGAGGGCCTGACGCAGCAATAAAACTTCTGAGCGGGATTTCGATTCGAACAGGTTTATACGCGCAGCACTTTGGTTAACCCCATTATCAAGTAACCCGGCAGCTATTTTCAAGGTATGGCTGGTAGTATTGCTATATTTAAAACTACCTGTGTCCATTACTATCCCTGCATAAAGAGCATTAGCAATTATCGGAGTTATCTTTACATTCATAACCCCTAATAATTCATAAATTATTTCCGCAGTAGCAGAAGCCCGGGAATTAATAAAATTATAGGTACCAAAAAATTCATTAGTCTCATGATGATCAATATTTATGGTAAAATCATTGTCTGGCAGTAATGCCAGTACTGTTTGTCCAACCCTTTGAGCATCACTGCAGTCCAGGAAAATAATAATCCTACCATCGACTGGTTGTTCGGGTTCTTTAATTTCGTCAGAAAACTGCAGGTAACGATAAATCGAGGGAACCTTATCCTGTAAAACCATAGAAGTCTTTTTTCCTATGGAAATAAGGGCCGAATACAGTCCAATCAAGGATCCAATACAATCCCCATCAGGAATGGCATGTCCAACAATAATAAAATTATCTCCCTTTTGGAGTTGTTTGGCAATTTCCTCAAGATTATTTTTCTGGTTCGTTTTTCTCTTCTCCCTCTTTTATCTCATTTAGTAAGGCTGATATCCTAAAGCCATGTTCTATAGACTTATCCAAACGGAATTCCAATTCTGGTGCATGCTTCACCTGTATTTGCTGGGCCAGCTCTTTTCTAATATAGCCCCGGGCAGCTTCTAAAGCCTTCATGGTCTCCTCCTGCCGGGTATCATCGCCGAGAATGCTTATATAGATGCGAGCATGACTAACATCATTTGGTACATCTACATTAGTAATGGAAACAGTAGTAAAGTCGATGCGGGGATCCTTTATTTGCTCTTTTATTATCTGGGCCAGGACTCTCTTAATCTCCACGGCCATTCGTTCCTGTCTGCGTTTGTTCAATTGTATCCCCCCTGTTTGGTATTCATCTTTTATAATTCTCTGGGAATTTCCTCCATTACATAGGCTTCTATTATGTCGCCTTCTTTTATATCATTAAAATTTTCAATGCCAATACCACACTCATAGTTTTCTACTACTTCTTTAACATCATCCTTAAAACGTTTCAAAGAAGCAAGTTTACCTTCATATACTATTATACCGTCCCGGAGGACACGAACATTGGCATTGCGCTGGATTTTACCGTCAATAACATATGATCCAGCTATTGCACCTATATTAGGAACTTTAAATGTAGCCCTGACTTCAGCACGGCCCATGAATTTCTCTTTATACTCGGGGTCAAGCAATCCAACCATAGCCTTCTTCACATCTTCTATGGTCTCATATATTACCCGGTAAAGGCGAACATCAATTTTTTCTTCCTCGGCATACTTTCTGGCTTTGCTGTCAGGACGTACATTAAACCCAATAATTATAGCATTGGAAGCAGATGCCAGCATAACATCGGTTTCAGTAATAGCACCCACCGCCGAATGAATAACGTTTACTTTTACTTCATCTGTACTAAGTCGTAACAGTGATTGGCCCATAGCTTCAACCGACCCCTGTACATCACCCTTAATAATTAAATTGAGGTCTTTAACTTCTGCATCTTGTATTTGTTTAAAGAAATCATCAAGAGAAACACGGCTATTTTTGTTCTGTTCCTCCATTTTCCTTTCATTTTGTCTGAGACTGCTTATTTCCTTAGCGACCTTCTCATCACAGGCCTGCACCTTGCTGCCAACTTCCGGTACATCCGACCAACCGGTAATTTCTACGGGCATGGAGGGATATGCTTTCTCCACCCGGTTACCCAGGTAATCAGTCATTGACCTTACTTTACACCAGTCAATGCCACAAACCATACTATCCCCGATATTTAATGTACCTTTTTGAACCAGGACAGTAGCAACTGCTCCACGACCTTTGTCCAGTTCGCTCTCCAGAACTACTCCTTCAGCCGGTCGATCTTGATTAGCACTTATTTCATGCATCTCCGCAACCAGTAAAATCATTTCCAGTAATAAATCTATACCTTCACCTGATTTGGCAGAAACCGGTACAAATATAATATCTCCGCCCCATTGTTCGGCCACAATATTATATTCGGTAAGCTGCTGCATCACCTTGTCCGGATTGGCACCCGGTTTATCCATCTTGTTCAGTGCTACCAGAAACGGTACCTGGGCGGCCTTTATATGATTAATAGCTTCGATCGTTTGTGGCATAACACCATCATCAGCAGCTACTACCAAAACTACTATGTCGGTTAAATTCGCCCCCCTGGCTCTCATCGCTGTAAAAGCTTCGTGGCCGGGAGTATCTATAAAAGTTATTTTGTTACCGCTCAACACTACCTGGTAAGCACCTATATGTTGAGTTATTCCGCCCGCTTCACCGGAAACTACATTAGCTTTGCGTATTCTATCCAACAGAGATGTTTTCCCATGGTCAACATGCCCCATTATAGTTACAATAGGAGGACGAGGAACAAGGCTCTCTTCATCATCAACTACTTCTTCCAGCATCTTTTGCTCTTCAGATAGTACATGTTCTACCTTAACATCAAACAAGCTCGCTACAATTTCAGCGGTATCAAAATCTATTACCTGATTTATTGAAGCCATAGTGCCCATTTCCATAAGCTTTTTAACTATTTCAGCTCCGGTTTTTCTTAATTTTTCGGCCAGGTCCCTAACCATAATGCTATCTTCAATAGCTATAACGTCCGGGGTCTGTAACTCAATCTCCTGCGGTTTCTTTTTATGTTTGGCCTTTTTCCCAGGTCTACTATAATCTTTTCTAAATGCCGGCTGAGTTTTCTTACCGGGTTTGGCATTAAAAGAAGATGGTTTACCATTGGATTGAACTGTTCTCTGGTTATTAGCCGGAGCAGGTTTTAGTTCTTTTTTATTAATGGTAGGTTTACTATTATCATTTACCTGATTACCAGGTTGAGTAATATTCTTGTTTTCCCTGATCTCTTGCCTTCTAGGCTGTTCAACTGGTTTAGTCTGAGTATTGGGCCGAACCGGGCGATCTTGCCTTTGGGGTTGACGTTGCTGTTGTGTACTATTATTGGGCCGATCATCTCGCCGTGCAGGCTGACGAGAAGGTTGCTGTTGCTGAGTACTGCCACTACCGTTAGGCCGTCTATCACCACTTGCGGGTTGACGCTGGGGCTGACCCATAGTATTTCCCATTGGTCTTCTGTTATCTTCCCGGTGTGGCATTTGATTTTGGGGTTTATTCTCTGGTGTGGTAACAGGTCTTTTTTCGGGTTGGGGCTGTGGTCTTTCAACACGAATATCTGACCGAGCCGGACTCTTTTCCATCTGCCCGTCAGGAACTTGGCCTATACCCTCCTTGGTTCCTTCTACCCCATTTTTAAGTCTTTTTCTAACCCAATTAGCCTGAGAATCCTCAAGCGTACTCATATGGTTTTTAATATTTAATCCTAAATCCTGCAGGGTTTGAACCATTTCTTTACTGGGTATTTCTAATTCCCTTGCAAGTTCATGTACTCTTATTTTGACCATTTATCCACCCCCATGTTTTTTACATCTTCTCCCATCTCTGCAAGAGCACTCA
>JBDKUD010000337.1:0-9861 GCA_039679805.1 Syntrophomonas sp. | reverse complement strand
GTATGCAAGAAGAACGCATTGCCAGACCAAAAAAAGATAGTGCCATAGACCTTTCCTTTACCGGAGGGCGGCGGGCTGCATCCAGCATATTGCTGGCCGATGGCATAGCCAAATCCTATGGGTTGAACAATCTTTTTGTCGACAGCAGTTTAAGCCTGCAGTACGGTGAAAAAGCTGGTCTGATGGGAGCCAATGGCTCGGGAAAGACCACTTTGCTGCGCATTCTGGCGGGGGCCGAGCAGCCCGACCAGGGATCTCTCTGGCTATCACCCTCCCTGCGGATTGGCTATCTGGAGCAGGAAATAGGAACTCTTGACCCAAACCTGAGCATACTGGAAGAATTAGCCGGGGTCTGTTCCGACCAGGGCCGGGTGCGCCAATTGCTAGCCGATTTGCTGCTTACCGGAGACGCGGTTTTCAAGCCCTGCTCGGTTCTTTCCATGGGTGAGCGGGTGCGGGTGGCCCTGGCCAAGTTACTCCTTTTCCCCTATGACCTGCTGCTGCTGGACGAACCCACCAACTACCTGGACCTATCCAGCCGGGAAAAGCTGGAGCAGGCCTTGCAAGCCTATAGCGGAAGCATTATTATCGTGTCCCATGACCGCTGGTTGATGGATCAGGTCGCCACCAGCACCTGGCATATCGATGCCGGCAGGATACGTGTCTATCCGGGGCCCTGTTCAGAATACTGGGAATCCCGGCAAAATAGGCATTGGGGTGTAGAAATGGAGGCCCATGACCGCCTGGAGTTGGAATTCCGAAAAACCCGTCTGCTTGGCGAACTGTCCACTTTGGACCGGGTGAAAAATGAAGCCGAGTACCTCCGCCTGGAAAAGGAGTTCCAGGATACGGTAAGAAAGCTTACAAAATTGATTATTCAATAAACTGAAAGCCCGGCCGGGAGGCCCTCCCCATCTGCCTTTTTGTTTAATTTAGAATTCCGGCTCCTATTACTATTTTCTATCATAAAGGCCACTCTTCGTTAAAGAAGGTGGCCTTTTAAAAATTCGAAGCCCGGGGTTAGCTTTGCTGCGCGTAGATAAACACCTGCCAGCTTCAATGAGCAGAATTAACCGGGGTTGACCCAAGGCGAAGGATGCTATAAATTGTCTACCTCCCCGTTTTTAATACTTTTTCGCCTTAATATAAGCACTGGCAAAAGCTCCATCAATAAGATCTAAACTGACTTCTTGAACCACTGGTTCAAAACAGCTGCAGGTAGTTAGGCCGGTTATGAGGTCTTTTGTGTAGACCTGTACTGGCTCGATTGATACATTATCAAAGCCTACTTTCTTAAGAATTTTTTCATATTCCTCAATCTTAAGAGTACCCCCCAGGCAGGATGACCACATGGAAGCTTTCTGCCGAACATCATCGGGAATGTCTTTCATGGTGACTATATCGGCAATAGCCAGGCGTCCGCCCTTTTTTAAAACCCTATATGACTCGGCCAGGGCCTTTTCCTTGTCTTCCGATAGGTTAATTACGCAATTTGACATTATGACATCTACAGCTCCATCGGGCAGGGGGATTTCTTCAATATACCCTTTGAGGAATTCAACGTTAGGAACTCCCATCTTTTGTTTGTTTTCATTGGCCAATGCCAGCATCTCGTCCGTCATATCGAGGCCATAAACTTTGCCCTTTTCCCCTACATACCTGGCAGCCATTAAAACATCGATACCGCCGCCGCTGCCCAGGTCCAGGACCGTTTCCCCTTCAGCCAAATTGGCTAATAATAGAGGATTGGCGCAGCCCAGGGATGCCTGCACCGCTTTCTCCGGAACGGTGTCTAAATCAATCCTTCCATATAGATTAGCAGGTATTTTGCTTGGGCCCGAGGCAGGGGTGCAGCCGCAGCCACATCCGCTGTTGGCACCGATGTTCCTGGCTATATTTCCGTAGGTTTCTTTAACAGAAGATCTGATTTCACGTTCCATACTTGACTCTCCTTTCCTAACAACACGTATTATTTTCAAAGGCGTCCAGAAGCAATTCCAGGCTTTCTAGAACCTGCTCCCGCTTCTCTTCCGGGATGGAATTGTAGACGCGCCGGTAATACAGGGTCATGCTTTCTTCAATCCCTCCGAAGATTTTGCCCCCACTTTCGGTAAGGCTGATATTCACATATCTCCTGTCCTGGGAATCAATATCACGCTTTACCAATTCGCCATTAACCAGATTGTTGACAGTTCGACTCATGGTGCTATTTTCCAGATTCAGCATTTCAGCCAGTTCGTTTAAAGATATCTCCCCGGCGCGCCCAATTTCAACCAGAGCATGACACTGCGCCATAGTCACCCCGCAGCAGGACATTTCCCTCTCGTCCAGAGTGCCGAGTTTCCTTTCCAACTTTCTAATAATCTCCCGTAGGTGTGCTGATCCATTTTTAATATCCACGACACAATTACCTCCCGCAACTATTCTATAACGAAACTGTTGTACTATGCAACTGTTATTTGTTACAATTGTCTCACAGAAACCTATAGGGAGTGGTAAACAAGTATGGAACTTAAAACAACAATCGAACAGCGGCGTTCGATAAGAAAATTTCGTCCAGAGCCGGTTCCCGAGCATTGGGTAGTTGAGGTTTTGGAGGCCGCCCGACTGGCCCCCTCCGGAGGCAATATTCAACCCTGGAAGTATGTTGTGATAGAGTCACCGGAAGCGAGGCAAAAGCTCAGCCAATTTACATTGGGATTCGTTGCAGCAGCACCGGTGGTTATAGTATGTTGTACGGATCTTAATGCCTATGCAGAGCAAAGCAAACGATACAAAGAACTAAAAGAGTCAGGCGCCTTCAAGGAACTCGCCCCATCAAGTAAAACAGCCTCGTATAAAGCCAGGGAAATGGACCGTCAGCAGCTTCTGAGTTATTTGAATCTGAATACAACTATTGCAGTTGAACATCTGATTTTAAGAGCTACCGATTTGGGTTTGGGAAGCTGCTGGGTGATGATGTTCAAGCGTAAGGAACTGGCCGCCTGGCTGGAACTAGAAGAATATATTTATCCCTTGTGCCTGGTGCCTCTCGGTTTTTCAGCCGAAAGCCCGCCGCAACGGCCGCGTAAAACTTTGGAAGAAATTGTTTATAAGGTTGTTTAAAGGGTGACTTTGGTTATTAAAGGGGGAAAGATTATGTCTCTTAGTCAACAGATAAAAGAATATGCGTTAAGTATAGGCTATGACTATGTTGGGATCATCAATGCGGATGGATTTCCTGGATATTTGGAGGATCTTGAGGATCGATATGAAATGTATCAATTTGCCATAGAAGGCCCGTTTAGACTTTATCAGGCCTCCGATACAAAGCTGCAAATGCCTACCGCCCGTTCAATAATCGTGGTTGCTTATGATTACTTAAAAGAGTCGTTCCCCGACAACTTGAGCAAAATGATCGGGCGATTTTACCTCAGCAGGGCTCAGCCATCCAGCCGGTACAGTCCCATGAACCTGGCCCGCCGTAGATTGATGAAAGAATTCCTGACCGGTCTGGGATGTAATGTTGGCGACCGGGTTGCCGTGCCAGAAAGATTGGCTGCAGTTAGGTCCGGTATTGCCAGCTATGGTAAAAATAGCTTTGCCTTCGGACGCAATAACGGGGGAAGTTTTCTTATTTTAAGCTCCTTTGTAGTTGACGTGCAATTAGAATACGACCAACCGATATATGAAGCTATCTGCCCGTAAAACTGCAGTATTTGCATAGATGCCTGTCCTACTGGAGCGATATATGAACCGTATAAAATAGATCCCCGCAAATGTATTACCCTTACCAATACGGCGGCAGGGAATGTCCCTGGCCTTGACAAGATTACACCGCCTGTTTTAAGAGAACAAATAGGGATTCATATCCATGGCTGTGATATTTGTCAGGAAGTATGCCCCCGAAACAAGACCAGACTCAAAACGCCACTGCCTGCCAACTCCTATCTGGACAGCATTATAAAAGGCTTTCAACCCTCCAGTATATTGAACATGAATGAGGAAACCTATCAAACCAGGGTGCGTCCACTACTCTACAACTATTTGAACAAGCGCAAATATCTACAGCGCAACGCTGCCATTGCCCTGGGCAACCTTTGTGATCCGGAAACAATTCCCGATCTAGAAATAGCCCTACTAAGTGAAGAGGAGATGGTGCGTGCTTACAGCGCCTGGGCTCTTGGACGTATAGGAGGGAAGGCGCCTTCCCAGGATATCTATGGTTCAGCACCTGGCTATACCGAATGGATTGAAGAACAAAACCTGAGAAATCGCGCAGAAAAGATCCTAATCAATGCTTTGGACCATGAATCGTCAGATTGGGTGGTTCAGGAAATACAGGATGCTCTGACCTATATACAAGATAATAAGACAAATGTGACCTTAAGTAATTTAATAATGTAATGCAGGCTGATAGGAGATACCGCAACTGCCAGTTTATGTGCAAGTCTGGCTGTCTGACATTTTAATAGCGTAAAACATAGGTATATCTACATGATTTAATGTAGATATACCTATGTGATCAAATTATGAGCCCTCTCCTCTTATCTGCATAACTTTTAGTTATTCTTTAGTGCACAAAAAGGAATTATACTATTGAGTCTAGAAATTTACCTATAACCTTATCCGGGAGGACAGCTATGGAGTTCGATCAGAGAGAACAAGCCATTATTAAAGAAGCAAAGGAAAAAGCGGAAAGCTTATACGGGAATGGAGATTACCTTTGTTCAGAAGCCGTGTTCACAGTAGTGAACGATTATCTGGGAAGACCGGTTCCGGCAGAAGCAGTAAGACTTGCGTCAGGCTTTCCAGTGGGTATGGGAACTGCCGGTTGTGCCTGCGGAGCACTTTCCGGCGGGATTATGGCCCTGGGGCTCAAATTCGGGCGCACCGAACCCAAAGCTGAAATGCCCGATATGCTCAGAGTGTCCAAAGAACTACATGACGAATTCAAGAAGCAATTTCGCAGCGCCTGCTGTCGTGTTTTAATAAAGAAATTCGAATTCGGCGGCCCTGAACATCTTACCCAATGTATTTATATTACCGGTCAGGTGGCTGAGATGGTTATGAAAAAAATCCTTCTGGCGGAAAGGTAGATGCAGCTCACAAATGTGAAAGAACACTGGATGTAATAATTTGCAAATATCAACCGAGAAAATTTTTCCTTGGCTTTATCAATAGCCATTTATACCCCCTGTTGCATTCAAGGTGTCTAACTTGACTAACTACGATATAAGAATGTTAAATGCCTGTTGCAATAATGTATGAAAGTCTTTATTTTAATCCTTAATTGCCTGCAAAATATAGTTGGACACTTCGCCCCAGGCCTGACCCGCCACTTTATAAGACCGCTCTCCCACATCGGTTATTGTATATACTTTTCGTTCCCGTCCTGAGACTATTTGGGTTTCAACAGATACCAGCCCGTTTTCAACAAACTCTTTTAAAACAGGATAAAGGCCGCCTTCAGTAGGAGCGCAGCACCCAAAGGTTATATCAGAAACCCTTTTGGTTATTTCATATCCGTGCAAGGGCTCATTATGAAGGGCGTGTAATATGAAAAATCGAGATAAACTCATCCTTATTAAACCAGCCCAGTATTCTTTAGATTCATATTTCAAGTTGGTCCCCCCCAGCAATTCCAAGATAGGTAAATCCGTCGTTAACCGAAAAGTTCTTTTTCAATCTGCATCAGCCTGGCCAGACCGATGATTTCCTCATCAAACATTTTTATTTTAAACATTGGTATATTGAATTGCTCCTTAGCAATATGCAAATAGTGCTGCTGCATAGCACAACGGCTTCTATGGAATTCCGAGCTTTCACCTTGAAGACTCAGAATATTGTTGGCGATTACCCCCTGAATGTTTATCCCCGCTTCCTTTAGATCATCATAGGTTCTTTTTGATTCAAAAATCGGGGTGTATTCAGGATAGAAGACCAGCAGGAAAGTACAGGAATCCTGGTCTTTAATCTTGGCCACTAGCTTTTGGAGTTTTTCTTTGGCCTCACTGGTCTCCTGGCTGTTATCATTCTTAATATTAACCAGCATTTCAACCTGTTTGGCATAGTCATAGGGCAGTTCTAACAACCTTAAGGTGTGACCGGTTGGCGCCGTATCAAAGACTACATAATCAAAACTGTCACTACTTATCAGGGTTGAAAACACTTCAAATACGGCCATCTCCTCAGTGCACGGCGATTCTAACTCTTCTTTGATAGCAGTTATCATATCATTTGAATATCCGGATTTTCTAGCATTGGCGATTATCCCCGCTTTGTAATCTACCACAACTACCTTTTGATCTATTCGGGCGGCAAATAGTCTGGCAACGCTTTTAACCTCCTGGATCTCATTCCCTACTTCGTCATCCAAAACATACGCAATATGGGCCGCCGGATCAGTAGTAACTAAAAGCGTCTTGTGTCCTTCCTTGGCAAGATGAACTGCGGTTGCACAAGCCGTTACAGTCTTGCCTACCCCACCTTTACCCGTAAAAATTACTATCCGATGGTCGTTTTTTCTTGCCAGCAGTTCTTTAAAGGATTGAGCAGAATCAAAACCGGTAAATGGCTTAATATCGGCATATTCACTGATTACCTGCTCCTGCATCCCTTCAAATATTATCCCGGCCATCTTGTTAAAATTGGCCAATCCCTTAATTTCTCCACCTTGCATATAGACTCTGATAGTTGGATATGAATATTTCTGCTTTATATCATCAAGATATTTTTGCTGCATTGCAGCAATCTTGGCATATTGCTCAGTAGCTGCTTCTTCCTCCGGTATTATCCCGTTAATAATTAGTTTGAAATTGTCTATAGATAGGGCCTTTAATTCGTTTTGGGCCCTTTCGGTTTCGAATATTGAAGTCTTTTCAGGTCGCAGTACAAAGTAGAACTCAGTGGTATCAGCATTGCGCAAAACCGCTATAGCTTTATCATATTTTTCTTTGGCCCCTTGAATAGCCGATACCGGCCCCAGCTTGGCCTGGGATTTATTGTTCTTGCTTTCTTCCATGTATTTGGACCAATCGACCGGCAACTCTAATAAGCGAACGGTATGACCGGTGGGAGCTGTATCAAAGACCACCAGGTCATATTCTTCATTATTTAAGAAATCGGTGAAGCGGTCAAATGCGGCAATCTCTGTGGTGCAAGAACTCCGAAACTGCTCCTCCATTACCTGCAATATGTCTTCCGGGAAGATGCCCCTCATTGGCCCTATAACGCCTTCTCTAAACTCTGCGGCTGCCTGGTCGGGATCAATCTCCATAGCGAACAAATTATCGGCTATTTCAATAATTTGATGACCAATAGGCCTTTCAAAGATGTCGCCCAGATTGCTGGCCGGGTCAGTAGATACAATTAATGTTTTCTTTCCCAACCTGGCATTGTAAACGGCTGTGGTTGCCGCCATAGTAGTTTTCCCGGTACCGCCTTTGCCGGAAAAAAACATGAATTTTGACATTGCTATTCACTCCTATACTCTTATAAGTTATAGCTAAATAAGACTAGTTCAGTTCCTCAAACTGGGGATAGCGGCCTTTTATAAACAGGTCTCCATTGATAAGCGTTACCGGAAAGGCTTCCTTACCTTCCTTTTGAATAATTTCGTTAATTACTGGATTACTAAGAAATCGCTGAGGCTGTTCAGGTAAAGAGACTATTTCAATCTCCACGTCCTCCTGTTTTAGCTTCACAAATGTTTCCTTAAAAGCAGCTTCTTCCGGACTCGATACTGGAGCGCAACACCCTACGGGTATCACATAGACCTCAATCTTTTTCACACATATCCCTCCTATATATTTTGCCGATATGCATAGAGCCTATATGTATAATAGGGTAATACAAGTGCTGATGTCAACCATCCCGCTAAAAAGGAAAAGAGGCCGGATAAAACGGCCCCTTTCGTCGATTAAAACTAAAATCTTTGTATTACTTTAAACCGACGCCCTCCCTTTTTATTTATTAAACTCATTATCCAAAACATAATATCTCTGCCCATTATCCAGAGGATTTATAGCAATATAGTTTTTGGCTGCTACTTCCACTATAAATGGGGTTACTTTTGACGCAGATTTATCATGTAATTTTATAATTACTACTGCAATTATAAAGAACAGAATTCCGCCTACTGCAGCCGCTGCCGTACTGCTTATACTATATGTTTGAGCCATATTATGCCCGATAGCCGCCCCGGTAATCACCAGGATTATAGGCAGGATAAAAGCTATAAAGGCAGCCAATAACATGCCTTCTTCAGGAACCTCGTAAATCACCTTGTCACCGACAGCAGCATTTATATTGTTTTTTGCATCAACAATCGCAGCACCCACCTCATCGTCGTGGCAACTGCAAGTAATTGCGCATGTAAGCGGCCTTATCAAGGCAAAATCCCCTCTTTTTTCAATTACTATTCCTTCGCTAAATTTTTTCATACTATCATCTCCACCTAAAGCCTAATCGCTATTACACTTTTTCAAGCCATTCTTCTCTCCAAAACACTAGACAGGAACGGTCGCAATGACCAAACCTGGTTTCTCCATTACAGGTTACTCCTTCAAGTATAAATAGGCCCTTACAGGTTTTTACTTTATTGTCAATCTCCGAAAAATACCTTTCCATAGGCTTCAAAACGCGGTGACGGGAACCACAGTATGGCACCATATTGCTAATGAAAGAACACCCTCCTAATTTCCCATTTTGATCAAGAGTAGCCAAGATCTCTTCTTTAGATCTTATACGAACCAGGTCACCAGCTTTAAAAGCCTTTGAGAGAACATTGGCCGACTTTAGAGATGAACTGGTTTTGCCTCCTGGTCTGGTGTGAATCGTTTGGTTTTCGGGTTGACTTGGAGACCGCTCAATCTTTTGAAGCCATTCTTCTCGCCAAAACATCAAACAGGAACGGTCACACCGGCCAATCCCTTGGCCTCCCTCACACATCACCCCTTCAAGCATAACCAGGCCTTTCGCTTTTCGAGCCTTACTCATGTCGCGCTCATCTATAAAGAGATTAACAATACTATGTACACGTTGTTCAGAACCACAATAAATGTTCTGTCCATTATTTTTCATGAAACCGCAGCCTTTAAATTTGCCGTTTTGATCAAGAGTTGCCGTTATCTCATCTTCTAATCTGACCCGAACCCAGTCACCGGCTTTCAAGGGTTCCGCTGGAGTAATAATAACTGGCTCAGAAGGTGCGCTTTTTTCTTCGGTTTTTAATACGAGGGCGCGTGTAATATCGAAATATCGCCGGATAGAACGTATTCGACCCTCACCCAATCTTTCTTTTATTAACTGCCGCAAACGTTTCCGAAACGGCATCCCCTTGGCAACTGTTATGGTTGAAGGCAACTGGCATTCATTTGAGATCATATTTATCTGATTCATATAAAGCCCTCTCATCAGTTAATATTTCTACTTTCCAATAGGTATCAGCTTCTTTTCAAGTGGAGTGGGCTATAGGCATTCACTTTATAGGTTCTTGATTTATGCCTATTCCAATCTCATAATCAGGTAGCTTGTTTAATGGTTTTCTTCTTCGATAACTTCGCGAACCAGGTTTAAATCTAATCCACCCGCTAATCGGGGTTTACCATTCACGGCAATAATGGGAAAAGTATAGCCAGCCTGAGCAGCCCGGGAAATCATGGGGTAAGAATTTATGCCGACCTGATCCGTATCTATATAGCTGACTTCAATCTTGTCTCCGTACTGCCCCTTCAAATCGGCGGCCAGTTGAGTTGCTTCCTTTTCCAACTCCGGTCCGGAACCTCCCGTGCTGCAGCTTCCGCCACAAGTGGCGCATGAACTGGCGCAGGTTCCTCCAAAGATCTCTACTATTATGGTGTTGGCCATATAAAAACCTCC
>JBDKUD010000405.1:0-4952 GCA_039679805.1 Syntrophomonas sp. | reverse complement strand
TAAACAGTGGGGCTATGAAGTAGCTGAACAGGAATTTGGAGAAAAGATATTCACATGGCAAGAGTATGATAGGATTAAGGAAGAAGATGGGAAAAAAGCTGCTGATAAAGCTCAGGCCGATGCCTTGGTCAACGGGAAAATTATTATTAAAGATTTTATTGCGGATAATTTTTTACAACAAATCCTTATCTGCCCGGAACAATTTGACGTAGTAGCCACCTTGAATCTTAATGGTGATTATATATCCGATGCCCTGGCAGCTGAAGTTGGGGGAATAGGGATTGCGCCGGGTGCTAATATTAATTATGTTACCGGGCATGCTATATTTGAAGCTACGCATGGTACTGCTCCTCAAATTGCAGGCTTAAATAAGGCTAATCCCTCATCAATTATCCTGTCTGGAGAAATGATGTTAAGACATTTAAAATGGGATAAAGCAGCGGATTTAATTATAGCTGCGATAGAGAA
Source organism: Syntrophomonas sp. (assembly GCA_039679805.1). Taxonomy (GTDB): domain Bacteria; phylum Bacillota; class Syntrophomonadia; order Syntrophomonadales; family Syntrophomonadaceae; genus JBDKUD01. The sequence continues at coordinate 4,484 of JBDKUD010000405.1, read as the reverse complement.
AACAATTGCTGTCAAAATAGTAACTGATGATTTTGCCAGCCTTATGGAAGGCGCCAGAGAGGTAAAATGCTCTGAATTTGCCGATGAGTTAATTAAGAATATGTAAGATAATATAGATTCGCAGAACAGGAGCTAGAAGTCAGAGAATAGGAGCCCCTTGGGTTTTGAAACTGAACCCAGGGGGTTTTCATATACAAATTCAATTGCAACTGTATAATTTTATTAATATTTAACTAAGGAGAATTAAAGTTGAAAATAAAAGAGTTATATCAGAGCAAGAAGCCGGTTCTATCTTTGGAGGTTTTTCCTCCCCGGATAGACTATCCGTTGGAAACTGTTTTTAAAACCCTGGATAATTTAAAACTGTTAGACCCGGGATATATTAGTGTAACTTATGGTGCTGGGGGAAGTAACCGTGCCAGAACAGTGGAGATAGCATCGCGTTTAAAAAAAGAATATGGTATTGAATCCCAGGCCCATTTAACCTGTACCGGCCATACTCGTAGTGAGATTGAATCGGTATTAAGTGATCTATCGAATCATGGTGTGGAAAATATCATGGCTCTCCGTGGAGATCCTCCTCAGGACGGCAGTGATTTTGATTTTAATAATCAGGAATACCGTTATGCTTTGGAACTGATTGAGGATATCAAGAGAAACAGGGCTGATTTTGGGATTAGTGCGGCTGCCCACCCGGAGGGTCATCCAGAATGCCAGCGCCTCGGCGAGGATATAATTTATCTCAAGAAGAAGGTTGAGACAGGCGTAGATTTTCTGATTACCCAGCTTTTCTTTGATAATCGTATATATTATGAGTTTTTGGACCGGGCTTTCCGGGCAGGTATTAATTGCCCGATTGTTCCCGGAATCATGCCGGTCTTAAATGCCAGACAGATTCGGAGAATAATATATCTGTGTGGAGCATCAATTCCTGCCCAGTTGCTTATTTTAGTGGATAAGTACGATAATAATCCTGAAGGTATGGCCAAAGCAGGTGTTGAATATGCCAGCCGCCAGGTAGAAGACTTACTACAAAATAAGGTTCCCGGAGTTCACCTTTATACCATGAACAGATCTAAACAGATAACGGACATAGTAAAAAATGTAGGCCTGGCCTAAAAAGTAGTAAGGCGTGAGGAGTGAGGTGTAAGGGGTATTATTATAGTTGGGTTTTCTTATTTATTGATTTTTATCTTTGAGCTCTTGTCAGGTTCAAATCCAGATAGCGTAAAACACTTGGCACTGCCAAGTGTTTTACGCTATCTGATGCCTTATTACTGGGGAAACAGATGTACGTTCTCTTTGCATATAAACTGGCTTTCAAAGACTCACGCTTAACTCCTCACTCCTTACCCCTCACGCCTCACGGTTTACTACGAAACTTCAGCATTAACCTGGACATACGAAGAGTTTAATTGGGAACTCAGGCCGGGTATTTTATTAAACCTGTTTTCACGGGCAGCTTGTTCAATTCCTGCAGCGATTTCTGATATTTTCATAAAACCGTACATTCCGGCTGTTCCCTTTATATCATGACTTATACTTTTTATTTTCTCCAGGTCTTTAGCTTCGATGGCACTGGTTAATCCCTCCAGCATTTCAGCCAGTAACTCCATAAATTCCGGTATTAAGTTGGCTATTAGCTGGTTCGAAGAATAAGTGCTTTTCTTGGTGATACGGTCTGCTTTTAAATATTGTTTGATTTCGGTTGCTAATTCTTCTGATTTAAAGGGTTTGGCAATATAGGAGGTACATCCATAAGCCAAACACTTTTCCCGATCACCAGTCATAGCATGGGCGGTCATGGCAATAACCGGTATCTGGTTCCAGTCCTTATTTCTTCTGATTAACCGGGTTGCCTCGTAACCATCCATGATTGGCATCTGCATGTCCATAAGAATGAGGTCAAAATTTTTCCGTTGCATAATATTTAAACATTCGAGCCCGTTATTTACAGTTATTGCATCAAAACCGTAATTTACTAACATTTGAGAGACGATTTTCTGGTTTAATTCATTATCTTCTACTACCAGAATGGATATAGGCACAAAAGCACACATAAAGTCATCCTGGTAGTGAGGTAGGACTTCACACGAAGGTCTTAGAGGTACGAGTTCACCAGCACTAGTTTTGATAGGAATACTAAAAGTGAAGCTAGTTTGTTCCCCAGGGCAACTTTGTACCAGCATGTTACCTTGGAGAAATTCAATTAGTTTCTTGCAAATATAGAGCCCCAATCCGGTCCCCCCGAACTCCCGACAGGCTGAGTTATCTGCCTGATTAAAAGGTGCAAAGATTTTATCTAATTTGTCTTCAGGTATGCCAATACCGGTATCTATTATTGAGACAGTTAGATAATTCTCATGTTCTTTGTTTTCCAACAACACTTGTACCCCAATTTTACCGTGGCTGGTGAACTTTACTGAATTGTATAACAAATTAAGAATAATCTGACGCAACTTAAGCCGGTCCACTATAATAGCAGGTGGTAAATGAGAATCAATAACTATTTCAAGTTTTAGGCCTTTATCTTTAATTACCGGTTCTATAATACTGGTGACCTGTTTAATTAGTTCTTTTACATCAGTTGGTTCCGGGTTTAACTCAACACCACCCAGTTCTATTTTGGATACGTCCAGTATTTCGTTAATAATATCCAGCAACTGTTCTCCACATTGCCTAATAGTTTCAACATTCTCTGTCTGTTCCAAATCCAATCTGGTGTTTGATAACAAGTCTACCGATCCAAGAATTCCGATCATGGGGGTTCTTATTTCATGACTCATATTTGCCAGGAATTGGCTTTTAGCCATATTGGCTGTTTCAGCCTGCTCACGGGCAGCTGCCAGTTCACTAATATCTGAGGACATTAAAACCATTCCCGTAACCACCCGCTTATGTATCAGGGGACTCACATGATGCATAAAAGCTGTTTCTTTCCCGGATACCAGCATTATTTGTTCACCATGCCAGTTATTACCGGCAATTACACATTGTTGTATTGCCATAATTTTTTCATGATCATAAGGAACTATGATATCCTTTAATTTCTCAAGAAACTGGTCATGTTCCGACATATTAAAAATTTGTTGAGCTCGTTGGTTGGCAAAAGCAATCTCACCCGTATTATTAATTACAATTAAGCTTTCCTGGATATTCTCCAGAAGACTTGATTGGTACCTTACTTTTTCCTCCACTGCTTTTTTGGCAGTTACATCAACTAAAGTTGATTCTATTGAATTATTGTTGGGGTTATACTGGCATGACATATCAAAATCTTTTTCTGTCCGGTCTTTGCATATGCCTTTGCATGGATAATTTGAAACTACTTTATGCTTTTTCAAGTACTTAATTAACTTATCTCTCTTATGTGGTTCAGCCCATAAATCACGTGAACGCTTTTCTTTAAGTTCTTCAATGGAAGAATAACCTAACATTTCAACAAATTTTGGATTAGCCATAATGATCAAATTTCCGTTGAGGCTAGTAGTGCTGAGCCCGACCTGGGCGTTATTGTAGAGAGAAAGGTATTTTTGATCTGAATCCGGTATTAGTTGCCCCTCCAATTCCTGATCGGCTATGTTGGTGACGAAAACCGTATTACCCTGGTATTCCTTTTTGGCAGTAAATACAGGGTTGGCATCTAACCGGTTAAATGCCAGGTAATAACTTTGTCTAATAAGAAATACAACCACTATAGGAAAAGATAAAATTAGGGGAACCAGGGCAGTCTGAAGAAATATATGTACTGGCATGATCCCGAAAAATGGCCCACTAAATGCTTCAAACCAGGTGCAAATGACAATAAGAAAGATGAAAGCCAGAAATAATACGGAAAAAGCACTAATCCTGGTGGTAAACATCTACTTCAACCTCCCCAAAATTTATAAAATGTTTACATTTACGCAAGTCAGTATTAATACAATACAACATTTGTTCTAAAAAACTTGTCTACTTGTGTTTTTGAAATCGGAATTTTTTTTAGTTTTACTGGCGAATTACGTCAAAAAACCGGGCTAAAAGTGATTTTAGCGTAAACAGGTTTGTCTTTTTTGTATTTTTGTGATTGTAACTCAATGAGCAAGAAGAATAGTAATGGAAAATAAAGGGAAAACGCTGGTGATCGAATTACTTTTTTGTTGTGTTACCGGGAAAAAGCAGGAATTTCATACGCTGGAAAGGAAATATTATAAAATCAAATTTGCAGGAGGTGTTGTTTTGAGTCGTTCCAGCTTTATAAAAGTAGTTTTAGTGATAGTTTTAGTAATGACAGGTTCAATGTGTTTTATTGCTTCTTCTGATGCTATCCAACCTATTTCCATTATTATCAACGGGAAGCTAATAAATTCTGATGTGGCACCGGAAGTAAAGGATAATAGAGTATTGGTACCCATAAGAGTGATTAGTGAAGGAATTGGAGCCCAAGTAATTTGGGATGGAGATAATAACCGGGTGGTAGTAACCAATAACGAAGTTACTCCGGG
>JBDKUD010000395.1:0-2849 GCA_039679805.1 Syntrophomonas sp. | reverse complement strand
CTACTTGTTTTACCTGATCATCCGGAACCATGAAGTTAAACAGGCGTTTGGGTATAAAACGTCCTCCTCCGGCCAGGGTATCCTCAATTAGACCATGTATTTCTTCTCCGTTTCCGTTTAGAACGCTGAAATCAACTGCCATCTTTCCCCGACCCATTACCTTTATAGCAGTCATACCGTAAACACCAATATCAACCAGAGCTCTTTTGGTCTCATTTACATTCTGCATACGGATAATCGCAATTATCTCCTTCATGTCCACTCCTCCTTCCTATGGGGGAAGCAAGAGAACCGTCCCCGTGCTTCCCCCTTCCGTGCTTCCCTGCGTTGAATTTAACCTATAATCCTTTGGTGCCGCTGCTAATGGTGTAGGCTTCTTCCACCTGACTGATAAAAATCTTGCCGTCACCGAACGCACCTGCTTTGCCGGTACGCGCGTATTTGGATATAATGCTGACCACATCATCCTTTTCTTCATCAGGAACTACCATCAAAAGAAGTTCTTTGGGAATCTCGTCATATACGATATCGCCTACGTTGATACCCCTCTGTTTACCCCGGCCCACCACATCAATTTTGGTAACCGCCGGAAACCCGGCACTATTTAATTCCGCGAGAATAGTGTTAGTTCTCTCCGGCCGTACAATGGCCCGAATCATCAACATAATCATTCCTCCTCCTAAATATTCCATATCTGCAAGGCAATCATTAATAAAACGTTATATCTCGGCATTATAATTGAATAAAATCCGCGGTAATCCTAGAAAATCCGCGTTGAATTACCATAAACCCCTACAACGAATCGAGAATCCCGAAATCCATCATTAATTCTTCCAATCGGTCCTGAATCATGGGCTTGGGAATAACAAACATCTGGTTCTGGTCAATCTTTCTTGACAGTGCCCGGTATTCGTCAGCCTGACCAGCGGCGGGGTCGTAATCAATAACGGTTTTCTTGTTAATTTCAGCACGCTGCACAATATTATCACGGGGGACAAAATGGATTAGTTGTGAGCCCAATTCTGTAGCAAAAGCCTCCAGCAACTCCAATTCATTGTCTACCTTACGGCTGTTGCATATAATGCCGCCTAATCGGACTTCACCGTTTTGGGCAAATTTCTGAATCCCTTTACAAATATTATTGGCGGCATACAGAGCCATCAGTTCTCCCGAGGCCACGATATAGATTTCCTTGGCTTTGCCTTCCCGGATGGGCATGGCAAAACCGCCGCAGACAACGTCACCCAGAACATCATAAAATACGTAATCCAGTTCATCGACATAAGCCCCCAGCGATTCGAGCATATTAATGGAAGTAATAATGCCCCGGCCGGCACAGCCAACACCTGGCTCCGGACCGCCGGATTCCACACAACGGGTATGCCCATAACCGGTCCGCAGGATATCATCCAAAATGATGTCTTCTCCTTCATCTCGCAAAGTATCCAGAACCGTTTTTTGGGTTAAACCATTCAACAACAACCGGGTGGAATCACCCTTCGGGTCACATCCTACCACCATGACTTTCTTGCTTGCTTCGGCCAACGCCGCCACTGTATTCTGGGTGGTCGTGGACTTTCCTATTCCACCCTTACCATAAATAGCAACCTGTCTCATAATTACTCCTCCTTATATCTCTGGTTCTTAGGAAATAAAAAAAGCCGCCCGCTCCGTCATCGGAGAAGGCGGCTTTGCCTAACACTTTTATATATAATGAAGCTCCCGGACTTTTTACAGCCCAGGAGCTTCATTACTCCCGAAATTACTAAGCCGCCTCCTGAGTATTAACTCAAAAGGCGGCTCTGCCAACAAATTAATTTGTTCTATTTAGTATGTTAGTTATTATAAGTGCAGCACCTTAACAAATCAATAGCAACCAGTGAGATTTGTTAAGTATACAGGATAACGAGATACACAGGGTCAGGCCTGAGAATAACTACTAGTTAGTAAACCATTGGGTAACTTAGGTGCTTGCGAACATTACCGGATAATCATTGCTTAGATACCAGAAATTTGCATAATAATATAACAAAAGACTATAATAAATAAAATCACATTACGGAAGAACAGCGCGAGAAGGGAAGAACACTGTTGTAAAGCTATTGAATATATATTGTCATACTATTATAATGTGATTTAGCGTGTGGGTCTCTTGGGCTAGGGGACTCAAATGTTTGTTATACTATATATTAAGGATGTGATTTGTTAAATGGAGGTTGTACTTAAAAGTAAGGTGGCAAAGGCAATGCTTGGCAGTGTATCTGGCTTAGCTATGCTGTTGCTCCTGCCCTCAATGGCCTTGGCCAGCGAGGCAAATCTAGTGATTCCGGAATTAAGCAAAGCACAAAACAGTTTGCTTGTGTACGGGATCTTTGTATGCATATTGGGTTTGTTATTTGGTTTTTATCAATTTACCAAGGTAAAAAAAATCCGAGCCCACCAATCTATGCTTGATGTGGCCAACATCATTTATGAAACTTGTAAGACCTATCTCATTCAGCAGGGTAAATTCCTTATCATATTGTTTGCTTTTATCGGCTTCTGTATAGCCTTTTACTTTGGCTTCCTACAGAAAATGCAGATTGGCGCAGTATTATTTATCCTGATGTGGACCGTCATTGGTATTCTCGGTTCCTACAGTGTTGCCTGGTATGGTATTCGTATGAACACCCTGGCCAACAGCAGAACAGCTTTTACCTCCCTGGAGAAAAAACCCCTTAAGCTCTTAAATATTGCTCTTGATGCAGGCATGAGCATTGGTGTGCTTTTAGTCTGCGTGGAGCTGATCATGATGCTTATAATTTTACTATTTGTTCCCCGTGATCTGGCAGGAGCAAGCTTTATAGGCT
>JBDKUD010000369.1:0-7318 GCA_039679805.1 Syntrophomonas sp. | reverse complement strand
TGTACTTTTCTTCCAAAAGCATTAACATTTCTACGATATCCAGTGAATCGGCTTCCAAATCCTCAGCAAAATTAGAACTTAGCTGTATTTCTTCCTCCGGAATATCCTTGATCTCCACGATAATTTTCCTTACATCTTCAAATACTGACATTAGAAAAACCTCCTTATTATTTGTTTAATTATATAGACATACCACCATCAACCCGAATTACCTGACCACTAATGTATGAGGCGCGGGGGGATGCTAGAAAAGCTACTGCACCAGCCACATCCTCCGGCGTTCCCAACCTGCCCACAGAAATACCAGACGTGATTTGCGAACTCTGCTGGGAAGTAAGCGCATCAGTCATGTCACTCTGAATAAAACCGGGAGCAACAGCATTGGCAGTTATACCGCGGCTGCCATATTCCTTGGCAATGGAAAAGGTTAACCCCAGTAGTCCTGCCTTGGTAGCGGCGTAATGGGTTTGCCCAGCATTTCCCCCCAGACCCACTACCGAAGAAATAGTAATAATCCTGCCAAAGCGCTTCTTAACCATATATTTGATAGCGGCTCGGCTGCAATAAAAGGCCGAGTTTAGGTTAGTATTTATTATTCTATCCCAGTCTTCATTAGTTATCCGTAATATTAGCTGGTCTTTATTTATACCGGCATTATTAACCAGTACATCAATCTGTCCCATTTCCTGTACTGTTTTATCCACTAGGTTTTGAGCTGATTCAGGGTTGGAAACATCTGCTCCGATAATTATCCCTGAACCGCCTGCTGACTCTATTTCGGCGAGTACTTGTTCAGCTTGTAGTTTATTTTTATCCTGATCAGTACCTTGATTATAATAGTTAACCACAATTTTATAACCATCGACGGCCAACTGCAAGGCTATAGCCTTGCCTATACCCCTCGAACTGCCGGTTACCAGAGCTACTTGATTGTTCATAATGATTCCACCTTTGCAAGAACTTTCTCCAGGGAGGCAACATCGCCAATTTGCCCCAGTAATCGAGTTTTATCAATGCGTTTGATCAATCCCGATAGGGAGGAACCTGGCCCGACTTCTATAAAGTAGTCTACCTTTTCCATCATATACCTGATACTCTGTTCCCATCGTACTGGAAGGAACAGCTGTCTGGCAAGCATTTCTGCTAAAAGGGAAGATGGATTGGTCTGTGCATTAACATTGCTCACTACGTCGATTTTAGGTTGCTTCCATTCTATGCTGGTTAGATACGGCGTAAGCTGAACTGCTGCTTCATGCATTAGCTGACAGTGTGATGGTACACTAACTGCCAGAGGTGCAATTCGTCCACCAGCATCTTTAAGAATTGAGCTGGCCTTTAGGACAGCTTCTTTTTCTCCGGAAATAACCACCTGCCCGGGACAATTATAATTAGCAATACTTACAATGCCATGTTGCTTAAAACATACATCTTCAACCACTTGATTATCAAGACCCAGCACTGCCGCCATAGCCCCCTGATCAGGGGGCACCGCTTCCTGCATTAACCGGGCCCGTTTTTGCACCAGGGGTAAAGCTTGTGCAAACGTAATGGAGCCTGCTGCTATCAAGGCTGAATATTCACCTAGACTAAGGCCGGCCAGCATTACTGGAAACAAACCTTTACTTTGTGCCACTTTATGGATGGCCAGATTGGTAGTTAATAATGCTGGTTGGGCATAAATAGTGGTATTAAGTTGCTCAGCCGGACCATTAAAACATATATCGCTTAATTTAAATCCTGCTATCTCGTCAGCCTGTGCGAAAACCTGGGCAGCTTCCGGATAATTTTCTGCCAGTTCGCGTCCCATACCAGGATATTGTGCGCCCTGCCCAGGGAAGACAAATGCTAATCTTGACATAGTATCCCTCCCAGGTATTTTTGAACTTCAGAGGCCTGAGACATTATCTCATTAACAATGTCAGCAGCCGGTTGTATCTTATTAACCATACCACATATCTGACCGGCCAGAATTGTTCCATGCTCCAGATCACCATCAATTGCCGAAGCATTGTAGCGTCCTCTTCCCAGTTCCTCTAAAACTTCTTTGTTCGCTCCGGATTTTTCCTGAGCTAAATATTCCCGGGTAAACGGGTTATGTATAGCCCTGACCGGATGTCCGGTAGCAATACCACAGACAACAGTATCACGATCTTTGGAGTTAAGTACTTTTTGTTTATAGTTGTCGTGGGCATTACATTCTTCAGCGCAGATAAATCTGGTTCCAATCTGAACACCTTTAGCCCCCAGAGCCAGTGCTGATATAACTCCTCGTCCGTCTACGATCCCTCCGGCAGCAATTACCGGAATATCCACGGCATCTACTACCATAGGAACAATACACATGGTAGTCATTTCCCCGATATGCCCGCCCGATTCAGTACCTTCAGCAATTAATGCATCTGCACCCAGGCGAGTTAACCGTTTTGCCAGTGCTACCGAGGCTACTACCGGAATCACCTTAATGTTTGCTCCTTTTAAACTTTCCATGTACCGACCAGGGTTACCTCCGCCAGTAGTTACCACCGGTATCTTTTCCTGAAGCACTAAATCTACAATCTCATCAATATGTGGCGACACTAACATCAGATTAACCGCAAATGGCTTAGCAGTCAACGAACGGGCGATATCAATTTCCTTTTTAAGCCAGTTACGATCGGAATTACCGGTACCAATAACTCCCATACCACCTGCCTCAGAGACAGCGCCAGCCAGTTTGCCCCCGGCAATCCAGGCCATTGCTCCCTGTAATAATGGATATTTAATATTCAGTAAATCACACAAATCAGTATGCAAAATAAATCTAGTCCTTTCCCCAGCGAATTAATGCACCACCATAGGTTAACCCTGCGCCAAAGCTAACTGTTAAAACCACGTCTCCAGGATTGAGTTTTCCCTCCTGTTCTGCTAAGGACAGAGCTACCGGAATACATGCAGCTGACATATTTCCAAACTTGTCAATATTTATTATGGCTTTTTCCTCTGGTATATTCATGCGTTTCATAGCTGTCTTAATAATGCGGAGATTGGCCTGATGAGGAACAAAAAGGTCAATATCTTTATAGGTCAGACCTGAGGCAGCCAGAATCTTATCAGTTGTTTCCGCCATAATCCGGGTGGCAAAACGAAATACCTCTTTGCCATTCATTTTTACATAATGCAAACGATTTTCAACCGTTTCGTGACTGCTGGGGAGGTTTGCTCCTCCGGCAGGCATATATAAAAGATTACCTCCCCGGCCATCGGCTCCTATGGAAGTATTTAAAATACCACAAGAACCGGATCCTTTAGCTAAAACCGCAGCACCTGCTCCATCTCCAAAAAGGACACAAGTATTACGATCCTGGTAATCCACTATGCGGGAAAGCATTTCTCCGCCGATAACCAAAGCGTATTTGAAATTATCGGTCATAAGGAATTTTTCAGCCACTGTCAGGGAATAAATAAATCCGGTACACCCAGCTTCCAAATCAAAAGCCGCAGCATTCCAGGCTCCCAGACGTTCCTGTACAATGCATGCGGTAGCTGGAAATAGCATATCGGGTGTTACTGTGGCTACGATAATTAAATCAAGTTGTTCGGGTTTTATGCCTGAATTTTTTAGGGCCATATTGGCTGCTTGCCAGCACAAATCAGAAGTGGAAGTTTTATCATCTCCAATTCGTCTTTCACGTATACCGGTACGCTCAATAATCCACTCTTCACTGGTATCTACGGTTTGCTCTAATTCTTTATTTGTCAATATTCGAGAAGGTAGAGCATGACCCATTCCTAATACCTGAATTTTCAATATTTGACACCACCCTGGTAATATAAATTAATTATTCCCAGTTGCGTATAAACTATTTGTGCAAATGAAAAATAGATATTTTATTAAACCAGTATTAATTTACGTTGTCAATAACGAAATAGTCTGACAACTCCGGATTATCGAATAAATACCTAATTAATATATCCACCTATACCAATATAATACATATAAACATGTAATTGGTAAAATATTAATTGCGTCCATATTTTTATTTAAAAAGTATCTGGATTAGTTATGACATCTAATGAATATTATTAAGTATCAAATTAATAGTGAACATTTCTTCGAGGGGGAGAGAAATACTATGGCTGAAATCAAAGATTGGATTCTAAGTTATGGTACCAAGATTGATTATGATGGGGAAGTAGTTGGAGGAAAACCGCACGGTTGGGGAAAAGGATATTATAGAAGTGGCAGGATGTATGAAGGAGAATGGAAAGAAGGTAAACAAAACGGCTATGGGAGATTCTATTATGAAACCGGCGAACTGTGGTATGAGGGAGAATGGAAGGATGGCAGGAGACATGGTCAGGGTAAATCCTATTTTGAAGATGGAAGCGTTGCCTATAATGGCAAATGGGAAGATGGTAAACCGGTAAAGTAATAATGGTCGGCAGATAATTTTAACGAGGAAAAAATGGTACCAATTGACAATGCAAGATATTATAATTAAATTACAGGGTATTATCGATTAAGATCCAAGTGATCCTGAATTAGCGTGGTAGGGCAGGTGTATAAGATTATTAATGGTATAGTTTATAGCCCGTATATGGCAGGCAGCTATCAGTCTGACCACAGTTTAACTAATCGCTCTGCAAATCAATCTGATCCTAATCTTAGCCTGCCAGCAGCCGTTAATAACAATTACCAAGCGCTTCCACCAGAAGTATCGGGGATAGCTGCCCCAGTAGTATCTTTACCCAGTGATCACGTTCAAATAGGTAATACTATTAATAAGAATAGCAGCTATGATAAATTGCTTAAAAAGATCGGGGCCAGCGAATGCCACACCTGACAAACCAGACGGTACCAGGATGGTTCCGATGACCCAGGGGTTTCTTTTAAATCTCCTACCCATATTTCGCCTGAAAATGCCGGGGCGGCTGTTTCAGCTCATGAACAGGAACACGTTCAGCATGAACAGGCCAAGGCCGGCCAGGAAAATCGAGAAGTAATAGCCCAGTCAGTACAATTATTTACCGCAGTTTGCCCGGAATGTGGAAAAGTCTATGTTTCCGGAGGTGAAACCAGAACTGTTAGCAAATCAAAACCCATCGATACTAATAAGAATCAAGTGGGACAATTAATAGACCAATATGCATGAGACAAAGCACCGGTCGGGGAGGCATATTCAGTTTGCTCCAGTCTCCGGCAGTGGAAACACCAACGGCTTGCCTCGCGGTTAATGGGGCACCGCATGGATTCACATCCGTGTTCAGCCGTCCTTAATGGCGACCACAGGGAGCATCAGTTGTCCTCGGAGGGGGTATGCTCTCGCGGCGTCCGTGCCGCTCGACCCCATCCCCCACTCGACTTCATCGGGTGTTTCTCACAGCCTTTGCTAATGTTGCTGCCCTGGATATACCTCACGCCTTTGGCTGCTTTTTTCACAGGTAGTTCCTTATTGGCCTAATTTTTTTAGAACGGGGGCCAGGTCTTGTTTATCCGTTAACGCCGGGGCAAAAATATCTCCAATTTCTTTTACCCGGGGTAGAATGTTTTTAATATTAAAACAAGCGGAGGTCGATTTCTCCACTTCTTCCCAAAAAAGCGGAGCTGAAACCGGTGCATTGTTCCGCGGACGGACACTATAGGCGGAACAAAGAGTTTTACCTAAAACATTTTGCAAATAATCGACATAAACTTTTTTCCCTCTTTTATTGGTAAGCCTTTCTATAGTTGCTATCTGAGGCAGTAATTCAGTAATCATGGCAGCAATTATCTGCGCAAAATTTCGCACTTCTTCATAGGTGTACTTGTTGATAATCGGCAAATAGATGTGGAGACCTTCTCCACCCGAGCTTTTAACATAACTCCTTAGTTTAAGACCATCCAATAGCTGTTTTAATACCAAGGCAATATCAATTACATCCTGATAAGTACTCCCAGGTGAAGGGTCTAAATCAAAAGTTACAAAATCAGGATAATTTAAAGAATCCTTTTGAGACAACCAGGGATGCATTTCTATACCGGCTTGATTGGCAAGCCAGGCCAGAGTAGCAGCCTCCTCAACCAGGATAAAGTTTATATATCGCCCGGAATCCCGGGAATACCAAGGAAGGGTTTTTATCCATTCTGGAAGATATTCAGGTGCATTTTTTTGATAGAACGATTTTTCATTTATACCGTTGGGATGACGGGTAATTACCAGAGGGCGATTTTTTAAATGCTCTAAAATATAGGGAGAGATTTCCACATAATAATTAATCAGTTCCCCTTTGGTATATCCCTGCTCAGGCCATAATACCTTATCAATGTTGGTAAGGGAAAGTTCTCGACCGTGAAGAATTGTAGCTTGTTTTGTTTTAACTGTCATATTTATTGCTCCTTATATAAAATATAACTTGAAAAACTGCGCCGGGTGGTGGGGCATGTCGAGTACAGCGACGTTGGCGTAGGCAGTGAGAAATACCCGGCGAAGTCGAGCGGGGGATGGGGACGAGCTACACGGACGTAGCGAGCGCGCCGTTGAACACGGATGTGAATCGGCGCGGTGCCCCATCCCCCGTGAGGCAAGCCGCTGGTATTTCCACTGCCGGAGACTGGAGCGAACTCGATATGTCACACCGCCCGGCGCAGTTTTTCTCCTGTATTTATTCAAAAACGCAATTCTCCGGACTTAAGTTTATAAACCCCTTAATAACCGGAGACCTAAGCTGCATATCTTCAGTCCATTCCGCAAATTCGACATGAACGACCAATTTCGGGTTAATAAAATGGTATCCTTGAGCAGGCTGTCCTGTAAAATTAGTAAAGGGAGAAGAAGCAGTTTCCAATCCTGGCAGCACTTCGGATAATTCCTGCCATTCAGCAGTTTTAAGTCCACTACCAGCTTTTCCAACATAAATAAATTTACCTTCCTGGTATACACCCAGAAGCAGTGAATTTATAATATTCCCCCGCTGAGTAAAGCCACCTACCACACAATTGTGCTGACGGCGGTACTTTATTTTCAACCACTCTTTATGTTGTTTGCCGGGTATATAGCGACTATTTTTCCTTTTAGCAACAATTCCTTCTAAATCCTGAGATTTAATGGCTGCAAACAAACTTTTTCCCTGAGAAAAGCCATCTACCAGATGAAAATGTTCCTCCTGGTTTAACACATCTGCCAGCAGTTGTTGGCGAAAATATAAAGGTCGGCTAACTAAATCTTCGCCATTGTAACGAAGAATATCGAATATCATATAGTCAATGGGCAACAATTTCTGCATGTATTTAATTGTCGGACTATTAGCTGAAAGATCTCTTCGCATAACCGAGGGAAAACTGGGTTTGCCATTTTTTAAT
>JBDKUD010000185.1:0-5112 GCA_039679805.1 Syntrophomonas sp. | reverse complement strand
AGAGAGGGATTACCCTCTCTTTACCCTTTTTGTGCTATTCGGGCTGTATCCTGGTCTTCATAACCTGGTTGCCATCTTTAAATTCTATAATAACACCAGCTTTAACCGGGTTGTGTTTCTCGTCAATACTCATTTTACCGGTTATACCTACAAAGTCTTTAATTTTAGCTAGTGCGTCTTTAACCTTTACCGTGTCAGTCGAATTGGCATCTTTAATTCCTTGTGCCAACATTTGTACAGCATCATAACCCAGGGCTGCGAAAGCATCTGGTTCTTTATTGTATTTAGCCTTATAAGCTTTTACAAAAGCTACTACTTTGGGGTCTTTATCTTGTGAAGAATAGTGATTGGTAAAGAAAGTATTATTAAGAGCTGTTCCGGCAACTTTTGCCATATCCGGTGAATCCCAGCCGTCGCCGCCGCCGATAGGAGCTGTTATTCCCAGCTCACGGGCTTGTTTAATGAGAGGAGCTACTTCCTGATAATAGCCGGGAACATAAATGAAATCAGGGTTCTTGCCTCTGATTTTGGTCAGAGTGGCTTTGAAATCACGATCGTCCTTTACAAATCCTTCTTCCGCTACTATAGTTCCGCCGTTAGCTTTAAAGGTCTTTATAAAGTATTCGGCCAAACCTTTACCATAATCACTGGAAGCATCCTTGTAAACAGCTGCTGTTTTGGCTTTCAGGTCATTAGTAGCAAATTGGGCCATTAAAGTTCCCTGGAAGGGATCAATAAAACATACCCGGAAAATATAATCGTTGGTTTTTCCCGTCTTGTCATCAACAGTTACATTAGCTGCGGTAGCTGCTGGTGCAATGAGGGGAATCTTGTTTTGCATCATTATAGGGGTACTGCCTGCTACGTCTCCACTGGTTAAGGGGCCTATCTGGGCTACGATTTTCTGTCCAGCTAGAGAAGCACTTACATTCATAGCTTCATCGGCAACTGATTTACAGTCTTTTTGAATTGCTTGCAATTGTTTACCCAATACTCCACCTTTGGCGTTAATCTCTTCAATTGCCAGCATTGCACCATCACGGCTGTTGGTTCCGTAACTGGCAACACCACCGGATAATTCCATATTGATTCCTACCGGTATTTTATCGCCTGTGGTTTTACCTTCCTCGGCCTTTTTGGTTCCGCCGCAACCGGCTACAATGCTGGTCAGGAAAACCATAAGCACTAAAACACCTAACAACTTCCTACCTTTCATTGTCATCCTCCTCGTTAAATTATTTTAAATCACGGTCCCTTCCCGGGATCCGCGAAATTTTAATTTCTATACAGCCTGTACTTCCCATTTGCCACACCGGTCACCCCAGCGCGATAAAAGTTCCCCGTTTTCATAAAACTGTACTACTTCACATGCATTTGAGCAACCCTTACATTCAAAACTTGTGGTTTTAAATTTTATGCCCTGTATATTGAATCCTTTAAATCCAGTTTTTTGCTTTTTCTTGCTTGCCTCCCTGGCCAGCAGAGCTGCCCCGAGAGCCCCCATCACTTCATGATGTTCGGGTATTACTACCTCTGTTTCCAGGTAGTTATTGAAAGCTTGTACCAGCCCTTTATTGGCTGCCACCCCACACTGAAACAATACTGGCGTTAGGATTTCTTTACCTTTGCCCACATTATTCATAAAATTCCTGACCAGTGCCTCACACAGTCCGGCAATGATGTCTTCCATATTATATCCTAGTTGTTGTTTATGTATCATATCCGATTCGGCGAAGACCGCGCAACGTCCTGCTATACGCACCGGATTTTTAGCTTTCAGGGCATAATCCCCAAAATGTTCAATGGGGATACACAGGCGGGCGGCCTGCTGGTCCAGGAATGAACCGGTCCCAGCCGCACAAACGGTATTCATGGCAAAATCAGTTACTACCCCGTTACGCATTATAATTATTTTGGAGTCCTGTCCCCCAATTTCTATAATAGTCTTTACATCCTCGACTACTGCTGAGGAGGCAATAGCATGGGCTGTTATCTCATTTTTAACTACATCAGCTCCAACAATCATACCGGTAAGGTAACGACCACTACCGGTAGCACCTACGCCGGCAATGGAAAAATCCTGGCCTACCTCCTGGCCGATAGCAAAGAGACCTTCCTGGACCGCTTCAATAGGCTTGCCACTGGTACGCAGATATTGGCCGGCAACAAAATCTCCGGTCTCATCCAGCACTACTACATTAGTACTGACTGAACCTACATCAACTCCTAGATACCCTCTCCTCATACTACCAACCTCTCGACTTTGCTTTTTGTTTCGCGTCTTTTTTCCATTAAATCTACAAATGCCTCCAACCGGGTCTGCACTCCGGCCTTGCCGGTCTGTTCATCAATAAATAGGGTAAGTACGGGGATTCCCATATCCCGGCTAATGCTGGGGATAATACTCTTGGCTACAATTTCCGGGATACATGCAAATGGTGCCAGTTGAACCACCCCATCAAATCCATGCCGGGCATATAGTATTGTCTCACCAATACTATTAACCCCATGTCCACCGATAGGCGCCTCATTGAGATAAGGTTTAGCCATCTGGTGGATATCTCCTTCCAGATTTACAATGGTATTGTTACGAGTGTACGCGCTTAGATAAATGGACCGGTCAGTTTCTACTCCCATTTCACCCAGCATTATCTGCATATAGTGATTGGCGGCCGGTTCCAGAACTACATAAATCTCACCAATAATTCCTATTTTTAATGGGTGGCGGGTTAGGTCCTTATCTATATTATTTAATTTATTAAGCCCCTCCTGTCTGGCTTCCTGTAGTTCTTCTAAAGTATTGGCCTCGTCTATCATATCTAAAGCTGACCATAATGACCGGGTAGTATCCCCCCGTTTTAGCTCATAAGGTCTAAGCTGGTGCGACCTTATTTCAATATCATCAATAGCTTTGATTTTTTCCCACGTGATTTTTAGTACTTTGATAAACTCTTTAACCGATAATCCTCCGCTGACCCTGAGACGGTGTAATTTACTCCAAAAATCCTTGAGGTTACAGAGTGGTGGCTCAAAGGCAACCACCTGCAAGTCCTTCCCCATTTCCTCCAGCAAGTATTTGTGCATAACCCAATAATAACCGGCCCGGCAGGGACCCATACCTCCAGAAGTAAGTATCACTTCAGCACCCATTTCCGCTACTTCCAGATATGTACCCATAAGAATCTTAAAAGGAATACAGGAAAATTCGGGCGAATACCTTACCCCCAAATCCAGCGTTTTTTTACCTGGTTCTGGAGGGACAATGCATTCATGCCCCATATTCTCTACCAGCCATTTAAACGCAATATACGAGTATCCCATATGGGGAAAACTAATTTTCATTTTTATCCCTCCGGTAGCGCAACATATCCAGAAAAGCTTCAATACGGGTTCTTACCCCGGCTTCGCCTGTTTGTTCATCTATGGTTAAGGATAAATATGGCAGATTGCTGCGTTTATGTGTTTCTATTTCTATTATGCGGTCAACCATGGCATCCGGCCCACAGGCAAAAGCAGTAACATGAATTATGCCATCAATATTTTGCTTTTCAATATAATGAAGTGCCCCGTAAAGCGCGCGGTTGGAGAAATACCAGAACATACTTTTAGGCAAGGTTCTGGCTTGATGGTTCATGGTTTTATTGCTAAGCATATCCTGGGTTACAATTTTGATGTTTTCCTTTTGCAATATATTTATTAAGCCGACATTTATGTAATTATCATAAATAGTGTAGGGGTACCCTACTATGGCTATGGTCATTTCCGGCTGGGATTGACTTCTCCTTGGTTCCTTATTACCCAGTGCAATTTCCATGGCCTCTTCCGGCAGCATTTCCTGGCCCAGGAGATCTTGATATAACTTTTGTACCTTGACTGCCTTATTCTGAGCCTTATTTATTTCGGTGGGGCTGTTCCCCAGGATATGTCACACCTCCAGACAAACATTATCCAATTCCTTTTTACCCTTTTTCAGGTCAATCCGCACATCAATAATTTCCGGTAAATCTTTAATGCCTAATCTAATCATATCCGGCAAACCCAGGAATTTGGGACAAAAGGTCTCCGTACCAAAATCCCCGTGTTTCCGCAAACTTACCAGTCGGGGACAAAAAATATAATCCACTTTCCCGATTAAATCAGCTACATGACCATGGTATATTTTAATAGGTATACAGGCGTCATTAACTGCATCTTTTACGCCTTTATCAACTATGGTTCGATTAGTAGTATTTGAAAGAACAGCCTCATGTCCCAGCTGCAAAAAAAAGGTATGCCAGAAAGGGTAATATATAAAATATGCCAAGGTACGTGGAATACCTATCTTAGACAACAGCAACCTCCCCCCTGTAACTCACAACTAGCCGATTCTTACCCGCAAGTCTCCCACCCGGCGGGTAAAGCGAATTCTATCATAATATTCTATCAAAGGAAGCGCATACTTTCGAGAGGTATTAAATAAATCTCTAACCGATGCCAGGGTCAAATCCTTCTCCCGGTCAAAATATCCGTTTAATATTATTCTTCCTTCTTCAATAGCCCGAGCTGAGAAGATTATGGTTTCATTTAATTTTATTACTATCTCCTGTTCAACTATATAGGTAAATATTTCATTATATTCTGTGTCTTTTATATTCAATTGTTCTTTTATTTCCTGTATTGAGGGTGGATTAAATAAATACTCGTTCAGTATGGCCTCAATCTGGTCAATTAAGGCCTGTTCTCTCTCTCCCGGCACCGGTTGATGGTTAGCCAGCATAATCAGATTATTTTTACTGTTTATAACTCCCCGGTTTTCATCCAGGTACTTAATTAGCTGGTTAAATATTTTGGCATTTATATTTCCGAAAAGACGGCTGCGCATATCTTCCCGGGGGTAACCCCGCCGTAATGGATAGGTATTATGAAATTTATTAAGCGCCTTGGTTATTTTGTCCGCAATTATATCAATTCCATAATTGCTGAGGTACTCGCCTTTCCCGGTCAAATCTATTATCTTATCATCCTCTAATAATTGGGAAATTTCAGCTTTAACCTGTTCTTCGCTGCTGCCGGTCCGTTTAACAAATGTATCCATTTTGACTAACTCTTCCGGATTTGATTCCATTTCGTGCA
>JBDKUD010000089.1:0-5110 GCA_039679805.1 Syntrophomonas sp. | reverse complement strand
CAATCTTAATTCCCATAAGAACTCACTCCTTCAACCTTCTATTTTCTATAATTGTCTACATCTATTGCTACAAACAAAACATCTTGTATTTTTCTTCGTTTCTACGTCCTGCGAGCACCGGGCGGTGAGGCATATCCAGTTTGCTCCAGTCTCCGGCAGCGGAAACACCAACGGCTTGCCTCGCGGGTGATGGGGCACCGCGTAGATTCACATCCGTGTTCAACTACGCTCTCGCGACGTCCGTGTCGCTCGACCCCATCCCCCACTCGGACTTCGCCGGGTGTTTCTCACTGCCTCCGCCAACGTCGCTTCACTGGATATACATCAACGCCCTGGCTGGGTATATCACAAAATGTCTATGAAAAGAATATAAAAAAAGCAAGGTAATCAGATGGGATTTACTCCTTTGATTACCTTATCTTTATAATCATAATCCGTATAGCCAACCATATCAGTACGGAATAATCGCTATGAGAGATAGTTTTATTCCAGAATTAAAAAATTAAATCTGTGTCCTTCCGATTTAATCTGTGTCCTTCTGTGTTGAATTTACCTATTTAACCAGCCTGTCTATAATCTCCGAACGGGGATTGGCTATTATGGTCCAGTAGTCATCATAGATGACCATGCCTGGTTTCGCACCGGATGGTTTACGGACATTAAACCGGAAGGTATAATCAACTTCCACTTTATCCGATTGGTTGGCTTTGCTATAATAGGCGGCCAGAGCAGCCGCTTCTTCCAGGGTGGCATCCGGTACTTGATTGATATCGTTTGTACCGCGTGGTAAGCGGACTATTACATGAGTTCCGGGAGTGTCCTTGGTATGAAGCCAAAGGTCATTTTTACTGGATTCTTTCAAGGTCAATATATCATTTTGGTAGTTATTCCTTCCCACCAGGATTTCCAGCCCGTCAGATGAATTATAACTACGCGGCTGGCTTTTCTCCAACTTATTGCGGGTGTGAGAATTTCCTTTTATGTATCCTTGCTTTTCCATCTCAAAAATGATTTCGTTAATTTCCTGAATGCTTTCTGCCTGCTTAATAGAAACTGCAATAGTTTCCAGATAATCGATTTCCTGCTGGTTCTGGGCCATCAACTTTTCCAGGTGCTTTAAGGCCCGCTGGCCCTTGTTGTAAGTTTTAAAATATTTCTGGGCATTTTGAATTGGATTATATCTGGGGTCTAAATTTATAGTTATTTCCTCTCCAGAGTAAAAATCTGTTAATGTTGCTTCAGTGTCACCCTTTTTCAATAGATGTGAATAAGCTGTAATTAATTCACCCCAAACCCGTAAAATTTCATTTTGGTGTGCTTTTACCACATCTCCTTCCTGAAGAAAGCGCTTTTTGCAGGCTTTATCCAGGAAAACTTTGAGGTTACGAAGGAGATTGGTTTTCATAGATTCAAGTCTAACCATGGCTAGTTTGGTGGAATAGAAATTATCACAGGCCAGGTTGACGGAAGGAAATCTTATGGCTTTCACATCAGATGTGGGCCACGGTATTTCTGATATTGCATATTCCAAAGGATTATTACCCTGATAATATACCACTGGCTCGAAGGATCCATGGTCAATACTTTCCAGCATTTTTTTAATAAAAGTATACATCTTGCTGAATTCGAATTCTCCGCATTCATCCACTGCAGTATCTGGATCTAAACCGTTTACTTGGCATATTTGTTGGGCGGAAAAAGGACTAATGCCCGAATATGCCTCAAAAAGGGAAGCCGCCAGGGACTTTTTTGTACTCTGGTTCCACATGGCAGCCACAAATTGGTCGTAACTGGTCAGTAGTGGATTGAGTTTGTCCTGGGAAGGAGGACTGACGTATTCTTTTCCTGGCAGGACTTCACGGAATGAACTAACGGCGTGACTATATTTTTTTATGGCATCAATAATAATGTTATTCTCGGGATTAACCAAGATAATATTGGAGTGTTTGCCCATGAATTCACATATTAACAGTTTGTCTTTCCAATCCCGGAAGTCATCAAGAGCTTCAATACGTATGTGAATTATGCGATCAAAATTGACTTGTTTTATTTCTTTTATTTTTCCGCCTTCCAGGTATTTTCTTAGCAGCATACAGAAGGTCGGTGGTTTACTGGGATTAGGTTGCCGGTCTGTGCTGATATTTAATCTGGCCCAGCGAGCATTAGCGGATATTAAGAGTTTTACACTTCCAGTTAAATGCTGTCTTATAGAAAGGACTATTTCATCCTTTTCAGGTTGATGTATTTTATCTATCCGGGCATCCAAGAGGTCAGCGTTTAATTCCTGAGCACGAGCCCGAACAGTAATCCCGTCAAATGGCATTAGGATTCCCCCTCTATCTCGAAAAAGTATAACATTTATAACAATTGATTTACAATTAAACTCAAGTTAAGGTATTAACTGGCGGAATAATAACATATCGAATATAGTTAAACTATATTGAGGTGATTATTATGTCACAAATGGTATTATCGATTTATAAGGATATTCTAGATCAGGTTTTGATTAGAGAAGGCTATAAAAAAGACATCAGCCGTACAATTCTAATGTCAAAAGTTTCCAGCAGACGTCTTCACTTAATATATAGTTTTTTAGGTTTTGATCTTGATAAACATAGACTGCTTGAATATGCGGCTATAGTTGCTCTTAGTAATGATGAACCTATAGTATTACACAACCTCAAGAAGTTCTATTCGCATAGCGAGGAAAACGATATACTGGATAAAATCCGCAGAGAGATTATTTTGGTTGATAAATATATGGAAATAATAAACAAGGAAATAAAAAACCCTGGCACCAGCATCTTTATAGAGAAGAGGATGATTCAGGAGATTAGCAAATACGTCTTGGCTCTGGCCAGGGCTTATAATCAACTGCCTAATGGTTAATAAATTACTGCTATTCTTGACGAAAAATGCAAAATGTATAAAACTATTGAATAGTTAATCAAGGGAGGTAGAATAATGGCAGAACTGATTAGGGTAGTAGTAACCGGAGCCCTTGGCAAAATGGGCCTGGAGACAGCCAAAGCGGTATATGAAGATACCGAGTTGGAACTGGTAGGACTAGTTGATGTGCAGGCAAAAGGGGAAAGGCTCTCGGATTTAATTGGGAAAAAAGAAGTCCAACTGATAGTTCAAGCTGATTTGGATAAGGTTATCGAGGAAACTAAACCGAATGCTATTGTAGATTTCACTAATCCCCAGGCAGTTTTTAATAATGCTAAGATTGCTCTTAATAATAAAGTGACCTGTATAGTAGGTACTACCGGATTAAATGAAATTGAACTGAAGCAACTGGAGAAACTGGCCAACGAAAATAACGTAGGGGTAGCAATAATTCCCAACTTTGCAATCGGTGCTATATTAATGATGAAATTTGCGCGGGAAGCTGCACAGTATTTGCCTGATGTGGAAATAATCGAATTACACCATAATCAAAAACTGGACGCTCCCTCAGGTACTTCCATCAAGACGGCAGAATTAATTACTGAGGGGCGGACGCACAGACCACCCCGGAATACACGTGAATACGAGAAAATTACTGGCGCACGGGGCGGAGAAGTCAACCAAATTCGTATACATAGTGTAAGATTACCGGGCTTGGTAGCTCATCAGGAGGTTATTTTCGGCGGTGTAGGCCAGAGCCTTATTATAAGGCATGATTCTTATGACCGGGTTGGCTTTATGCCGGGAGTAGTAATGGCCATTAAGAAAATGATGGAGAGAAAAGGACTTGTTTACGGATTGGATAATTTACTCTAAAAAACAACAAAGGGATTCACTAATATAATGCACCAGTGAATCCCTTTTTATTATGGCTTTTCTAAAATAAAAATTGAGATCTGAATAACAAATTATAACCTGCATCGGTGATCTTCGGACCAGGTGCCAACTGTTCCAGCAAATCTTTTTCAGGGTCATATTTTTCTCCATTACTCAGTTGAATAAGACCTTCCTGCAATAATTGCTTAAGAAGTTCAGGTGCCGTGGGGTATTTCTCTAAAATATCTTCGATAGGTAAGAAGTTATTGGTTCTCATAAGACCAAACATTTTAAGTACTGCCATTTTCGTTACTTCCATTAAGCTAAGACTCCTTTCTGCATATTACTATTTCCAGCTATTTCGGTTATTATAAACGATTTGTATCCCATTTACTAGTACACCAACTAATTCGTTTTGCACTTTATTGACATTACTCTCAAAATCCTACCTTACCGGACAGGCACCACAATTAATAGATATACATATACTGCTATTAACTTTGGTAATAATTCTGGACCCAGGGGGGGGCTATTGGTGAGTTCAGTACTTTCGGGAATTAAGATTGCAGTACTGGGGGGAGATGACCGGGAAATTATTCTGGTGTCAGAGCTCGTAAAAATGGGAGCAACTGTGGTTACAGCTGGCATACCCAGGGATAGGCTTTGTCATGGTGCCTTTTCAGTAAATACTGTTGAGGATGCCTGCAAAGAATCGGAAGTTGTTATCATGCCCTTGCCGGGAACCAACCCGGAAGGACTGATAAGAGCTGTTTACACCGACGAAAAGATGTTTCTAACCGAGCAGGCTATTAGTAGTATGGCTTCCAATGCGTTGGTACTTATTGGATCAGCCCGTCCGTTTTTGCAGCAATGGGCTAAAAAGTACAACTTCACTCTGTTAGAAGTGGTAGAAATGGATGAACTGGCTATTCTTAATTCTATTCCTACTGCGGAAGGGGCTATCCAAATAGCTATGGAAGAGACTCCTATAACTATCCATGGGAGTAATATCTGTATTATTGGATTTGGCCGAATAGCCATAACTCTGGCCAGAAATTTGAAATCATTAGGTGCCCAGGTTACTGTGGTAGCCAGAAATGACGGTCAACTGGCACGGGCTTATGAAATGGGATGCTTACGGGCATCGTATACAGAAATTCGGGACATAATGAATTCTTGTGATATCGTTTATAATACTGTTCCCAGCATGGTTCTTGATCGTAACGTTCTGACCTACGCTCATCCCCATATTGTACGAATCGCCCTGGCCACTCCCCCAGGCGGCACTGATTTTGAGGCTGCCAAGGCCTTTGGCCTGAAAGCTATTCTGGCCCCGGGACTACCC
>JBDKUD010000158.1:0-3684 GCA_039679805.1 Syntrophomonas sp. | reverse complement strand
GCCTTCCTGACAGGTTACAATGCAGTTGGATCTTATTATTAAATCGGCATACATAATTTAATACCTCACAGCTAATGTTTTTAACTTTTATTCCAGCATCCTATACTCAATTACCTGTTTCATGCTGAAATCCTCAATTCGCATATAATATTCGGCTGTATCGATAAGCGCTTCCATGGGGGTTAAGCCTATAATCTCGCTGCCTACTATTTCTGCTCCATATCTTCGCGCTTCGAACTTTACCATTTCAAAAACACGGTATAACGGCGTCCGTGTATAATCCGTCATGTTTATGGATACCTGTACAATTCCTTTTTCCTTTAAATCTACGCCCATAGCTTTGCAATATCTTAATCCACCGGATATATGCCTTATACATTTGGCTATCTTGTTGGCTATTTCGAGGTTGGTGGTATTTAAATTTATATTAAACGCCACCAGTGGCATTCTTGCTCCTACTACTGTCGCCCCGGCAGTGGGATGTATATAGTCCGGCCCGAAATCAGGCTTCCATTCCGGCTGCTTAATTTTTTCCTGCATTCCTTCAAATTCGCCTTTTCTTATGTTGGCCAGGTTTTCTCTGGTTGAGACGGTTGCCGCCTTTTCATATAAATAAATCGGCAAGCTAAACTTTTCAGCCATTTCCCGGGCGGTATCCTTAGCTAATGCCACTGCCTCATCCATGGAAAAGTCCTGAATTGGTATAAAAGGTACTACGTCTACTGCTCCCATCCTGGGATGCGCACCTTTATGCTGCCTCATGTCTATTTCCTTTATGGCTGCCCCAGTTGCTTCTATCATGGCTGTTTTTACACTTTCCGGTTCTCCCATGGCAGTTACAACCACCCGATTATGATCTTTATCCGGGTTATAGTCCAATAACTTTACCCCTTCGGTTGCAATGAAAGGTGCAATTATTTTCTGTATTACTTCCAAATTCCGGCCTTCACTGAAATTTGGCACGCATTCTACTAATCTTGGCATATGATTTTCCTCCCAATACTTTTAAATTCAACACAGATGGACACAGATGATTTAAGAAGGACACAGATTTTTTTAATAATAATTTTAAATATAGTTGTTTTTCTCCGAAGAGATATAACCTACTTTTTAAAGATAGTAATTAATCTTTTTGTCTGCGCTGTCTGCGTTTATTCAGTGCTTTTTATTTTTCAAAGGCTTTCGATACAGTTTCTTTTATTAGTTCGTTCTTTGGTATATAAGGCAGGGTGATATGTCCAGCTCCGGCATACTTCCGGTTATACTCCATGCAGGTTTCAATAGAATTTGGATTCCTGGCCCAGGAGCGTCTGGCTACTCCACCCATTACATCCCACATCATAGCTGATTTGATTATGTCATCAACTCTGGTGCTTCCGTCCAATACCAATCCAAAGCCCCCATTTATGGCTTTGCCTATGCCTACTCCCCCTCCGTTGTGAAGAGTCACCATACTCATTCCCCGGGCTGCATTACCGGCAAAGCATTGGGTAGCCATATCCGCCATGACGTTGCTTCCATCTCTTATATTGGCAGTTTCTCTAAAGGGTGAATCGGTTCCGCTTACATCATGATGGTCTCTTCCCATCATTACCGGCCCTATTTCTTCATTTCGCACCATTTCATTAAATTTTAAGGCGATATTCATTCTGCCCTCGGCATCCTGGTAAAGTATCCTGGCCTTAGTCCCCACTACCAGCTTGTTCTTTCGAGCATCCCTGATCCAAATATAATTATCCCGGTCTTGCCCTCTCCGGTTGGGATCAATACAGGACATAGCCGCTTTATCGGTCTTTTCCAGATCTTCTTCATTGCCGCTTAAGCATACCCATCTAAAAGGACCATAACCGTAATCAAATAGTTCCGGTCCCATGATATCTTCTACATAAGAAGGAAAAATAAAGCCATCTTTTTCATCTATGCCATTCCTGGATATTTCTTTTACCCCGGCATCATACACTGCTTTCATAAACGAATTGCCATAGTCGAAGAAATAGGTTCCTCTGCTTACCAGCATCTTTATCAAGTCAAAGTGTCTGCGCAGGGATTTGTCTACCTCCTGCCTGAATTTCTCCCGGTCTGCAGCCAGTAAATTTCCTCTTTCCTCGAAGGTTACTCCCTGCGGGCAATATCCTCCATTATATGCTGCATGACAGGAGGTCTGATCGGACAGTAAATCCACTTTGATATTCTTAGTAACTGCATATTCCAACAAATCCACAATATTGCCATGGTAGGCTATGGATATTGTTTCTTGTTTCTTTACGTAGTCTGCCGCTATTTCAAATGCTTCTTCCCGGCTATTGGTTATTCTGGTTACCCAGCCCTGGTCATATCTGGTTTTGATGCGGGAGTAATCCACTTCTGCTATTATACCTACCCCATTGGCTATCTCAATTGCCTTGGGCTGGGCCCCGCTCATTCCTCCCAGACCTGAAGTAACAAACAATTTTCCCTTTAGGTCACCTTCAGTTGGAACACCTAATTTCAGCCTGCCGGCAGTGAGAATAGTATTGAAGGTTCCATGGACTATCCCCTGCGGTCCTATGTACATCCATCCCCCGGCAGTCATTTGTCCATAATTGGCTACTCCCATCTGTTCAGCTATTTCCCAATCTGCCTGGTTGTCAAACATTCCTACCATTAAAGCATTGGTTATGATTACTCTGGGTGCTTCAGGCTTGGAGGGGAATAATCCTAAAGGATGGCCCGATTCAACCACCAGGGTTTGGTCTCGGGTCAGTATCTCCAGATATTTCTTAATCAGCCGGTACTGCAGCCAGTTCTGGCATACCGATCCGGTTTCACCGTAGGTTACTAATTCATAGGGATAAAGTGCCGTTTCAAAATCCAGGTTATTATCTATCATTACCTGAAAGGCTTTTCCTTCCAGGCAGTTTCCCTGGTAGGAATTAATATCTTTTCCATAAATCCTGCCGATCGGGCGATAGCGATAAGCATAAATACGGCCATACTTGATTAGTTCTTCCATAAATTCAGGAGCCAGTGCCTCGTGAAGTTCTTCCGGAACGTAGCGAAGTGCATTTTTTAAAGCTGTTTCCGTTTGCGTTGGGGTCAGCCTAAAGCCTCTATCCGGTGCTCTCCTTATACCTGACAAGAACTCCGGCATATCGGGCAGCTTATTGTCCAGTTTAACTTGCATGGCATTGTATATGTCCAGGTTGTTCATGTTTTAGCCTCCTTATTAAATAGAAAATTCAACGCGGAGTCCGCGGATAAATATATGATTAACGCGGATCTTTTATATTAATATCTTAATACCGAATGTTATTCCTTAAAGATGGGCAATTATATAGCAAATTTAACAATTCTATTACAGTTATTTTCCAAAAACAAATCTTGCCAATCTTCCACCATCCAGCTTTTTATATTTTCAATATCTTTTGAAAACACCCTGTCCTTAGTAATTGAAGGGGTTATTGTACGTGCAGTTTCATATAGTCTTTTAGTAACCGGAGCCATCTTCTCGATTCCCCGCAGCTCAACTGCCTGAAGTGCACATATCATCTCGATTGCCAGTACATTCCTGGTGTTTTGGATAATCTGATAGGCATGCCGGGATGCTATGGTGCCCATGCTAACATGATCTTCCTGGTTGCCTGAGGAAGGGATGGAATCAACACTGGCCGGATGGGCAAATGTCTTATTTTCAGATACCAGTGA
>JBDKUD010000149.1:0-16120 GCA_039679805.1 Syntrophomonas sp. | reverse complement strand
CGTTGGCAAAAAAGTCACCGGCAGTAGCTCCGGCTACATACAGGTTTTTAATAGGTTCATCATCTGCATCTAAAACCTCGCACCGGGTATTGGTATGTAAACCTCCTGAAGCAGTAAGCATGGTGCTTAAGAGCCTGCCTGCATAAAAGGGAGGTTTTACAATAGGGGTTAATAACTCAGCACGTTTACCATAATCCGGGTCATCTTTTAATGCTGCTAATTCATTGTAGCGGGCTACAGTAGCCTTAAAATTATCTACTGGGACCCGCATTTTTCGAGCCAGTTCTTCAATAGTGTCGGCTGTTACTACCTTACCAGTTTTAATATGTTCATCCAGCAGCTTTTGCTCGGCGTCCATACTCCATGCTTCACCTTTAAGACGATTTAACTGATCCCAAAATAACCCGCCACCTATTCCGGCTGCTACCCGTTGCTGAACGTCCAATAAGCCATTAGCGTCATAAACAGACCAGGCAATACCCCCGGGCTGATATTCTTTAGAACAGCTTTTGGATTGAGTGTTAACATCCTCATTCTTAAAGCGTTCTCCTTTAGCGTTGACATGGAGGAAGAAATAACTCATTGCTCCAGCTTCTAAATGGATTACGGCTGTATGTGGTTCTACCGGCTGCATTGCTCCGCCAGCCCACATAGCTAATTTATGACCTTCACCAAGGTTTGACGATTGGGGAAAATATACTTGTGCATCAACCTTAAGGGCAAAAGGATTGTACTTTTTTAACATTTCCATATTACCGGAATAATCGCCGGTAGTAATTACTACACTTTTGGCATTGTATTGGGTATAGTTTCCTGAATTGCCGGCAATGACACCTGTAACCGGACCATTGCCTTCTCTAATCAATCTTGCTGCGGGCATGTTGTAATGGAGATCTATTCCTCTGCTCTTAACAGTTCTCTCTAATACTTTTCCCAGACCGTAATTCCATGAATCTTCCTGCTTTCCGGGGACATAGAATATATGAGTAACTGGATATTCTGTATATTCAGGGCCCTTGTAATAGCCATCCCAGATACCAACTGACATTCCACCGGCTTCAGCAATATCTATAAGCCAGTCCATACATGCTCCGCTTTTTCGGGCGAAAAGCCAGAGCAAATCTTCGTTAAGTCTGCCTTGAGCCCAACTTATCCAATCCCTAATGACCTTGCGGTAGTTAATGTTAATACCTAATTTCTGTTGCACCTTACTGCCAAAAGCAGTATTATGATTGCCGCGCGCAGAAAATGTACCATTTTTCTCAATTATAACAGGAGAAGCTCCGGTCTCCTTGGCAGCCAGGGCAGAACACATTCCAGCCAATCCTGCCCCAATTACCACAACATCGGTATCAACTGTTTTTTTGATTTCAGCGGCTTGTATAGGAGCAGGTGGTGTTTCCCAACTCCATGTACCGCTAGAAGCTGTCGTCATGTAATTCATCTCATCCCTCATTGATAAATTTTGTGTTAATTATACTTTATTAAACGCCCTTAATCTAAAAGTTTGCAAATTTTCAAAGTGTCCCAGGCTCTAATGGCTGTAAAGAGGTCAATACGGGTTTCAAATAATGAAAAATCAACATTAAGAAGCTGTTCCACTTTGAGCATTCGATAATAAACGGTATTAACATGTACGTATAGCTGATTGGCAGTGGTTGTCCAGCTGCATTCGTTATCAAGTAGTATTCTCAGGGTGCCCAGGAAATCAGTCCCGTGTTTTTCATCATGCGCTATTACTTTACCCAGAAGTTGCAGGCAGTAATTTTTTAATACCTCAGTTTCAAGAGAAAACAAAGCAGTAAATACACCTAATTGAGAAAAGTACTGAACAAACCGGTCTTTCCCCATAAGACGAGGTAGAGCCAGGGCAATACAAGCTTCTTGATAACTTTTAAGCAACCCCGAGGGCAGGTATACTCGTCCTAACCCTAGTGAAACAGATATGTTGAACTTGTTTTCTATGGATTCTTTGGTTGCCTCTATCGTTTCTCTTCCGGACCAATCTGGATCTATATCCATGGGGCCGCCTTTAGGATTGCCTCGTAAAATAGTAACCAAACGACCCGGAGCTATAATAGAACTAATATATTCAGAACGCTCTTTATTCATGGTCTCGTACATATACGAACGCAATATATTCCAATCTAAATTAGAGGTATCTTCTTCGACGTCTAAAATAGAGACAAAATAATAATTATTAAGGTCCATAGTTTGTTCATAGAGTTTTAGCTTATCAGGAATGCTGGCTCCTGTGGACATAAAGAAGTTTTCCCACAGGTGCTGGCCCAAAGCTTCTCGTTGTTCATTTCTAAGAAAGAAATGATATTTTAATGCCAGTTCGCTCCGGGAAATAACCTCAATTGTTTGAGCAATTGCATTAGCGGGCAATTTTTCTACTATTACATAAGCAATACTGCTGGCGTTGTGTTGAATCATATAATATAGGCTTTTATTCGGGTGGTGGTAATAATTGTTTTGAGAGAACTTGTCGAAAATATCAGCCAACGCATTGTCAAATTTATTGGAAGGTTCCAAAATATCCGGGTAGTGTATCTTACCAACAGCATCAGTTATTATTACAACGTGCCCAATATTTTTGTTGAGATATGTGCCAACAAAAGCTAATCCACCATCCAGCATGCCTTCTAATAAATAGTATGCAGTCTTTATTTCTTTTGCCATAAATACACCCTTAATCGTAGTAATTTTAGGTAATAATATTAATCTTACCGAATTATTGAGATTAATGTATAACTAATCTTCCTCTAACATTTGGATGTAATGACCCTTTTTTTTATCAATCTAATTGGCAGACTAGGTTATAGGGAGCGTTAGGTAAAATAACACTCCCTATAAGCTCAAAAGTTGGGGGTAAACATAAAAGCTAAATTAGACATTTAGTGAGGGTACTTCAT
Organism: Syntrophomonas sp.; assembly: GCA_039679805.1. Taxonomy (GTDB): domain Bacteria; phylum Bacillota; class Syntrophomonadia; order Syntrophomonadales; family Syntrophomonadaceae; genus JBDKUD01. The sequence goes on along the minus strand of JBDKUD010000149.1, from coordinate 13,202 downwards.
CTGCCGATTTACCAGCAGCAATAAGACCGGCCAGACGGCCGAAAGTAATACAGCGACCATGCCCGATACCAGGACATATAGTAGGATAGTCGTTGGCGAAAAAGTCACCAGCTGCAGACCCGGCCACATACAGGCCTTCGATAGGTTTATCATTTTCATCTAAAACATTCAAGTTGGTGTTGGTGCGCAATCCACCTACCATGGTCAGTACGGTGCTTAATAGTTTGCCGGCATAGAAAGGTGGTTTCACAATGGGAGTTAATAACTCGGCCCGTTTGCCAAAGTCAACGTCGTTTTTAGCAGCAACTAATTCATTATAGCGCTTTACAGTTGCAAGGAAAGTGTCCACGGGCACTTTCATCTTTTGGGCCAGCTCTTCCAGTGTATTGGCGGTAAGCACTTTGCCGTTTTTCACTTGTCCGGCCAGTACTTGCTTCTCAGCTTCCATGTCAAACTGGGTGCCTTTGCGCATGAAGGTCTGGCCGTAGAACAAACCGCCTGCTATACCGCTGTCAATCTGTTGTTTAACTTCAGCTAAACCATCGGCATCGTAAATGGTAAAGGCGATACCATCTTTTTCAAATTCTTTGCTGCAGCTCTTGGACTGAGTATTAACGTCTTCGTTCTTGAAGCGTTTGCCTAATGCGTTAACATGCAGGAACCCATAACTTTGAGCTCCGGATTCCAGATGAATAACTGCGGCATGGGGCTCCACTTTCTGCATGGTGCCACCAACCCACATGGCCATTTTATGGGCATCACCGGTATTGCATTTGTTGGGGAAATAGATCTGAGAATCAGCTTTGAGAGCAAACGGGTCGTATCTTTCTACCATTTCTTTATCGGAAGCATAGTCGCCGGTAGCAATTATTACGCCTTTACTGGCATTATACTGGGTATAATTGCCTTTCTTCCCGGCAATTACGCCTTTTACCCGTCCATTGCCTTCTCTGATAAGCTGAACCGCCGGAGTCTTATAATGAATGGGAATTCCTTTTTCTTTAATAATTGACTCTAATACGGGAAGCAGAACAGCATTACCAGCTCCCTCGATATTTCCGTTTTCATAAATAAAGTTCGTGCCGTCTTGATAGAAGAAGTGAGTAACCGGAACTTCGGTATAATCAGGCCCCTTGTAATAGCCGTCCCACAGCGCTACTTTCAGTCCCCGGGGTTCTGCCATGTCCATGACCCAGTCAAAACAGGCTCCGCTTTTATGAGCGAAAAGCCACAGTAAATCTTCTTTACATCTACCCTGAGCCCATTCTACCCATCTTCTAACGACTTGACGGTAGTCGACTTTAATGCCCATTTGTTGCTGCAGTTTACTGTTAAAAGCAGTAATATGACCGCCGCGGCAAGCATATGTCTCGTTTTTATCAATGAGGATAGTTTTGGCACCTGCTTCATTGGCAGATAAGACCGCCACGGTACCAGCCAGTCCTGCACCTATTACTAAGACATCGGTATTAACGGTTTTCTTAATTTCTGAGGCCGGAATAGCAGCCGGTTTTGTTTCCCAGCTCCACTTTTTGCCTTCCCCCGCAGATGAAGATGTAGTAGGAGTATCTTCTTTGGTGCCACATCCGGCCAGGTAACTGGCAGAAGCAAGTCCTACGGCACTAATAGCTGAACCCTGGAGAAATTTTCTTCTGGAAATGCCTTTCTTGTTGTTTTCTTCACTCATAATTGCAGCCCCTTTCTTCGACAATGATTTGTGTTTAAAAATAGGTAGGTTTTATAAATCATCAGGCTATAATCTCTTGATAACAGGTTATCATGCTGTATTTCGATATGCGACTGTATGCTGATACAAAAGTATGGAGTAATAATTGGACATCACACTAAAGAAAATTGTCGAAACAAAGTATATAATGTGGCGTAAGTGAAATACTACTTAGATGATCAATTCGAAAACTTCGTTCATTAAGGGAGGGCATTAAGTGGAAAAGAAAGAGCAAGCGGATAAGAGCGGATGGAAAAAAATATTTACAAAAAAAGTGATAATTATAGTAATCGCCCTGGTACTGGTAGTTGGGGCGGGGGCTGGCGTTGGACTGGTGAAAGCCAGCGATAACCCGGCTTTTTGCAGTACCTGCCACATTATGAAGCCATATTACCAATCCTGGCATAGTAGTAATCTCCTGGCCAATAAACATGCAGATGCAGATGTAAAATGCCATGATTGCCATGAGAGTTCAATTTCAATACAGGCCGAGGAAGGCATAAAGTTTGTTACCGGAGATTATAAGACCCCCCTGGATAAGCGTAAGTTTTCTAGAGAATTTTGCCTGAGATGCCATGACTTTGATAAAGTTAAAGCCAAAACCAACTTTGATGAATCCAATCCGCATGATTCTCATAATGGTGAGCAAAATTGCAACTTATGTCATAGCATGCACCGGCAATCCAAAGTAATGTGTTCAGAGTGCCATCAGTTTAATTGGATGAACGATCTGGATGGAAGCTGGAAAAAGCAGTAATAATATAAGAATGAAAGATTATTAGGTTTGCCGGTTAGGAGTGAAATAATGGCAAGCGCAAAGAGAATATATCGCTCTATTTCCTCAATGAAAACCGGACTAGTGCTTCTGGTTTTGATAGCATTGGCGTCAGCTCTGGGCAGTGCTTTTCTTCCTGATGTATTTTTCAATACGGTTCTCTTTAAATGTCTGCTTTTATTGCTGTTCTTGAACATGGTATTATGTACGATTAACAGGTTAAATCGGTTTAAATCGGGATTTATTAAGGGCACGAAAAGCAGACAGTGGTTGCCCAGGCAGATCGGAATTATTTTACTTCATGCTGGAATTGTATTTATTCTGGCTGGAGGAACTATATATGCCTATTTAGGGCAAAGTGGAGAAATCAGTATTGCAACAGGTGATACCGTAGATATTTCTAAAGTTATAACCATAGACAAACCCTTTTCCTTACGCCTGGATGATTTTAAGATTAAATTCAATAAAGATGGCTCTCCCTCCCAGTATTACTCGTATGTAACTATACTTGAGGATGATAAAATCATACGCCAAGAGACGATAAGCGTAAACCATCCGTTAAAATACCAGGAAATCAAAGCCTATCAGCAGAGCTTCGGTTATATGGTTAAAGTAAAACCGGTAGATAATGCAGGTCATGTAACAGAAAAGTTGTTAGAAGAAGGAGATTTGCTAAAAATAACGGGTACCAAGCGAGTAGTAAAGATGTACCGCTATTTTCCGAATTTTGATCCTGCCGGGGGGATGGGACAAACCTCAATGAAGCCCGACAATCCCCGGGTTGTATATTCCGTATATGAAAATGATAAACTCCTGGGAGTAGGGGCGGCCAAATTTGGTGATAAGATAGAGATAGACAATAACATCTATATCACATTTACTGGAGTCGAACCCTACACCGTGTTGGAAGTTAAATCAGATCCCGGCTTGCCATTGGCACTGGCCGGAGGATTAATGTTTATGATAGGTGTATCTTTGGCCTTGCTGGCAACCCCGGTGAAAAGAAAATCAAGCATGGTTAATCAGGAAGACATCGAAATAGAGAATATGGAGTAAATGATTTTAATCCGAATGAACAGGAGAAGCTATGACAACATTAATTCAAGTATCCATATATACAGTACTTATGCTATATATTGCAGGAGCAGTATTATACTTCACAAGTGCCAGACCGGCTTTCCTGGTAGCTGCAGGTGGATGTATCCTTAACCTGCTGGCATTGATTGTACGGACCATTATTTCGGGCCGTCTACCACTAAGCAGTGGCTACGAATTTATACTCAGCTTTACCTTTTTAACGGTGGTTTTATATATTGTCTTTGAATATAAAAGCAAAGTAAAGAATGCAGGCGGAGTAGTCATGGTCATTGCAGCTATGCTTATCCTGTCGGTCGTAATAATAATGAAAGGCCAGTTTGCAGAGGTCAGTCCGCTAATGCCGGCCTTGAAAAGTCCCTGGTTAACAATTCATGTATTAACAGCAGCACTTGCCTACGCTGGTTTCGCACTGGCAGCGGGATTAGCTGTAATGCAGCTGCTAAAAGCAGGACCAAGCGTTCAGGAAGATACCGTGTACCGCATCGTTGCGGCCGGGTTTGTCATGCTGTCACTATCCATAGTTCTTGGAGCTATCTGGGCGGAACAGGCCTGGGGAACTTACTGGAGCTGGGACCCGAAAGAGGTCTGGGCCTTAGTAACCTGGATAATATATGCGATATACCTGCATCTGCACAGGAATCGGGACTGGAGAGGCAAGAACGCCAGTATAATAGTCATTGCAGGCTTCGTGTTAGTTTTATTCACCTTTTTCGGTGTAAACTATCTGCTGTCCGGATTGCACAGCTATGCTGGAATAATAGAAGCGGTTACCATGGGGTAGCACCTTTTAACATAGATTCTCTTTCATTTAATCCTTTACCTCACACCGGGACTTGGTCAGGTCCCGGCGAAAATAACGGTCCTCGGTGGTTTGGCCACCTCAGGATTTATTATATGCTACAATACAGATACGGGTATTTGAAAGGAGAGGAATCAAATGGTTGGTTTTATCGGCAACCTTGGACCCTGGGAAATAGCTTTTATCCTTATTATCGTGCTAATAATAGTAGGACCGGGTAAACTTCCTCAAGTAGGAGAATCTATGGGTAAAGCCATTCAGAACTTTAGGAAAGCTAAAGAAGATAACATTGATGAGCTCGAGGATAAGAAGAAGGCATAGAAGGAAGTTTTCTTATAATTAAACAATCATAAGGGTTTCGGTATGTGAAGGTTCAATTATTGCCGAAGCCCTTTTTCAAGCAGAAAACCAAAAGACACCCCTTGGGAAAGAGGTGCCTTTTGGCTTGAACATAAAACCTATAATGGGAGAGTGAAACCAAATTTAATTTATAAAGACAGTTAGGTTTTTATTTTATTTTTGATAAGGAGTTACTATCCATTTCAAGCAACCATCTTTTTTGCCGCCGAAAATATCATAACCCTTAACAATATCGTTTAATGGAGCGCGATGTGTACCCAGGAAGTCAGTACTGATCTTGCCAGCTTGGATCAGTTTAATTAATTCAGGAATCCGGTTGGCATTTAATAAACCCATGCTGATCCTGATGTTTTTAATCCATAATGTGTTCATGGCAAGCTCCTGGGGCTTTTCAAATACGCCGATAAAGGAAACATTACCACCTGGTCTAACGGAATCTATTGCCATATCATAAGTTGCTTTAAAACCGTTGGCTTCAATAGTTCTGTCAGCGCCGCGCCCCTCGGTCATTTCTTTAATTGCATCAGGGACATTTACGTTTAGCGGGTTAAGTCCAACATCTGCGATACCTTGCTTTACAGCGAAGTCCAACCGTTCTTGGTTGATATCAACTGCGATAATTTTGGAAGGTCCCCATAAACGGGCAGTAGTCATACCACACATTCCAACCGGGCCGCAACCCATTACTGCTACAGTATCGCCTGGTTCAATACAAGCATTTTCAGCACCAAAATAACCGGTTGATAAGATGTCACCTACGTATAATACGTTTTCTTCGGTCAGACCTTCGGGTATGGTAAACATGCCCAGGTTTGCATGAGGAACCCGTACGTATTCTGCCTGGCAACCATCAATCATGTAACCAAAAATCCAACTGCCAGTTGTACAATGAGAATAGATGCCGCGTACACAGTAGAAACATTCACCGCACTGGGTAACACAGGAAACAGCTACTTTATCGCCAACTTTGTTATTTCTGACGGCGGGACCAACTTCGACAACTTCTCCCACAAATTCATGACCGATTATTCTTCCGTCGGCTACTTCGGGCATGCCACCGTGCCAGATATGTATATCTGTACCACAGATGGTAGAAGTAGTTACTCTAATAATGGCATCATCGGGTTGAATAATTTTGGGTACAGGTACATCCTCCAGGCCAATCTTTTCCGGACCACGATAAACCAGGGCTTTCATAGTATCACTCATTTCACTTACCTCCTAATATTTTTATAAATTCCATCATTTTCTTGGACCGAGAGACTCACCCTCCAAATAATCTCCCGGACATTAACACCGCCTTATTGATCGTAAAAAACAAAAAGCCGATGAGTTAAATGCGCCAAAACGCGCTTTATAACACATCGGTCTTCTCTGGAGCCCCCCCCGAGGGGTTCTCACTGGACTACCGTAATATTCTTATTTTATCGTTATTATTCAGTGCCCGATTTCTCAGTCAATACATGGTCAAAAACAATAACATGCATCCAAAAGTCATTTTCAGGTTCTAACTCATAAGCATGATGAATTGCTTTGGCGTCCAATCTTCTTTCGAAATAGCCTACATTATCAATCGCATGTTGCTTAACCACTTGCATTCGGGCTGCTCGTACCACCTCTCTTCCCGAAGGAGTTTCATTAATATATTTCTCCGGCGTGGTTAAAAAACCTTCGCCGCGGATAATCAACATATCATCCCAAATTACGATTTTGGTGTAGTCCACACCTTTACCCAGTTTATCTTTAAAGTACTGTTCCATATAGAGTTTAAACTCGTGTTGAAGCTGCCGGCGTTGCTGTTCGTTCAGTTTACGCCCCGGTACGCTGGAAGCCTGGCTATTTTTTTCTTGAACCAGTTTAATTTGCCCAGCCATAAGAAACCTCCCATTAATTTAATTTGAGTAACTGGCATTAGGTATTGTCTGTAAAATAATAAAAACCAACATTTTAAATGCCCAACAAAATACATTGTCCACCCGGCACTAAAAATATTGGTTTCTATTTGAGCTACCATGAGGTCTCTCTATCAGCCACCATTACAGCTATTTAATTCTTATAATTTAACTCTTACATATAAGATAAGCATTGAAATTTTAAATGTCAATATAAAAATTATTAATTATACTTTCCTTAGCCATGGCGTATACAATCGACAATAAACATCAAAAATCTCGAAGATTATGATCGGCGGATTTTTCGTTGTTGGGGTAATACTGTATAATGTTATGTATCCAATTTGCAGAAGGAGTTACTAATGGACGAAAAAACAAAACAACTGGGCGAGAACCCGGTATCACAGCTTTTATGGAAGTTTTCTGTACCTGCTATCATAGGCATGATCGCCAGTTCAATATATACGGTAATTGACCGTTTGTTTGTTGGCAATATTGTTGGTGCTGATGCCATCGCGGGGATGTCAGTCACTATGCCTATTTCATTTATAATGATGGCCTTTGGTATGCTTATTGGTATGGGTGCGAGTCCCCTGGTATCTATTCGCCTGGGCGAGCAGAAGAGAGACGAAGCAGAAAATATCCTCGGCAATGCATTTACCTTGACTTTAATTATTTCCGTACTAGTTACTACATTATGTTTGGTATTCTTAGATCCGCTGCTTACGCATTTTGGGGCTAGTCCGCACATTCTGCCTTATGGCCGCCAGTTTATTAGTATTATCTTATTAGGATCTCTTTTTAATTATATAAGCTTTGGCTTAAGTGCGGTGATCCGGGCTGAGGGTAATCCGCGCATAGCCATGATGACCTTGTTAATAAATGCGGGCATCAATATTGTACTGGATTTTATCTTTATTTACCTTTTGGGTTATGGAATTAGAGGGACTGCTGTTGCCACTGTTATTTCCCAGGCCATTTCCGCCACCTGGGTTATAATGCATTTTCGAGGCAAAAGTAATGTTTTGAGGTTACGCCTTAAATATATGCCATTACGATTCGACCTAATCAAGGGGATATTTTCTATTGGCATGGCTCCGTTTTCCATGCAGCTAACCGCCAGTGTAGTAATTATTCTGTTTAATCAGGGGCTGGCACGTTATGGAGGAGATGCAGCTATTGGCGCCTTTGGAATAATTAATACCATTGCTATGTTTGTTTTGATGCCGATAATTGGCATTAACCAGGGCGCTCAGCCAATTATTGGCTATAACTATGGTGCCCGACAGCTGGACCGGGTGAAAAGGACTCTGAAATTGGCTATTGTTTCGGCTACTCTGTTAGTTACCGGTGGGTTTATACTGATACAGTTATTCCCAACCCAACTGCTGGGGGCTTTTACTTCGGATAAAGAGCTGATTAGTATTGGGGTACATGGTATGAGATTGTACCTTTTAGTTCTACCGGTAGTTGGTTTCCAAATTGTTAGCGCTAATTTCTTTCAGGCCATCGGCAAGGCCGGAAAGTCGATGCTCTTAAGTATGCTGCGCCAGGTAATTATCCTTATTCCTTTGTTAATTATTTTGCCTCGCATTTTCCATCTGGAAGGTGTATGGTACGCGGGGCCGATTTCAGATTTTACCTCCTCACTGGTGACAGCTGTATTCCTGCTGGCAGAAATGCGGATATTGAAGCGAAAGCATGCGGAAAACCTGGCGAGAGGTTAATAAAGGCTTGATGTTAACGGATTTCAATTGTACTTGCAATGAGGCCAAAAAGGTTGTACAATAAACAAACGAATGCTGGAGAATACGGGAGGATTTTGCTCATAATTTCAGCAGTCAGGAATCTCCTTAATAAATTACCACTATTGCCAGACACAACCAGGCAAAGTTGTAATCATCCAGAAATATTTAATGAAATAAAATTTGCCGTGCTAGACGGGGAAATAGCGGAGCCTTGTAACCTGCAACCCGCTACAGCAGGGTCGAATTCCTGAGCCGAGGCTCTATTCTGTGAGGTCTGGCTTGAATAAGTGACTGAGAAGTTTGGGTCCTTCGCAATGAGACACCTTGAACCGTGTCAGGTCCGGAAGGAAGCAGCACTAAGAGGTCCATCTTGTGTGACGAAGGGGTACCTGAATGGAGTTAACTGTTCAAGTAACGCTCGGAGGGTAGTTTCCAGGCCAGGTGCACGGCAAAGTATAATATAAAAATTAGCAGGAAGCGACTCCTGCTTTTTGTTTATCCGATAACTAATTGCCGCTCGCGTACCCGAAGGGTGAGACTCCCGCTTAGTTAAGCGGCATTAAGCTCCTGGATAACGAGTTCTAACGTCAGCTGGAGACAAGCTCCATCTTACGTAAGAACTCTGTTTATCCAAAAAGGATAAAAACGGCTGATAGCGAAAATGTTAACAAGAGAAAGTTTAAGGAGGCCATGGGGATGTCTTATCTGGCTTTATACAGAGTATGGCGGCCCGGATGTTTCAACGAAGTAGTGGGGCAGGAACAGACAGTTACTGCTTTGAGAAATGCAACCAAAGAGGGAAGACTATCTCATGCCTACCTTTTTTCCGGTCCCCGGGGAACAGGTAAAACCAGTATTGCCAAAATCCTGGCCAAGGCGGCTAACTGTGGAAATATAAAAGAGGGCGAACCTTGTAACGAATGTTCTACCTGCACAGATATTAATAATGGAAATTTTATGGATGTTATTGAGATTGATGCTGCGTCCAACCGGGGTATCGATGAAATAAGAGACTTGCGTTCCAAAGTACGGGTTTTGCCTGCCCAGGGTAAAAAGAAGGTTTATATAATTGATGAAGTTCATATGTTAACTACCGAGGCTTTTAATGCTTTATTAAAAACATTGGAAGAGCCACCTGATTCAGTTATATTTATACTGGCTACTACAGAATTACATAAAATACCGGCTACTATACTGTCTCGCTGTCAGAGCTATGGTTTCAGAAGGTTGACGGTAGCAGAAATAAATGCCCAATTAGAAAAGGTCGCTGCCGCTAATGATATCCAGGTAGAACCAAAGGCGAGTGAGCTTATTAGCCGTCGGGCTAATGGAGGTATGCGGGATGCTTTAAGTCTGCTGGATCAGATTTATTCTTATAAAGGAAGCAGTATCACCCGCCAGGATGTATTAGATGTACTGGGGCTGGTTGATGAAGAATTTATGGCGCGGTTGATGGAGGCAGTATTTTCCCAGGATATTGTTGAGGTTATTGAGATGCTGGGGTCAGCTCTTAATCAGGGGAAAGAAGCTCCCCAGATTGTGAAGGAAGCAGCTTTTTATATGCGGGACCTGTTGTTGTATCAGCTAGTTGGCAATCAGGCCGATTTAAGCCTGGTAGGTGAAGATGAAAAAAGTTTATTGGAGAAACAAAAGTCCCGGGTAAATAAGAATCAGCTCATGCAAGCATTACAGATTATGATGGATGCCGGAGAAAAACTTAAGTTCAGTGATGGACAAAAGTTCCTGCTGGAAATAAGTTTTATGGAAATGATAGCCTTGTTTGCGGGAGAAATCAAACAAGCAACAGCAGTCCCACAACGACCAAAAACAAAACCTGCCGGTAATTCCGACCGGAGCGATAAGGATCCCGGCCGGGAGGCTTTATGGAACCGGTTGCTGGCAGGAGTCAAGGAAAAGAAAATCCCTACCCATGCACTGCTGTGCCAGGGACGGCTGCTGGGAATTAAAGATGATACCATTTATATTGGCTTTCGCAAAGGGTATAAATTCCACAAGGAGAAAATGGAAGAAAAGAACAATCGGGATATCCTGGACGTTGTATTAAAAGAAGTTTTAGGCCGGGACCTGGAGAGCCAGTTTATCTTTCTGGATGATAATCAGTATAATGATATTGTTGTAAAAAAGGCTATTGAGTATTTTGGTGAAGATATAGTTGATATTAAAGACTAAGGAGGTATTTGATTTGAAATTCAATCCTGGTGGAGGCTCCATGAACAAAATGATGAAACAGGCCAAGAAGGTTCAGGACGAGATAATTAGGATGCAGGCAGAATTACAGGAGAGAGAATTTGAAGCTACTGCCGGTGGAGGAGCAGTAACTGTTAAAGTTAACGGTAAGCAGGTAGTGCTGGATATCCAAATTAAACCGGAAGTTGTAGACCCGGAAGATATTGAAATGCTCCAGGACCTGATCATGGCAGCAATAAATGAGGCGATAAGGGTTTCCCAGGACACGGTATCAAATGAAATGGCCAAGATAACCGGCGGCTTCAACATCCCCGGACTGTAATAATCAGCGAACGGGAATAGACGCAGACTTTTAAATTCAACACAGAAGGACACAGATTTTTCTGGATTGTCACAGAATTTTTTATTATTTATATATGGAGTATACATACTTTGATGCAAACAGATAAGAAATTTTAGTATTACTTCAGTATTTCAATAAATCTGTATAAATCATATTTACGGGTACCACGACTTAACATCGCTATTCGGTTGCAATGTAAATCAGTATTAATCTTCCCCAATCTGTGTACGAGCGCAGCGAGTCAGTGTTGAATTAAAAAGTCTGCGTCTATTAACATCTACATTAAGGAGGCAGAATTTTGAGACTTGCCCAGCCACTGGATAATTTAATTGATCAGCTCTTGAAGTTGCCAACCATTGGGCCCAAAACTGCCCAACGGCTTGCTCTGTATATTCTAAAACAACCTCCCCGGGAGGCTAAACAGCTGGCTCAGGCAATTATTGATGCCCGGGAAAAAATTTTCCCCTGTCCGCAATGTGGTTATCTGACTGATACCGATCCCTGTAGTATCTGCCGGGATGAGTATCGAGATAAGTCAATCATTTGCGTGGCAGAAGAGGCCAGCGACATTATTGCTATTGAAAGAACCGGTTTCAAAGGCAAATATTTTGTTATTAACCGAGAGTTCCATTTGTTGGAGGATAGCCAGTTGGATAAATTGAACCTTGACCCATTTATTAACCGTCTGTCTTCCGGAGAAATTAAGGAAGTAGTACTGGCATTAAATCCTGATACTGATGGAGAAGTAATGTCACGTTTCCTGGCCAGTATAGCCGGTAAATATAATGTAAGGATAACCAGATTAGCTCACGGAATACCGGTAGGCGGAGATATAGAGTTTACTGATGAACTTACTTTAAGAAGCGCATTAGAGGGACGTAAAGAATTATCATAATTATAGCTTGTCTGGCATAGAATGCAGTTAAAGATGTAAAACTGCAGTATTCATGTCCAGAGAGGTGATAAAATGTGGGACTGGGTTAAATGGTTGATTGGTAAGGGACTTAACCTGATGGTTATTCAAGAGCCTGAAGTTGATACCCGGCAGTATTCTCTGCAAGTAATGCTGGATGAAGCCCGGGGAAAATTAAAATGTGCCCATAACCGGTTTGACATAGCGGATGATCCTGATTTGATCGATTGTGCTATTTTTACCCTTAAGGCGGAAGAAAAAAGATATGATTATATTTTAAAACAGATAAAACATTACCAGAAGCAGGCATCTCTGTAATTAGCACCATAAGAGGGTATTAAAAATATTCTTTTAAAGAGAGGTGGAAGTGCTTTATGGAAACGGTTAATGTAGTTATTGCAGCCTTATTTTTAATGGTTATATTGTATATAGTGGGTCAGGTAATAACTAAACCTATCAAATTATTGTGGAAATTAGTTCTAAATTCAGCTATCGGATTGGTTCTGTTGTTATTAACTAATTATTTGGGAGGATATTTTTCATTTAATGCACCGGTAAATATTATTACTATTTTGATTGCCGGTTTTCTAGGCATACCAGGGATTATTCTAATAATTTGTTTTCAGATTTTAATTAAATAAAAACAGGCTAAAATAAGCGGAAAAAAATCCGCTTATTTTTTTGCCCAGGATACTTCTTAACCAGGTCTCACATAATAAACAAAAAAATATAAAAATTGCTCACAAATTTTATAGAATTAGATTAAGTGTACTATATAAATTAAATGTGAGTATTATTTACTGTATACAATATAATTATTGACTCACATTTAGGAAATATTATATACTTACAACAATTACTTATTAAGCAAACTTTATTGTGTTGGTGTATTTTAGGAGGTGTAATAATCTTAGAAAACCATGCAGCCAGAATTGTAGAAGCTTATATAGGAGAATATGCCAGCGGTAAAAGCGAGATTTCAATTAATCGGGCTCTAAACCTGAAGAAGCAGGAACGTCAGGTAACACTGGTTGACCTGGATACGGTAGAGCCTTTTTATACACTAAGACCACTAAAAAAAGATTTGGAAGCACAAGGATTGACTGTTATTGGTCTTTCGCAGGAAGATTCATTTGGACTGGGAGAAACTGGTGCCATGTTGAGTCCCCGGGCTCGTTGGGCCTTGATGAATGAAGGGGATATTATTATGGACATTGGCTATGGAGTAAATGGTGCCAGAACCCTTAATTTGGTAGAAGGTGCCTATGAATCACCAGAATTAAAGATTTTCGCCGTGGTAAATTATTCCCGGCCTATGACAAATTGTCGTGAAAGAATTA
>JBDKUD010000259.1:0-38607 GCA_039679805.1 Syntrophomonas sp. | reverse complement strand
GTATTGGAGGTCTGCCTAATGTAGTTGGTTCTCTAATTGCCGATAGTGATTTAAAAGACCTGGGTGTTCATACCGAAATGATGGTTGATGCCTATATGGAAATGTATGAAGCCGGCAGGATTACCGGCGCCAGAAAGAATATAGATAGATTCAAGATGGTCTACACTTTTGCTATGGGCAGCAGCAAATTATATGATTTTATGGATAACAACCCTATGTGTGCATCCTACCCGGTAGACTACAGTAATGATCCCCGCATAATTGCCCAAAACGATAAAGTCATATCTATAAATAATGCCATCGAGGTTGACCTGTTCAGCCAGGTCTGTTCTGAATCAGCCGGTATTCGTAATATATCCGGAACCGGCGGACAACTTGACTTTGTTCTGGGAGCTTATGCTTCCCGAGAAGGAAAGGCACTTATTTGCATTAGTTCCACTTTTAATGATTGTCAAGGGAATCTGCAATCCAGAATCAAGCCTGTCCTCACTCCTGGAGCCATTGTTACTGCATCACGGGCCGTAGTGCATTATATCGTTACTGAGTATGGAATTGCCCAAATGAAAGGTAAATCTACCTGGCAGCGAGCAGAAGCACTTGTTGACATCGCTCATCCCGACTTTCAGGATGAATTGATCAAAGCTGCCAACGAAATGAATATATGGTTAAGAACCAATAAACAAGACGGGGACAAGTTTTAGGCCAAGCTAGTAACTATAAAGCCGGAGTTGGTTGATAGCTCCGGCTTTTTGTGTAGTAAGGGGTAAGGTGTGAGGAGTGAGGGGTAGATAACAAGCCGTTGGTGTTTCCGCTGCCGGAGACTGGTGCAAACTGGATATGCCTTACCGCCCGGTGCTCTTATGACTTTTAAATTATCTAGAAACCCATATCCTCGTTAACTACCAGTACTCTTATATCTGATAATCTGGGAATTCGGTCAATAATAGTCGTAATACGGCAAATACGTTCAGGTGAATCACAATCAGAACAAAAACCGGTCACGGCACAGGGCGTCTTATATCCCAACCGCCGGGCATTAGGAGGTGCAGCATAATCCTTTATTCTTTTAACGGCTTCCTCCGTGTTTTCCACAATCTTGTTACGGCCGGCCACTACAATTACTTTTCGGGGACCAAAAAGCATAGCTCCTACCCGGTTGCCGGTGGCATCAATATTTACCAGTTCACCGGAAAGAGTCAGAGCATTGGTTCCGGTAAGAAATAAATCACAGGTAAGCTGACGGCGCATTATATCTAACCTTTCAGTCGGTGACAAGTCTGGCAACCCATGATTAAGTATCGTCTTCCCCATCTTTTTAAGTTCTTTTCCCACCTGTAATTGTTTCACCGACATAGAACCGCCGAATCCAATAGAATCTGCATTTTGAGCGGCATCAATTATATTTTTCGCTGCCTGTTGCGACGTATCACAATATTCTGCATCAAATCCCTTTTTCTTCAGAACTTCCACGGCCCGTCGGCATTTTTGCGCAAATGCCCATTCAACCTGTTCAAGAGCCAAAATATTCATCTCCTTTTGAGAATTATAACAACATTATAACTTACTATCAGATAACCTTTAGAATTATGTGATAAACGCAGACAGGGCGGTGAAAAAAGCCTTAATTTACGTTTTATAATTCTGCAAATAATTACTCAACATTAATGCTTAATTAGAGCACCAAAGTCATTCAGCCTTCTTCCTACAAGCTGAATGTTCATTAGTTCCTTTCTCTTTTTCATCCATAATGTTGTCATCTATACCTGGCACCCGGTTGTAATGAACCATTCCCAAAAGAGAAGCAAAACCAGGATCAGTAAAACCACCCGGCACCACTACCAACCCTCCACGTTCCTTAACACTTTCATATAGCAAATTCATACTGCGAAGTTTAAATGCTACCTCATTCTGGCCGTAGATCTGTGCCGCTTCGAGAAAATTATTGGCAATCTCTTTTTCCGCTTGTCCCAGTATCCTCCTGGCTCTTCTCTCTCTTTCCGCCTGGGCTTCACGAGACATCACGTCCTGAAGGTCAGGCGGAATTACTACATCACGTATTTCAACAGACTGAACCGTTATCCCCCAGGCTTCAGTGCGTTCGTCAATTATTTTCTGAAGTTGCTCATCCAGTCGTTCTCTGCCAGTTAACATATCAGACAGCTCGGTTTTGCCGATAATATCACGCAGAGCTGTTTGGGCCGCCCAGGTTACCGCACTATTGAAATCTTCCACTTCCAAGGCAGCCTTTTGCGCATCCCAGACCATCCAAAATAAAACTGCGTCAACATCCACAGGAACATTGTCCCTAGTCAGTGTTTTTTCTGCTTCGAAATAGGTGGTGAACATGCGCTGGTCTATCCAGATGGTAACATGATCAATTACTGGGATACAAAAGAATAATCCCGGGCCAGCCAGTTTATAGAAACGGCCTAGCCTTAAAACGACAGCTCTTTGCCACTCATGGGCTATTTTTACAGAACTACTGAAGATATATCCGATGATAGTAAATGTTATTGGATAGATCATTTTATGATTGTGAGTATAAAACATTACCAGGCCTGCTACAAAAAAAAGAAAAAACAGCCACCAAGCCAGGGATTTTCCCTTGCGGTTCTGCTTTTGGCTATAAAGGGAACGAACATAGACTTTTTGTTGATCAGGTTTATTTTCTGTCGCCATATTAATCCCTCCAGAGACTTATTTTATCTTGCTTTTTAGCATATTGATAATCTCACTACTATTAAAACCTAATGCATAGCCTTGAATCAAGGCATTCTCGAGGAGTTCCTCCATTATCTGCTGATTATTTATATCATTAACAGCGCGTTCAGGGATACCTACTACAAATGTACCCTTGCCCTGGCGCGTGGATATATAGCCTTCATCCTCCAGCTCATGATAAACCTTGCGAACAGTATTAAGATTTATTTTCAAGTCCACCGCCATCTGACGTACAGTTGGAAGCTGATCTCCAGGAGAAATCTTACTAGTTTCAATAGCATATTTCAGCTTCTCCTTGAGCTGTACATAGATTGGTATGGGACTTTTACTATCGATTTTCACAGTTTACCACACCCCAAGGTAAATAAAAAATTTGTTCAACCTTTAAATTCGGGTTGTT
This sequence comes from Syntrophomonas sp., assembly GCA_039679805.1. Taxonomy (GTDB): domain Bacteria; phylum Bacillota; class Syntrophomonadia; order Syntrophomonadales; family Syntrophomonadaceae; genus JBDKUD01. The sequence continues at coordinate 35,486 of JBDKUD010000259.1, read as the reverse complement.
TGTGCTTGCCTTATTTGCCATCTTTTACATTTTGTCAACTGCGGCTGTTTTTAGTCTAACAGAGTTTTAACCTCTTGAGAACTAGTAATGAATTTGGCGAAAGGCTATCGGTAGGGGAAAGGGGAAGGGGGAGAACGAGGAACCCCCTTCCCGGTGCTTTATGTTATCCCGGCATAGTCAGGATTGGATAAACAATCTGTCCTCCGTATACGATTACATAACGGAGTAAAAACCCCCCGGCCAGAACCAGAATAGGTTCCAGCATAGATATCGCAGCACCATCCAGGTAATCTGTAGCTTCCAGTAATTCTACCAAGCCCAAGATAAGTGGGACAATAAGTCCAAGAAGTAACACACCGACCCAAAATAAGAGGTAGTAACCACCGGTAACAACTGCCCCTAAGGCGAGATGTCCATTGGGAAGCAGATTCCAACTGATAATCAAAGTAATAATCACTATTATTTCCGCAACTATAAGCAATGCATCTAACTTTAACAATGTCTTAACTACTGTATCATCAAAATTAAGAAATTTTTGTTCAGGTAGAATATCTTCCGGCAAAAATCTTCTCAAAGTATTCTCTTCCAGTTGATCCCAATTCTTACCCGCTAAGATAACCATACAGACCCCTGTGGAGAACGCCGAAACCAGGAAAAGAAACGCAATAATTGGATTGCCCCAGACCGGGTTGGTGTAAATTGCTGCCAGCAACAATCCTGCATATATTCCTATGCCAAGACCCAGCAACATTTCCAGCCAGGCTGTTATCTTGCGAATTGGTCCGTTTATATTCCAGTATACCAAGCCCGCATAAGCAAGAGCTATTATAGGAAAGACCAGCAGGAAGAAGGCACCCCAGGACATAACCGAGGTTATATTATAATGAATCAACACCTGGAAAAAATTCCAGGGACGATGTAGGTCCAAAACCAAGCATAATAGACCGAGCATAACAGGAAATGGCGCCAGGTAGGCTGCTACTCTGGTTATACGTTCATCCAGTTTTTTTATACCGGCAGCTAAGTCACCCCAGGCTCCAAGTACTGCTGCCCCTGCCGACAGACCGGCTGTAAATAAGTATATAGCTATTAGATAATTCCATGTAATACTATGTTCCATTTACACTCACCTCCTGAACGGAATTACATAAACGTTTGGTTTGGTATTATACTCGGGATGTCTTACTACAGCACCCTTTTGTATCCACTTGTTTATCTCGCTGTTGGCGTTGTTAAGGTCACCGGTAATTATAGCACTTGCGATACAGGTAGACTCACAGGCTGGTTTCTTGCCTTCTTCCAGACGGTGAGTACACAATGAACATTTTACCGGTAAACCGCCATACCTGCTTTCATCCATCATACGAACCCGGTATGGACATGCTAACACGCAATATCCGCAGCCAATGCAAAGGTCAGGGTCAACATCCACCGTTCCCCATTCAGTATAATGTGAAGCCTTGGTGGGGCATGCTTTTACACAGGGAGCATCCTGGCAGTGGTTGCACGCCCATTTCTCCGTATAATGTGCAAGCTTAGGAAAAACTCCCTCATCATTTTCTATAATCCGTGTACGATATTTCCCATCTGCAACTTTATTTTCCGCCAGGCATGCTACACTACAAGCATGACATCCTACGCATTTATTTAAGTCAATAACCATTCCCCAGCGTTTTTTTGCCACTTAAGCCACCCCCTTTATATCTTTTCTTAATACCATTAGGAAATTATAAACAATAGATGCCAGGGTTTTATAAAAACACGTTTCTGCATTTTGCTTCATATCCTTAAGGAAAGTAAATACCCAATCCTCCAGGTGATCCATCATTTCCGCCAATGCTCCATGATAATTGTCTTTACTGCAGGCATAATCCTCGGCGACAATACCCAGGAACTCCATTTCCACAGCAATGGAATCAGCAGGCATAGTATTATTCTCATCCATTAAAATGCCGTGCTGAAAATATAACTGGCGTACTTTTTCCTCAACTTCGCCAAACATACATTCATCACCCAGGTACCAGCCGGCAAAAGGATGAACTTTCATCCCGGGAAAAGAGTTAATAAACAATCCCGTATAATCGACCTGCACCTGAGAAATATCAAAATCACCTGTACTTAACTGTTTTTTTACTTCCCTGGCTCCCGGAATCCCAGCTTGTACACCCCAGTCCAGGAGCAATTCAATCTCCTGCTGGTAAGCCAACCAACTTTCCTCTTCCGGATATTGAAATACGGTTCCAGCCGACCAAATAAGAGATGGATTGATCGCTAAACCTAACATCCAATCACACCCTTCTCATCTTTACCAGCATATTGCAATCCAGGCATGCACCGGCAGGATCTTTCAATTCTATATTCTTCTCCTTGGGATAGCATGGCATTATCTCACCATCATTGAACCCATCATTCTTAGCCAACCTCATGAACGGAGTCTTTTGTCCGAAGCCATGGGGTATACAAATAGTATCAGGTCTAATTCCCTGGGTAAGTTTGGCCTTACCTTGACCTTTACCATAACTGGTCTCCAGTTGTACCATGTCACCATCTTTGATATTCAGCTTTTTAGCACGGTCGGCATTTACAAGTACATATCCTTCCGGCATGATCTGATGCAGCCACCGCATATTATGGCTCTTTGTGTGACGGTGCATGGGTGGCCTGGTAGTAACCAGATAAAACTCATTTTCCGTCTTTGGTGTTAGTACCCATTTAGAGTCATAGTAAGGAACTGGATTGTAGCCTGATTCCTGAAGCTTCGGGGAGTGAAGCTGTATTTTCCCGCTTTCAGTTTTTAATTTAGTCAGATCCATAGGTTTAAATGCTTTGGAACCTGAAATTAGACCACCTCGATCTAAGGCTTCCCGGAAAGTAACATTATATTTTTTCAATTTAAAATTAAGCATAGTATTGCCGCCAGGAGGTAAATATTGATCCACACCCAGTTTTTCAGCAATAAGCTTAATGATTTCACCTGCGTCAAGGGTATCAAAAAGGGGCTTAATCATTGGTTCCCCAATTGCAATCTGTTGATACTTAGCATTGGTAGAACGAGCAGCAATTTCAGCCCGTTCCAGGTATACAGATTCAGGAAGCACCAAGTCGGCAATAGTGGACATGTCATCAGGATTACTATTAATATTTATAATAAAATCAAGTTTACTAAAGGCTTTAACCCATTTGTCCGGGTTTGGCATTGATTGAAGAGATTGGGCATAAATGATAGCTACCTTTACCGGATAGGGTTTATTATTAAGAATCATATCCGGAACTGACTGGTAAAGCCCCGGGCCAGCAAGAGGACCGGTTACCGCCAGTGGGAACAAGTGTCCGCCATCTACTCTCTTTTTAACTTTCATTTGCGGGGCTGTCTCTTTAGCTTTCGGGAAGCTTATAGAAGCAGTCCTGGGTAAAAGGGCTCCTCCTTCGCGTTCAACGTTCCCCGTAATCGCCATTAATCCCAGGCAGGCTCGAACCAGTTCAAATCCTCCCGGATGGGATTGAATGGCTTCCCGTTTATGAATGGGAATAACCGCTGGAATTCCCGAACTGAATTCACGAGCGATGCGTTTAATGGTCTCTGCAGGTACATTGCTGATACCTTCTGCCCATTCTGGGGTGTATCCGGTAATACTGACTGCCAGTTCTTCAAAACCGGCCGTATTCTGTGCCACAAATTCCGGATTATATCTTTGTTCAGTAATAACGATATTAAGCATAGCCAGAATTACGGCCAAATCGGTTCCCGGTCGAATTGGAATCCATTCATCAGCCTTGGATGCCGTAGTTGAGAAGCGAGGATCAAAAACGATTAGTTTAGCTCCATTGGCTTTACCTTCTATCAGTGCACGGGCTAACGAATTTTTGGCTTTACCAACCTGATCCCATCCAAAACACATAATATATTTACTATTAGCCATATCGGGAACATAATTAATAGTTCCCAGCGTATTCTGGCAAGCCAGTTGCCGTACCGCATTGCAGGTTGATTGATGAGAAATATCATTAGGGCTGCCAATAGCTTTAAGGAAATCAGTGCCCCGATGATGTCCAATCCAAATAACCGATTGCGGGCCATATTTATCAATGGCCTTCTTAATTTCGCTTGCTGCAAGTTCGGTAGCCTTGTCCCAGTCCAGCTTTTTCCACTTGGGGTCAGCCCCCGGTACTCTTCCGGCTGTTGTCTTTAGCATAGGTGCCTTAAACCGATCCGGGTCATACAGCATGTTAATGCCGGCATTACCCTTGGCACAAAGTGAACCACGGCTATGCTGGTCCAGAGGATTCCCTTCCAGCTTAACTAATCGGCCATTCTCAATCTTACCAATATAAGCGCAGCTCATCTCACACATACCACATACACCGTGTTTATATTCGACCTTTTTTCCTGACACTGTGGTAGTTTTGGCTCCAGTCTCCAGGCCAAAAGCAGTGATACCAGCTATTGCCGCCACTCCAGCTCCACCCAGCTTAAAAAATTGCCGCCTGGATAAATCCATATAGACTCCCCTCCCGTCACAATGTTATATTGTTATACTACACTATAACATTTTCCGACAGGAAATTCAATTTGTTTTACGATTATGCACTTTGTAAATAATTACCTTTTCATTGGTGAAAATTGGTGTGATGATGCCCTGATGGGGAAAATGCGGGCAGGTAGAGCGGTATTTTTTATCCGCAATCATATAATCAATGTGGTAGCGGGAAAGAATATCCCTGGCTTCTATAACCGATTTAGTTTTATAAAGCCTTACTATATCCTGATAACGTTTTTCCACTTCAGTAGTTCGGTTGGAAGGCATGAATTCCCATCCTTCCAAGAGAAATCTTCTTTCGCTGAAAGCTGAATAGTAGAACCAAATTCGCCTGCCTGCCGTGTTGGAAAAGCGTCTGCCCACAACCAGATCTTGGGGAGAAGTGTTCTTGCTCAGAAAAACCAACCCCTCGTAAAGTTCGGGCGTGAGTGCTTTGGTTGTCAGCATCTGGCGTTGTGCAGTATCATGCATATTTTTGCCAATCATCTGGTAGGTGTCTTTAAAAGATGGAACCATAGCGGCTAGGATGAGGAATGATATTAATAATCCTCTGGCCCGATTTGGGCCAGGTTTATAAAATTCAGCCAGGAAATCGGCGGTGAGCAGGTTTATAGCTATCATTCCGGCAAACAGGAAATAGTATTGCGAGTTATCCCGGGCCTGCAGTAAATATCCCAGGGTCATTCCTGCAACAGCCATTCCGAGTAATAGAGTGTACTGGATTTGCCGATTCTTATCCCTTAACCTAGCCATACAAAAAACTAGTGCCGCCCATTTGATTCCCAAGAAGGCCACAAGATAAATAATCACAGCCAGAGGACCCGCATAAGTCAAGCCCTTGGAATGGAACCAGCCATAACTGTCTTTATATACAGCGGTGTTATAAATCAACTGCCCCGTCGTGATGCCCAGATCCGCCGCTCCTCCACTCCGGTAAATGACCAGATAGGCTAGAACAAAAATAAGCACACCGGCCCCAAATAGAACGGCAGTCTTAGTTCTGATCCTTTTTATAAGTATCATCAGGGACAATATACCAGCAATGACTACCGGCAAGAATGGGCCCTTAGCACCAGCCAGGACTGCCATCAAAGGAATAATAACTGCTATTCGTCTAATGTGGGATTTATTAATATGAACTAAAGTTAAATACCAATATATTTCAACTATCAAATACAACATGAGCACCATAGCTAGCAAGTAAGTAGGACTAAACATAAGATTATTAAGAAACAGGTTATATGGTTTAAATGACCAAAAATTTCCGGCCATCAGGAAGAGAATTACCGCCCCAACAGCTGCTGTCCTGGAGAAAAGCACCTTGCCGGTATACCAAACTAAAAGCAGAAGAAGGTTTAAGAAAAAAGCCGGGTATAATCTGAGCAAGATCATAGCTGATGAAAAATGACAGGACTTAAGAGCTGCCATCCATGCATAAGCCATAAAGTGATAATGAAAAGGGTATCCTGCCAAGCGAAAGTCCTGGGGGAACCAGTTTAAAGACAATGCCGCAATATTACCCAGGTGCCAGGGAATATCCAGATAGTATTCAATATCCACCTTGCCAGGAAGGGGTGTAGACAAATAATAGTTATAATAGAGTATGGTATTTGTCATAAGAATTAATATGGCCAAAACACAAAAATCGGCTAATGGAATCTTTCTAAAGAGATGACGATTCTTTGCGTCCCGCAGATATGAAAAAACAAAGTACATACCTGCAGCTGCAAGCAGAGAAACTAGAACTATATATAACCAAAATGCACTGGCCATAAGGCCAACCAGATAGCATATTATATTGTATGTAACACCCAGAGCCAGGGCCATAACAAAAGCAGAACCGCTCCCTATTGTCCTTCCTATCAGTCCCCAAACTCCCAGCCCCGGTAATAAATTTAAAAATACCAGCCAAGCGATAAAGGTTACTATAACAGGCAGAGTTACCCCGGTTTTCAGTAAAGGAACAATACAGCTGCCAACTATTATGGCTAGTAAGTTAATACAGTACATTTCTTTTCTATCTTGCTTGATAAATGATCGCAAGCCCAATCATCCCCTTAATCATACGATCCAGGAATATCAAGAGGGAAAGACCAATCGCTAGTTGGGGGGCTACCCCTACCAGGGAGAAAAGCCCGGTAATCGTAGCTTCTCTTACCCCCAACCCATTAATGCTTATGGGAATAACCGTGGCAATATACACCACGGGGAAAAACAAAAAATAATACCAAATGTTAATATTTAATCCCAAGGCCTGACCATAAATAAAAGCTGTAGTAATATCCACTGATTGATAAATAATGGCCAGGATAAATATCCAAATCAGTGAACTGATTTTCAGTTCATTAGGGAACAGCTTTCCAAGGTAGGTTCTTACTCTTGGAACTGTTATTATAAGAATTAGCATAGCTGCTATAGTCAGCAGTAAAGGTAGCTTTACTGGAACAGCCAAAGGTAAGTTGGTTCCATTTACCGTACCAAAAAATACTGCGCCACCCAGCACCCCCAGGGTACCAGTAAACCCAATAGCACGGTCTAAGATGACAAGGGTAGTTGCTCTTCTGGTATCCATTTGATCAAGGGAAAGATACAAGACTCTGCTGACATCCGCTCCCATGGTACCAGGTGTCACATTGTTATAAAACAGGGCCCGTAACTGCAAAACAATCCAGTAGCTCAGCTTCTTCTTCCAGCTGTACAATCGAGTAGCCAAAAAGCCGAACCGATAGGCTGGTATTACAACCGCTGCTGTTGAAATACCCATCCCCGTAAGCCAGGTCATAATATCAAGGCTGGTAAACAAACTGCTTAGCTGGTGTAATTCAACTTTTCTCAAGATGATACCCAAAAGCAATATGCTTATAGCCAACTTGAACAGCAATTTTAATCGTTGACTAAGTTCGTGCCATAGCGTTCTTAACTTCATCAATAACATATCTCTGTTCATTTTCCTTAAGTCCTGGATAAAGAGGCAGCCTGAGAAGGCTAAAAGCGGTTTTTTCAGTAATGGGAAGATCACCAGGTTGATAACCCAGTCTCCTGCCCATGGGAGATAAGTGCAGCGGGACATAATGAAACGCGGTACCAATGCCCCTTCCCCTTAAGTATTCTTCAACCTGGCGGCGCCTGTTTTCATCAGGTAACAATATATAAAATATATGATAAGCCGACTGCGCATCAGGATTAAGTTTTTGAATCCTAAATAATCCCTCATCCATCAACGGACTGAGTTCAGTAGCATAAGTTTCCCATAATAATTGCCGGGTTTGTTGTATTTGCCGGGCGCAGTCAAGCTGGGCCTTTAAAAAAGCAACCAGCAGTTCTGAAGGAGCATAGCTTGATCCAATATCTTGCCAGCTATAAAAAGCCACCTCACGACGTAGAAACTTTTCGCGGTCAGTTCCTTTCTGCCACATTATTTCAGCTCGGGCCATAGTCTCTTCATCATTTATTGCTATAGCTCCACCTTCACCGCAAATAAAGTTCTTAGTAGCATGGAAACTAAAGCAGCCAAAATTTCCCCAGGTTCCCGCAGCTTTCCCGTGAAGACTGGCAAAAAGTGCATGTGCCGCATCTTCAATTATCTTAAGCCCCCGGTCAGATGCCAATGAGCAGAGTTGGTCCATCTCACATGGTAAACCGGCATAATGAACAGGTATCAGGGCCCGGGTGTGAGGACTTATTTTATTTGCGACCGTCTCTCCCGTAATGTTCATAGTCTCCGGGTCAATCTCGGCAAAAACTGGCCGTGCACCTCTTAAAACAATAGCATTGGCGGTAGACACAAAAGTGAAAGAGGGCATGATGACCTCCTGCCCCTCCTGTACACCGGCAAGGATTGCCGCCATTTCCAGAGCCGAAGTGCAGGAAGTAGTGAATAAAACTTTCCTGGCCCCCAGGCGACTGGCCAGTTCTGAGGCCACTTCCCGACTGAGATGGCCTCCTCCGGCAAGTTCACCTTGCTCAAGGGCTTGTCTTATATAATCCAACTCTTTCCCGGTTATGAATGGAATATTAAATGGTATTTGCAATATATAATCCTCCATTAAATGTACTAAGTTAATGAAAATGCTGGCTAAATTATGAAATAATGAAATTTAATTAGTACCCAACCGATAAGGAGTATCACCGCGTAGGAAACTACCGCTAGCCCCAATCCACTCCGTGCCATATCTTTAAGCTCTACTCCGTAGCTAACTACCATAGCCGGTCCGGCTGAAGCTGAAGGCAGGGCAAAGGCACAATTAGCTGCCGCCGTTACCACATAAATATAAGGTACCGGGTCAAGTTTAATAGCTGTCAAGAGGCTGGCCACCATGGGGACTAAAAGGGCACAAGTGGCTGTATTAGTAGTTAGATTAGTTACCAAGATCCCCAAGCCAACCAGAACTATGACAATACTACTCCCATAACCAATATCAGTAAGCTGTCCAGCCAGCCAGGCAAAGGCCCCGGAATCTCCCATCATTCTTCCCAGAGCCATACCTCCTGCCATCAAAAAAACCACATTCCAGTTTATATTCGCGGCTGAATGCTGCCATTCCAGGAGCCTGCCCTCACGCGAAGGAAGAAAAAAGCTAAGCAAAGCAGCAGCCAGGAAGAGAATACCTGGGGTAATATCAGGAAAAGATTTGGCAAACAGCGGGCGCAGGAAAGACAATATTGCCGGGAGTGCAAATAATAACATCAGCTTTATTTCTTCACTACTCATAGTCCCCAGTTCTCGGTATCGCTGCCGAAAAAAAGTGCGGGTGGATGGGTCAGAGCGTTTGTCCAGTTTAGCAGTATAAACCATGTACACCAGTCCTGCCAGCCACAGGCCCACTGCCAGGGGAAGCATATTGAAAGTCCAGGTAATAAACATTACTTCCCGGTGAGTTATTAACTGGGTAATGTTTTGCATTACTACCAGATTCATAGCTCCCCCAAGAGGAGTAGCTATACCACCAATGCTGGTGCCAAAAGCAATTGACAGTACTGAAGCGGTGGCGAGTTTACTGCTATTTTTATCTGTGGCCATCGAGGTCATATAAGCCACCGGCATTAGTATAACTGCAGCAATTAGATTAGGAACAAAGGCACTCAATAGCACCGACAGTGTAAACCAGGCTGATAATTGCAGGACCTGGCTATGTCCCAGGAGTGACATAAAGCGAAAAGCCATGCGCCGGTCCAGTTTCCACCGTATCCATCCCTGGATGATTATATTTGATGATATAAGTATCAAAACCAGATCATTAAAAAATATTGCTGCCAAATCCTTTTGTGGGGATATAGAAAAAACCGCATTAATCACCAATGGCAAAAGTGCAGTTACAGCATAATCGACCGGCTTGGTTATCCACCAATACACCATAACCAGGACCATGGCCAGAGAAACTTTAATAGCCTGGGTAACAGGTAATGGTAAGAGGCTTATTAAAATGAACAGGCCTACGCCAATCAAGATATGTTTTCTCATAGGGAACCTCCATAAATTATTTTCAGGTTTAGATAAAGGATAAAGGTCGAATTCTCCTTATCCGGAAAAAATCTAATCGATAGGTAAATCTGAATACATAATCATATTATCCCCCGCCCGGGATATCACTTGTATACAGTCATAGGCGGCTTTAGCCCTAACGGCCAACTCTATGCGATTAGAGGCAGTAACCAGCAAATACCCAATCCGTCGAGTGCTGTCAGTTAAAGGCTGAACTTCCCTTAGTTGGGAGTTATACAATACCACCTCTTTAACTCCCGGCAAGGATCGGGCCTTATCCAGACCTTCCACTGATATTACCTGACCGGGACGTGCAAATATAAATTTAACCGTGGCAAACAAGTTTGAATTGTGTTTTATATCTTGTTCAAAGAAAGGCTTATCCTGTATTCCCAGTGCCAGGTTAACAACTGCCTGCAGGATATCAAATCTGGAAACGAGGGGAATAAGTCGATCTTCATGACCTCCCCCTACCCGGCAGGCCACCTCATTCATAACCAACCGGCCTTCCCGGTCTATTATTATTTGCAGATACACCGGGCCATTGTGAATTCCGAAAGCCTCGATTACCATTTTCACAAAATCATACAGCTCGGTCATCCTTGCTTCAATCTTTTGGGAAGGATAAACATGGGCAGTGGGAAGGCCCAGGTGTGGTTTTACATCTAAGAGAGGCCGGTCAGTAACCATAAGCAGCACGGGATTGCCGTCATTTACCCATGCGCTTACAGTAATCTCCGTACCATCAATATACTCTTCTAAAAGAATAGTACTCTGTTTGGTAAAATTGAAGCTATCTTCTAAGAAAGCGTATTCACAGGAAGTCAAGTTATCCACCAGATAAACACCGCGCTGACCCTGACTATCCTGAGGTTTAACCACTATGGGAAATCCCCCCATGATATTAATTTTTTCTATAAGGTCCGGCCCAATTTCTTCCCGGGTTATTTCAACTGATCGGGGGCAAGGGATGTCCGCCTGGCTGTATACTTTTTTCATCAATACTTTATTTGTACACGCCCGGGCAGTCTCATAGCTAACTGCACTGGGCAATCCCAATTTCTCCGCTACCCAGGCCGCCACAGCTACCGGTTGGTCAGTTCCCACCGTTGCGATACCATCTACCCGGTGACGCCGGGCCGCTTCCAAAACGCCATCCCGATCAAGAGTACTGACCAGTAGCGCTTGGTCAGCAAGCATTCGGCCGGGAGCCTCTGGCAGGTAGTCACAGGTTATAACCTCGTGCCCCATTTCATGAGCTTTATTAATCAATCCGATTTGATTTCGGCCTGCTCCCAGAATTAAGAGTCTCATATAAAAACGTCACCTGCTCTTTCTCCTATTATGTATAGAATTTGTTTTCTTAGCCGGGAGTAGAAAAGACCGATCGTCAAAATACTAATGAGTACTACCGTTAACATTATCCATAGGCAAATTATATAAAAATGCGAAATTGCTGTAGTGGATGCATAGACTGGTATAGAAATCGCCATCAAAAATAAAGCCAATCCGGCGATCCAACCAGGCCAGGAAGTATATCCCCATACCAGGTTTGCGGCAAGTTTAATGCTCTTTGTTAATGTATAACGGGTAGGCTTCTTTTTTTTGGTACTCTCCACAATAACATACCCCGAACGGGATGCAGCTTTCAGGATTTCAGCATTAAGATATACTCCCCCAGTGTTAATATTGCGTACATGCCCGACTACTACCGGGGATAATAACCGAAAGCTGCCAAATGGGAACTTGGCATCATGTATTTTATAGCGGTGGCGCAGCAGGAAGTGAACCAGGCTGCTGCCGCAATCTTTCCACCATAATTGTTCATGTGTAGAAGGGGCTGCAAAAGTTACGTCCCAAACTGTGCGTTGAGCCCATAGTATGGGAATTGCATCCGGGTCGTTATCCAGGTCGTCATCCATAGTAATCACGTATCTTCCCCAGGAATTAGAAATCCCACATATGGTAGCCGCATGCTGCCCAAAATTAGCTGCCAGTCGAACCCCCGTCACCCTGTCATCACGCTGGCATAAATCCTTAATCAAATACCAGCTTAGATCTCCACTATGGTCATCGACCAAAACTATCTGCCAGGCAAAACCCATTGACACCAGTATCTTTTTAAGGCAGGCATAGAGTCCCTTAAGGGTATGCTCGGCATTATAAACAGGAATGACTACCGATAGCTCAATCCCATCTACCCTATTAGCTTGCTGCTGGCCCAAGACAGGTTTTTTTTGTACCATACCAATGTCTCCTCAATGCCTTTTTCAAAATTAAATTCCGATGCAAAACCCAGCTCTCCAGCAATCCGTGAGGAGTCAATTCCGTATTGAAAATCATGGCCAGGGCGATCAGTACCGAATTTTATAAGTTGGGTCGGTTTATCCAGGCAATAGGCCAGATATTGCACCAGGGCAAGGTTCACTATTGTTTCCCCACTGCCGGCATTATAAATATCTCCGTCCTTACCGTCAGTGGCTAACTTAATTATGACCCGGGCAGCATCCTCAACATACATCCATTCACGTTGTTGGGACCCTAATCCATAAAGAGTAACCGGAATATCTTGCATAAAACAGGTAAGCACACGAGGAATGAGCTTTTCTGGATGCTGGAAAGGGCCGTAGATATTGCACATACGTATAACCCTGGCATCTAACCCAAAACTTCGCCGGTAAGCTTGAATGAGGAGCTCGGCAGACGCCTTGGACGCGGCATAGGGTGAGGAAGGGTTGAATGGATCACCCTCGGTAAAGAGGCTCGTATCATGACCCTCGCCGTAGACTTCATCTGTTGATACCTGTACCAGCGAGTTGAAAAACCTTTCTTTTAAAAGTGCTAATAACACCTGTACCCCGTTAATATTAGACTGAAGGAACGGGGCATCCTGGCTCAGACTACGATCCACATGAGTATGAGCGGCCAGATTTATACAAACATCTATCTTATTATTAGTAAAAATGAACTTCATTAAATCATAATCACAAATATCAGCCTTAATAAAGTTTATAGATTCTTCAACCGCAGCTAGGCGTAAGGTATCTCCTGCATACGTCAGAACATCAACAACTACTACTTTATGGCCAGCCAAGACCAGTTTCTTCACCACTTCAGAACCAATAAAACCTGCTCCGCCGGTTACCAAAAACCGCAAGTTAAAGCCTCCTTTTCAGTTATATTGCACCACCTTATATATTTTTATTTCAAACCCCATATACGAATTCCGGCGCAAAAATCTTGTTTTTAGCCTTTATGTTCTGCAAACAGGTATGATCCATTACCAGGCAGTTTCTCAGTTCAACATTGTTAAGTATACAATTGTTACCTATAAAACAGCCAGGTCCTAAGTAAGATGAATAGACCAGGGAATTATCGCCCGCATAGACTGGTTCATTTATCTGAGTAGAAACCAGAGAGGCTTCTGGGCTTACAATTTTGGGGTTAATCTGCTTTTTCAGGAAACGATGGTTAGCATCCAATAGAGCTGACGTGCTTCCGATATCAAGCCATTCGCCGCTAAAATGGTAAGCTGATAAAGGACGCCCGGCAGCTAACAAAGCTTGGATAGCATCGGTCAATTCCAACTCACCCCGCTGAGAATACTTAAGCTTATCAATAAAATCAAATATATCCCGAGGCAATCGGTATACTCCCATAATAGCCAGATTAGATCGGGGTCGACGAGGTTTCTCCTCCAGGGCCAGAACCTGTCCCTGCTTGGAAATTTCGACTACCCCAAATTGCCACGGATTAGGCACCTCTTTAACAGCAATCACAGCTCCATCTGGCGGAGTACTATCATTAACCAGATGAATTGCTACATTATTAAAAACCAGGTTGTCCCCTAGATATAGCAGGAATGCTTCGCTCCCCACCATATCCCGTACCAGGGATGTCGCCTGAGCAAGGCCCTGCGGTCTTTCCTGCACCACAAAGGTTAAAGCAGCGCGTCCTTCAAAAGACGATTTCAAGCTGGTTACAATACGTTCCCGGGATTCTGGTGAAGTTACTACTACTACTTCATTGATACCAGCATATAAAATATCCTCAATCACATAATGAAGTACCGGTTTTCCGCCCACCGGTAACAGTTGTTTGGGATAATATGTGGTTAAAGGCATCAGACGGGTTCCGCTGCCACCACTTAATACAACCGCTTTCATAACTAAGACCCTCCAAAAAAATAACCAAGGGGGAATAATTCCGCCTTGATTATTTTTAGTAGAAAATATTATTATTACTCAGGAACAACTACTGGAAAACCTCCGGCGGTCCAACCGAGATCAAAACCGCTGGAAAGCGAATATGCATCATATCCCAACAGCTTAAGAATCGCAACTGTTTGCCCAGCCGTCTGTCCGGTGTAGCAAGATACTACGACTGGTTTGTCTTTGCTTATTTTATCAAGATTTTTGTTTACCTCTTTGAATGGGATGTTAATGGCTCCAGGTATGTCACCCTTCACATAATCTTTAGCGTCGCGAATACTTACGATTTGGATATCTTCTTTGGCATCAATTTTTGCTTTAAGCTTGTCGGAATCGATTTTATTTAAAGATTCAGGCAGATTGTTGAAGTAATCAGCACACTGTTGGGCAATCTCGGCACTCGGAGCTTTGGCAGGGGTAACCCCGGTGGGTAACGAAACTGCTGTAGTGTCCAGTGGGTAATTGGTTTTACCTACCCAACCTGATTTCACACCCAGATGCAATGAACGTGCATTATAACCATAAACATTTAATACTGCTACTGTCTGACCAGCAGTTTGCCCGGTATAGCAGGCCACAATTATTTCCTTGTCACCAGGCAGCTTGTCCAGATATTTACCCATTTCCGCAAAAGGAATATTTACTGAGCCTTTGATATGACCTTTGCTATAATCTTCAGCACTTCTAATATCAACTATAAGAATTGAAGAATCATTAGCATCTACCTTTGCTTTTAACTCTTCCAGAGGTATTTTGTATATGTTATCAGGCATGTTGTCGAAGTAATCATTGGCTAATTTTTCCATGCTAACCTGAGCAGCTGGTTCTTGAGCTCCCTTATCAGTAGTCTGGTCGGGGGTTTTTTCGGTTCCACATCCTGCTGCTACTACAGCAAGCAGCATAAATACTGCCAAAAGTACGAAAATGCGATGTCTTCTAAGATTAGTCATTCTCACTCTTATTCCTCCCCAAAATTTAGTTGCGTTAATAATTAAAGATAAACCAGTTACTTACGTTAAGCGCTTGCCCCCTTTCACATACTTCCAACCTTGTTGGGTTGATCAAACACCCTTTGCCGATAAGTTATATTGTTATATTTCATTATAACAATGGTGTTGTAATTATTCAACCGTAAATATTCATACTGATGGAAACAGGAGGATCTAAATGTAGATAAGATATGCTGCCATGGTAAGGAGCAATTCGCCAAGGCGGTGAGGTATATCCAGTGCTGAAATCGTAAGGAGTAAGGTGTGAGGAGTAAGGCGACGAAGTGTTAGGTATCTGCGCAAGATTAGATATTATATCATGATCACCCCTCACCCCTCACTCCTCACTGGAATAAGCCGTTGGTGTTTCCACTGCCGAAGAGTGGAGCAAATTGGATATGCCTCACCGCCCGGTGCTTGACACGTTACTATTATACTTTAGGTTCCGAACTTAAATCCTTGCCAAAGATCCCAAACAAAATCATTCCTACTAATCCGCACGCAAAAGCAGTCATGAAGTTGGCTGCCGGGGAAATATGCCACAAATAAGCACTGCTCAGAGCCGCAACCGCTAC
This sequence comes from Syntrophomonas sp., assembly GCA_039679805.1. Taxonomy (GTDB): domain Bacteria; phylum Bacillota; class Syntrophomonadia; order Syntrophomonadales; family Syntrophomonadaceae; genus JBDKUD01. The sequence goes on along the minus strand of JBDKUD010000259.1, from coordinate 19,691 downwards.
AATAATATCTCGAATCAAATAATAAGTGCCAAAAGTAGCTGCTTTCAGGTCTTCCGGAGCCAGGTCCATAATGAGCGCTTTACGGGTTGGTTCACCGAACTCCTTCAAACCCCTGATGATGAAGGCAAATACCATGGCAGCGAAGGTATGGGAGAAATATAAGACTAACGGGAACATAGTAAAAAAGCCAAAGGTAGCTAATACAAATGGTTTTTTGCCATATTTATCGGCCATATAAGCAACTGGAATATACACCAGGACGGCAGTAATCATTTCCACTGTGGTAAGAATGCCAAAACGGAGAGCAGAAATCTTATTAACTTCAACCACCCATAACACCACAAATGCATAGGGAATCTGTTCCGCAAAACGAATTAATATATCAGATACGAGCAAACTGCGTAACCCGGGGGAAAATGAGGAAAAAATCTGACTGACATGCAGATGAGCTTCTTCTTTTTTCCCACCATCTTCAATAAAATAGTATTGTATAGCCAAAGATATCAAGCCCAGAATAAAAGCTACACAAAATGCAATTCTTATTCCCTCCACCCGGCCATATATACCAATCAGCAAGCCGCCGACAACTGGTCCTAAAGCCATGGGGATGCGTCTGACCAGGGAGTGCAGCGAAACACCCATAGTACGCTTATCTTTGCTCATAACCTTAGAAACCAGGCTCATAATGGCCGGTAAGGAAACCGCTGTCCAGGAAATAAAAAACACGCACCCTACTAATACCGCTTGCCAGGTGGGAACAAAAATTACGATGGCATAGCCAAAGAGAGCTATTACCGTAAATAACATAAGGGATTTCTTATAACCCAGTTTATCGGCCAGGTACCCGCCCGGAAATGAATAAATAGCACTTAAAAAATTATCCATAGCATTCAGGAATCCTACTGCATAAATGGTACCACCCAGAGCAATCAAATACAGAGGCAGAAACCTCTCCGCCATCTTCTCCCCCAGGCCTATCAGAATAACCATAATAAGCATTGACACCATACTGGAATTCACACCGAAAAAACTCGTAATTCGCTTCTTAAAATCTGCCACGACAATCCCTCGGTTCAACTTATTTTTCCCTGACCAAGATTCATTACACCAGTAATTATACTGCAAAATAAAACAGGCAAAAAAAAGGTTTTAGTATCGAAATACTAAAACCTTTTTATCAACCGCTATATTTGATTAGTAATTACGGCTGCGTTTGGCCTGGAAACAATCTCTGCAATATACAGGTCTGTCACCGGTAGGCTCAAACGGTACGGTTGTCTCTTGTCCACAAGCAGCACAGATGGTCTTGAACATTTGCCGTTCTTCTCTGTTACCATAACCACCGCCATTACGCTGTTGTTTACGAGCTTTTCTACACGTTGGACATCTGCCCGGTTCATTCTCAAAACCTTTTTCGGCGTAGAACTCTTGCTCTGATGCTGAGAACACAAACTCGTTGCCGCAATCTTTGCAAACTATATACTTATCTTCAAACATAAGTTCATCTCCCTTCTGGAAATACTCTTGGACTATTTTTCCCCAAAAAGGAGATATATTAAGAACAAGGCATACGTATTGTAATCTAAACTGACGCCATTGTCAAATAAATGCGGCGGTTATATTGGTCATTTTGTTATAAATGGTACAATAATAGAATAGATTTGCATTACTTATAACACAACTGCTCTTAAGGGGGGCGAAGTTTTGAAGGATAAAGTAGCGTTGTTTTATAACCCCGTAGCCGGTGGGGGAAATTTTAGATATAAACTGGATGATGTCATAAATTATATTCAGAATTCCGGACTAGAGGTAGTTCCCTGGCGAATTAATAATAATGAACAAATTAAAGAACAGGCAATAAAAATTGATCCCGAAGCATACCATACTATAGTAGCCGCAGGGGGAGATGGAACTATCCATGGCGTGGTAAATGCCATGATGCACCACAATTTGAATCTTCCGCTGGGAATATTCCCGGTCGGAACCAGCAATGACGTAGCCCGTCAGATGAAAATTCCCGGAAAAATAAAAGAATACTGCCAGATAATTACGGAAGGAAAACTGACCGCTATCGACTTAGGCAAGGTTGACAATGAATATTTTATCAATGTAGCAGCAGCCGGTTTTTTGACTGATACCGCCCATGAGGTAAATTATAGTTTAAAGAATGCCCTGGGAAAGGCGGCTTATTATCTCAAAGTTATTGAGAAATTACCGCAGTTGAGGCCCTTGCAACTGCATTTAAAGGTTGATAATAAAACTTACGATATGGAAATACTATTATTTCTGATATTAAACGGAACCAGTACCGCCGGCTTTAAAGAGATATTACCGGTAGGAGCAATGAGCGACGGACTGCTCGATTTTCTGGCCTTTAAGCCCGTACCGCCACTTGGTGGACTGGAACGGCTGCTGCTTAACTATTCCCGTGGTCAGCTCCTAAAAGATGAGAATGTCTTCTATTGTCAGGGTAAAGAATTTTCTTTAGAGCTAAACCCTGCGGTGACAACCGATCTGGATGGAGAGGAAGGCCCTGGTTTCCCCTGGAAAATATCGGTATGCCCCAACGCTTTGCAATTGCGTACTCCTAAATAACTGGTGCCTTTTACTACCTGCAGTAATTTTGTGTCTTTCTCGTGATTATGCTACAATATTCAGGTTATGATTTTAAATAGAAAGTCGGTATGAAAATGATTACAACCAGTGGTTTAACCCTAAGCTATGGAGCACGTATACTGTTTGAAGACGTCAATATCAAGTTTACCCCGGGAAACTGTTATGGTCTGATAGGGGGAAACGGAGCTGGGAAATCTACATTTCTAAAGATTCTTTCCGGAGAAATTGAGGCTACTGCCGGCGATGTTATAATCCCTCCGGGGCTGAGGATTTCTGTCCTAAAACAGGATCATTTTGAATTTGATGAATTTGAAGTAATACAAACAGTACTTAAAGGCCATGCCCGTCTATACGCTATCATGGAGGAAAAAGATACCATTTATTCAAAGGCTGATTTCTCTGAAGAAGATGGACTTAGGGTAGCCGAACTGGAAGGAGAATTTGCTGAGCTTAACGGCTGGGAAGCTGAAGCAGAAGCCGCTTTCCTGTTAAATGGTTTGGATATTCATGAAGAACTGCACAATAAAAAGATGCAGGAACTAAATGGCAGTGAAAAGGTTAAGGTATTGCTAGCTCAGGCTTTATTCGGGCATCCGGACATTTTATTAATGGATGAGCCCACCAATCACCTCGATATAGAATCAATTTCCTGGCTGGAGGATTTTCTTTACGATTCCGACAGCACAGTAATTGTTGTTTCTCATGATCGTCATTTTTTAAATCGTGTCTGTACGCATATGGCCGATATTGATTACGGCAAAATTCAGCTTTACGTAGGCAACTATGATTTTTGGCTGGAATCAAGCCAATTAGCCCTGCAGCAAGCTAAAGATGCCAACAAAAAAGCCGAAGCCAAGGCTAAAGAACTGCAAGAGTTCATCCAGCGATTCAGTGCTAATGCTTCAAAATCAAAACAGGCCACTTCCCGTAAGCGCCAATTGGAGAAGCTGACTCTGGAAGACATTAAGCCGTCTTCACGCCGTTTACCATGGATTCAATTTAAGCCCGAGCGGGAAGCAGGTATAAATGTACTAACCGTTCAGAACCTCAACAAAACCATAGATGGTGAAGCCCTGTTAAAAAATTTCAATCTGGTGGTAAACAACGGCGACAAAATTGCCTTGGTTGGTCCCTATGAACAGGCTAAAACTGCATTGCTGCAGATATTAATGGGAGAAATGGAAGCTGACAGTGGTGAAATCACCTGGGGATTAACTACTTCTCGGGCGTATTTTCCCAAAGACCACTCGGCCTATTTTAATTCAGATTTAAACCTGGTGGACTGGCTGCGTCAATATTCATCAGATCCGGAAGAAACATTCATCCGTGGATTCCTGGGCAGAATGTTATTTTCCGGTGAAGAATCTCAGAAGAAAGCCAGCGTTTTATCTGGAGGAGAACGGGTTAGATGCATGTTTGCCAGGATGATGCTTACCGGAGCCAATGTGCTGCTTTTGGACGGTCCTACCAATCATCTGGATCTCGAAGCAATCACAGCCTTAAATAATGGTTTGGTTAACTTCCCGGGAACAGTATTTTTAATATCCCATGATCACCAACTGGTGCAAACCGTAGCCAACCGCATCATTGAGATTACTCCTGATGGTTTAATCGATAGGCTGACGACTTATGATGAATACTTGGAAAAGCAGGAAGGTAAAAGCCTGGCGCAGGCAATTTAATTTGTTACTTTTTGGTACCGCAGCAATAAGCGTTCTTGCTATATAATTTATTGCTGCGGTATTATAGCTTTATTAATATCTCCTACCTCGTTTATACGTGTTTTTACCTTAATCTCTACATTAATGTCCGGATATATTTCCTCCCACCTGGAAGCAAGATCTTTCCAAATCTTTTTATCTTTTCTATGAACCGCTTCGCCAAATCCAAAAACATCAGCATTTAATTCAAAGGATTTGTTTACTGCCGCCCTGACGTCATTTTCGATCTTTTTAGCCTCTGATTTCTCAATCTGCTTGATTAATTTATCTGTCAGGTTCTGCTTGCCGTTATACTCGGTCAGGTTACCCTCTTCTGTAATCTCAACAATTATATTAATATTCCCATCAATAAGTTCAGCCTTAGTTTTGCTTTTAGCGCGGATAATGGACAGGGTGATTTTGCCCGAACCATCAGGAGCATCAGCCAGTATTATTCCTTTTTTAACCTTGTTAATGCCCCATAAAAGCCCTCTCGATTCCTGTTTATTAAGCTCCCCAATAATTTTGTCTTTTTTAAATACGGCTGTCCCAACTATATCTACCCTTTTAATTTTTTTACCGTCTGCTCCGGTATCTTCAAATATGTCTAATATGGGACAAATAGGTGCAATAGTCTTGCTAATGAGGCGGTTGGAAAAATCAAGTATGGTCACCTCAGGATAGTGAGCGAAACTGGCTGATAACCTAATCTGTTTGGCAACCCCAATTCCTTGTATTGTTTCTATCCCGTCCAGAACTTCGAGAATATCACTGCCTTTTCCCCTGGCAACCATAATGTAGCTGTTGGGGCGAGTCTCCGGGAATCTTAATATTGTCTGTATAACCGAATATAATCCCAGCTTGGCCGTTTCTGTGCCGCAGATGTTAAGCAGATCATCCGGGAAAAACTGGATACGGTCCCCGTTCAAATAATAATTGCCCAATGCCTCAATCCAGGTTTTACCCCTGGTGTGATACAGAAAAACTGCTGGTCCCATTCCCCCTCCGCCTTGTTCACCCCCAGACCCGCTCGACCCTGAACTGCTTCTAACCTTGCTGGGGATAACAGTCTGGTAGGCCATTAATTTATCTCCGGTTTTGGGGTCGGTATCAAAACTCACTCCAGATGAAATACCTAATTGATTTAACTCCCGGCTGTCCCAGCAGCCGGATATAAATCCGGAATAGATAATAAACAATATAGCCAAAATTAGCATTCTTTTATTTTGTTTAGTTTTCAGGTCTTTCACCTCTATAAATTAATAATTGTAATTTATTTAAGGCCTGATATCTTGGTAAGGATATTCCAGATTATCGATGTTACCTGTATTTTTACACCGAGCGAGACCAAAATACTAAGAATCAAGCCTAAAAGCCAGAGAACTAAAAATGTAATTAGCTCCCGCCACCACTGTTTTCTAACCAGGCTGGGTACTTGTAGTAAGGCAATAATTGCGAATACAAGAATCAACAAGGCAATCATATCTTTTCACCTTCTGTTCGGGGCAGCTTCCGCAATATAGCTACTATCAAAGTTATAAGCGGAATTCCCGCTTCCCAGGGAAGGGCATAAATAGGCCATCCTTTTTCAACAAAATCGAGAGCTTCCACGAAATTTCGGACATTGCTTCGGGCCATAATGATCATCAATATAACTATAGGTATGATAAGCAAATGGTAGCTGCGCAAGCTTAACATTTGGGCCGAACCTAAAACTATTCCGTATAGTATGACTGATACTTTTATAAACCCTAAAAACAAAAAAAAGATTGTCACTATAACTTCCAGACGGCTTAGGACATCTGCAATATTAATAGTCTGGATGGCCATATAAGATGGGAAAATATAATTAGAAATCATTGGTCCCAATACTAATGCATTTCTCAATTGTAAAAAGCTTAGATAAAAACCGCTGATAATAATGGCCATAGCCACATTGCTATATCTGCCTTTGTTATTGTTTAAAGAACTGAATACCATAGTAAATGCGACTGTTTGCGCAAAAGGAAATGCAGCCGCACTATGAGCCGCCCATAAAAATTTTCCCATCGGGATATCTAAAATGGGCAGGATATTATTAATATCCATATTAGGTATTGCCAGAGCTGCATCAATAATTCCAATAAAAATTGTAAGCGGAACCAGTATCACGCTGCACCTGGCCAGAACTTCAATACCCCGTCCCACGGTAGACGCACAAACCGCCAACAAGAATATTAACAATACTGTCGGGGGAGTATTAATATAAATTTCTGTAGAAAAAAAATCGATAAAAAGATTTAATACCAGTAAAGCTAAGTGAAATAAATACCATAAGAATATTAAGGATACAAATTTGCCCAGAATACGGCCATAGACTAAATCATTAATTTGTACAATAGTTTTATCCTTGAATTTGTTGCTTAAAGATACAAAAACGAATGCTATCAGCAAAGCTTCAAAGATTCCAATAATTACTGCTAGCCAGCCATTTTGTCCTCCGCTTTTGGCGGGGGATATTATAAACGAAGTACCAAAAATAAACCCAATCATTAGCATAATCAATTCAAAATTTAATATTCTGCCTTTTTCCAACTGCATAATTATTCTCCCATTTAACCTTATTGCGGTGGTATTACCTATTGCCCAACTCCGTTTATGCGTGCTTTCACTATGACAACTAAATGCTTTTTTTATTAATATTTTTTACTTCTGTTATCATTGGCTTCATCTGAGCCAGGTTTTAGCCCGTCAGACTGCCTTTTAATATCGTGAGGGCCAATTGATTCCGGACGATCTTTCATCGCCCACAAAGGTGCCCGTATAAATATATCCTTTAAGTCACGAATATTTGGAGGTACTGCCGGCGACAAATACGGTACTCCGAATGAACGTAAGGCTGCCAGCTGGCTGATAAGTTCCAAAGAAAGAATAATAATTCCGAACATTCCCAGGAAACCGGCTAGTATAACAAATATAATACGCAGCAACGCTCCCAGATCCGCCAGGGCCGGCGCTACGAAGGAGGCAATTGCTGTAGAAGCTAATACTGCCACCATCGGTGCTCCTACCAATCCAGCTGATACTGCTGCCTGTCCTATAACCAGAGTTCCTGCAATACTAACCGCCTGACCAAGTGAGCGGGGTAAACGCAAGCCGGCTTCTCGTAAAATTTCGAAAAGAACTATCATTATAAGAGCTTCCAGTACTACAGGAAAAGGAATTCCTTCCTTGGCTGCGGCCACTGTAACTAATAATGGGGTGGGGAACAATTCCTGGTGGAAAGACATTAATGCCACATAAGCTGCGGGCAGATAAATACTCACAGCAAAGGCCGACAATCGAATCCATCTTACAAATGAGGCAAAAAACGGACGTGCGTAATAATCGTCAACATTCTGGAAAGCTTCAATGAATAACATGGGTACAGTCAAGGCAAATGGTGACCCATCAACCAAAATGGCAGCTCGACCCTCCAATATCCTGGCAGCCGTCACATCCGGCCTTTCGGTACTGCCAACTTGGGGGAATAAAGATGCAGGATTATCTTCTATATATTGTTCGATGTAACCAACATCCAATATGGCATCGGTTTTAATTCTATTAAGTCGTTGTTTAATTTCATCTATGAGGCTGTCATCAATTAAGCCTTTAATATAAACAATATTAACATCCGTTTTGCTTCGCTGCCCGACTCGAAGGGTTTCAAAGGTTAATCGCGGATCTCGGATAATCCGCCGCAGCAGTGCAGTATTAAGACGCAGGGTTTCGTTAAAGCCTAACCTTGCTCCCCTAATCGCCAATTCGTTTTTCGGCTCCTCGAGACTACGATTTTCCCAACCCTTTAGATTAATATCAAGGGCTTGATTAACTCCATCAATGATAATTACCGTATTACCAGATAATACTGCGTCAGTAACACCAACTATATCCTTTAGCGGGGCGCTATCCGCTGCTGTTAACACACTTGATTGAATGAATCCAAGAATATCTGAGTGTTTCCGTTTGTTATCACCTTCTACCATCTGCATGTTAAACATTAAAGGCTGCAAAATATCCCGGTGAATCAAAGCCTTTTCCACCAGGCCGTCTATGTAAACAATGCCTGCATCAATTGTTCCATGAGAGCCTATCCTCATTTTATGAATAATAACATCACTGCTTTGACCCAGAATGTTTCTAATTTTAGTTAGGTCTTCGTCCAGGTTCCCGGATAAGTAAATAGGAGCGGGTTCTTGTTTTGCTTCTGCTTTCTTACCGCTGTTTAAGTCTGGAAGAAGACGCATCTTTTTCATCAATAACCTGAACACCGTTAACCCAACCTTTTAAAAGATTTCATCCTTAAATTATTGATTTCGTATCAGTTAAAGTTCAACCCAACTGTTAATTTGTTCATAGATCATCTTTGTCAGTTGTGGTAATGAAGCGGCTACCGGAGTAGTTAACTTTGTTCCCCAATCCAAAGACAGGGGTTCTACTCCCAAAAGCACTATATGATCAGGTAACCGCCCCCGCATCCTGGCCAAAGCCAAGACCTCCTGAAATCCTATCTGATGTGGGGACATCCTCGAAGATAAAAAGAATGGTATCTCTTGCCCTGCAAATCTTCTGACGCTCCCAGGAATATCATCTCCGTTAATAGCATCAATTATCAGCAAATATTCTGCCTCTTCTACTAGGCCCAGTAAGGCCAAAGCATCAGTCCCGCCATCTATCAATTCGGCTCGATTAGATATATCTTCGTTCATAAGCCGGTGAATCACATGAATACCCAGACCTTCATCCTGAAACAGGGGATTCCCCAAGCCCAATATAATTGGCTTGTTATTTATCATGGGGTTCCTCCATATCAGTTATTACAAACTTATACCCGCTGATTATGGAAGAAACGGTTCCATCATCATCCAGTAAATCCTGACGAATAACCAGATACAGATGGACCACAATAAAGGCAATAAATAACCAGGCTATTAGATGATGGGACATTCTTAATGTGTAAGATTGCCTGAATAGTGGAATCAGCCACCCCGCCCATCTTTCCTGGAACCCGCCGGGGGCTATTTCCCCCTGCAGAGCTAGACCAGTTATAATCATAAATACAGATCCAACCCACATTACCAGGAAATAAGCCATCTGAGCAATTACATTATGCCCGGTATGCAAGGTGTGTTCTTTTTTTAGAAAGAGATAATACTTCAAAGTTTCCATGGCATCAGTCAAGAGATTTTTGCTCCATAGTGTAAACTTGGCATATTTATTACCCACAAAAGCCCAGTAGAATCGGAAAATGAAATTGGCAATGAAAAACCAGGCTGCCACACCATGCCATAAACGTAATTTACCCATCAGGAAGTTGGCATAGGCGTCCCCCGAAGCTGTAAGGGACGTAGTTAGTATTGGCTTACCGATGAAAAGCCCGGTTATGAGCAAAATGACAATCAATACTACATTAAACCAGTGATATATACGGATAGGAGCTTCCCAAACATAAACGGCCTTTTTTAACATCTGTTTAACCCCCTTAATAAAACAGACATTCGCCAATAGCTTGCCTGCTGTTTAAATCAATAATATGGGCGGCACAGGCTATACAGGGATCAAAAGAATGGATTATTCGTAAAATCTCTAAAGGCTTTTGTGGATCAGCCATGGGAGTACCGACCAAAGCAGATTCATATGGTCCCTTTACTCCCTGTTTATCTTCCGGGGCAGCATTCCAGGTAGTTGGGACTACCGCTTGATAAAGACTGATTTTGCCTTTCCTGATTTTCACCCAGTGCCCCAGCGCTCCCCGGGGTGCTTCGGTAAAACCTACGCCCTGCGCTTTTTCGGGCCAGGTCGCAGGATCCCACTTATCACCATTGAAGACTTTACTATCCCCCGCCCTAATATTAGCTATCAATTCGTCATAACTTTTCTTTAAATAATCAGCCATAATTTTGCTTTCCAGACCCCGGGCCAGAGTACGGCCCAGAGCTGAGAAAAGCGCGTCCTGCCCTACCCCCAGCCGCCCTAAAGCCTCATCAACACTGGCTTTAATAGCATCATTATTTCGGGCATAGCCTACCAGCATACGGGCCAGAGGGCCTACTTCCATAGGTTGACCCTTCCACCGCGGAGTTTTTATCCAGCTGTATTTATCCTCAGTATTCAGTTGTTTGTAAGGAGGCTTAGGGCCGGTGTATTTAACTTTTGTTTGCCCGTTCCAAGGATGGCGGCCACTTTGACTGCCGGTATATTCATACCAGGAATGGTCAACTACCTCCTGAACCTGTTTCAGGTCACGGGTACTAACATCAAAAACCTCATTCAGGTTACGGTTTAATATAACTCCGCCCGGGAATACATCACTGCTGTCGCTTCTCTCCCGCTGATGCGAAAGTGTACCGTAAACCAGATAATTTCCGATTCCTCCGCCGTAAGTCCAATCCTTGTAGTAAGAAGCTATGGCAAACAGATCAGGTATATACACCTGGTTGACAAAAGCCATGGCCTTATCAATCTCTTTAGCTACCAAATCCAGCCTTTCCATGTTAATGGTGTTGTCATTATTTATATTAATGGTGCAAGCCATACCCCCCACCAGGTAATTCGGATGCGGATTTTTGCCGCCAAAGACGGTATGTATCCGGGCAATATCCTTTTGCCAATCCAAAGCTTCCAGATAATGAGCTACCCCAATCAAATTCACCTCAGGAGGCAGCTTATAAGCCGGATGACCCCAGTAGGCATTGGCAAAAATCCCGGGCTGACCACTTTCCACAAAATTCTTAATGGTCTTTTGGATATCAGCAAAATACCCGGTTGATGATTTTGGATAATCGGAAATAGACTGAGCAATCGCAGCGGCCGCTTTTGGATCTGCCTTAAGTGCGGACATTACATCAATCCAATCCAAACCATGCAAATGGTAAAAGTGGATTACATGATCCTGGACAAACTGGGCAGCCGTCATTATTTTTCGGATCAATATAGCATTTTTCGGTATATTAATCTGCAAAGCATCCTCTACCGCCAGAATGGAAGCTATAGCATGAATATGAGTACAGACCCCGCAAATACGCTGCACAAAAGCCCAGGCATCACGCGGATCCCTGCCCTGCATTATTCTTTCAATGCCCCGAAAAGTTGTACCCGAGCTAAAAGCATTCACGATTTTGCCGTTATCCACTTCAGCTTCTATGCGCAGGTGCCCCTCAATTCTGGTAATTGGATCAACAACTATTCTTTGAGCCATTGCTAATTATCCCCCTTCTCATCGGCATCTTTTTTCTTATCCCGCATAATTATTCCCGTAGCAACACCGTGAGCGGCGACTCCGCCAATGGTTATGCCGGTAACCACTTTGCCCAGGTTATCGGGATCAAAGGGCCGGGCAGTTCCGGGGATATGGGCCAAATGGCTGTACATGGGGAAATGATCAAAAAAATTGGGCTCGGAACAACCTATGCATGGGTGTCCGGATTTAATGGGGTAACTAACTCCGTTATTCCACTGCGTTATAGCACAGGCATTATATGTAGTGGGCCCTTTACACCCCATCTTGTACAAACACCAACCGTTCTTGGCACCTAAATCGTCAAACTCTTCAACAAACATGCCGGCATCAAAAAAGGCACGCCGATTGCAGTTGTCGTGAATACGATGATTATAAAAAGCCTTTGGCCTGCCCAATCGGGTTAGCTCAGGAATTCTATCAAAGGTGAGGTAATGAACTATTGTTCCAGCTATTACCTCGGCTATAGGCGGACAGCCGGGGACATCAATAACCGGTTTATCAGTCACTACATCTTTTACCGCTGCAGCTCCGGTAGGATTGGGATAAGCCCCCTGAACACAGGTATTAGTAGCACAGGAACCATAAGCTATTACCGCCACTGAATCTTTGGCTGCCTCAAGCAAACGGTCACGGGCTGACATGCCTCCGATAGTGCAGTATATACCGTCGTCTTTTAGCGGAATGCTTCCTTCCACCACTACCAGATAATTTCCTTTGTAGTCACGCATAGTTTTCTGCTTGGCTTCCTCCGCCTGAAATCCTGCCGCTGCCTGCAGAGTCTCCATATAATCCAGGGAAATCATATTTAAAAGCAGGTCAGATAATAAAGGATGGGCGGTGCGTATGAATGATTCTCCGCAGCAAGTGCATTCCTGAAGCTGCAGATAAATAACCGGCAAACGCGGCTTATTCTCCAAAGCATAGGCAACGCGGGGAATGAAAGATGCTTCCAGACCAGCCATGGCAGTTAAAATAGTACACATTTTCAGAAACTCCCGCCGTGAATAGCCCTTTTTACGCATTATTTCATAAAAGCTGTCATTCACTATTTTGCCTCCTTGATTTACAGATTGATTATATTGTTTTCCATGGATGAATTGATTATGTATGGAACTTCCGGGGGAAGAAGGAAACAAACAAACAAGTGAAAACAACTCCGGGGGATGGCGATGTTTCGTAGCGAAGTTATTGAGAAATGGTTAACCAGGAACAGAATAGAATAAGTGAACTTCGGAACCAGGTTCCAAAAAGTTCACTTATTTAGCTATCGAAATAGGCGAGAGAATTTTCTGGGTACTTCAGTTTCAAAGCGCATTAACTCACCGGAAGTCGGGTGCTTAAAAGCCAAGATATGAGCATGTAGGCCCAGGCGGCCGATGGGGTTGGTAGTTGCACCGTACTTTTTATCCCCAATAATACTGTGCCCAATATCTTTCATATGAACACGAATTTGATTCTTTCGCCCGGTTTCAAGCCGAAGTTCCAATAAAGAATATTTTGATATTGCTTGCAACAGCTTAAAATGGGTGATTGCTTCCAGGCCATCACCGGGTATGGAACTGGAATACATCAGTTTGGTTTTGGTTTCTTTCAGCCAGGATTTAATTGTTTCTTCCTTATTCTCCACCCGGCCCTCCACTACGGCAACATAGGCACGGTCTACCATTATCTCTTTCCAGGCATCCTGCAGCAAATGTTTTACTTCTTCATTTTTGGCAAAGAGCATAACTCCCGAGGTATCCCTATCCAGACGATGAACAATAAAAATCCTGTTTTCAGGATCATCTTCACGAACATAATCTGTTAACTGGTGATAAGCAGTATATTCCTTTTCTTTATCTGAAGCTATGGATAATAGTCCAGCCGGCTTATCCATGACTATGATTTCGGTGTCTTCATACAGAATCTTTAAACTACGGCCTTGTTCCTTATCCCTTACCAGGGACCAGTTGATTATAACTTCCTGGTTCTCCCGCAGCGGATGATTATACTGGGTAACCACCTCATCATTGACTAGAACCTGCCGATGGGCCAACAATGATTTAATATTGTTACGTCCTTTACCAGGCAATTTTTCAATTAAAAACTTCATTAACTCCACAGGTTCTGATACTAGAAGTTTAGTCTCTCTCGCGCGTACTGCTCGATGTCCTGGTTGTTTATAGTTGCGTCTATTCATGTTAATCCTCCTCGTTTGAATCCAATAAAACTATTATATGCAATAGCTATAGAAGATAAATATTGAACTTATAACAAATGTTGACTAGAACAGTTTAGCCGTTGTCATCCAGTTAACTTTATTTAATAAAGATATTAGTGTCAATATCCACATACTTTGTATTTAATTTGATGTATAAGCATAAAATGGCCCGAATCCTGTATAATAGCTTATATGATATTGTTTAAACATGAAAGGAGAAAAGATATGCCTGATAACCCACTGGTAACTATTGAAATGGAAAACGGAGAAGAAATAAAGGTCGAATTGTACCCCGAAATTGCCCCCAACACAGTGCGCAATTTTATCTCTCTTATTCAACAAGGTTTTTACAATGGTTTAATTTTTCACCGCGTCATTCCCGGTTTCATGATTCAGGGAGGATGCCCCCAGGGTAGCGGTATGGGTGGACCTGGTTACCAAATCAAAGGCGAATTTTCGAAGAATGGCTTCCCCAACTCACTTAAACACAATCGCGGAGTAATTAGTATGGCGCGGTCAGCCTCTCCCAATTCTGCAGGCTCACAGTTTTTCATTATGACTGACCCAGCTCCTCATCTGGATGGACAATACGCAGCATTTGGTCAGGTATTATCCGGATTCGAGGAAATAGACCGCATTGTTTCTTCTGAGCGGAATTATAGCGATAAACCGCTTGAAGACCAGCGTATTAAACAGGTAACCGTTGATACTCATGGCGTGGACTTCGGAGAGGTAGAAAAGTTATAATACAAGAGTACTTTAAGCGACCAACTCTTTATGATCTCTAAAAGAGCTGGTCGCTTTTTTCCGAGTGGCAATGAAGTTTCCTGGAAAAGTATGTTGCAGTATCACTATTTGGGGGACCGAATAATTGGGCCTGTATTTTGCATAATATTAACAAGCTGCGTAACTTGACATCTTATCATGAATCTCGCCAAACTCTGTCTTTAATTCACTAAAAGCTTCCACCACGGCAGGATCAAAATGACTACCACTGCCTTGGCAAATAATATCGCAACTATCTTCATGGCTGAAAGGCTCCTTATATGCCCTTTTAGATCGTAACGCATCATAAACATCACTCACCGCCATTATACGAGCACAAAGAGGGATTCCTTCTCCCGACAGGCCCTGGGGGTAGCCGCTGCCGTTCCATTTTTCATGGTGGTAAAGAGCAATATCAATCCCCATGTTCACAAAGACATTCTTCGGATAACTTGCGCTGACTGCACTTAATGCTCTGGCACCAATAATGGTATGCTGTTTCATAATCTCGAATTCATCCGCGGTCAACTTGCCGGGTTTAAGCAAAATGTTATCCTTGATGCCAACTTTACCAATGTCATGCAGGGAACTGGCCCGGTATATGTCTTTAATATAATCCTGGTTTATTATATCCCTAAACTTGGGCTTTTCGCTTAGCCTGGTAACTAATAGTTTACAGAATACCTGAATACGATCCAGGTGTTTGCCGGTAGCATCATCGCGATACTCTGACAACTTGGCCATAGCAATGATAGTGGCCATCTGGGATTCGGATATCTCCTTAACCTGGGCTTGCACCATCTCCTCCAACTGCAAGTTGTGTTTCTCCAACTCAATGGTAAGATGCCGCAAATGAAGATGGGTCTCCACCCGGGCAACAACTTCTTTAATATGGAAAGGTTTGGTGATATAATCCACACCCCCGATGGAAAATGCCTTTACCTTGTCAATAGTCTCGTTCATGGCACTAATGAAAATAACCGGTATTTCCTGCAGTTTTTTATCTGACTTAAGCTCATCGCACACCTCATAGCCATTCATCCCCGGCATATTAATATCTAAAAGAATTAGATCAGGTGGTGATTTCCGGGCTATTTCCAGCGCTGCTTGACCACTGGTAACCGGCAGAATTCTGTAGCCCCGTTCTTTTAGTATACCAGCCAACAAGCGCAGATTAGCCGGTGTATCATCTACAATGAGAATATTAGCTCTATCCGTAAGGTTTTGGATTCCTTTCATTATCTAACTCACCCTATTCTCAAACAATTTAAGTATTTGCTCATATTGAAAGTCATTGGTCAGGTCCCGTAATCTCTCAGTAACCTCAGGTGATTTATCCTGTAACTGGTCAAGCAATTCCAACAAGGTATAGAAGTCAGCAGAAGCCGCAGCTTCCTTAATTAAATTCACCAGATTATCAGGCAGATCTCCCAACATTCCAGACGTGAGGGGCGCAGTATCCATTTTGTCGTTAGATACAACAGAAACGTTCTCTGCTCCATAGGCATACCGGATTCCAATACAATTCTTAATCGTTTTGAAAACATCGGTCTCATTGAACGGCTTGCGTATATAGTCATCTGCACCACATGCCAACACCTGGCGCTTATCTTCGTCGAAAGCACTGGCAGTGACTGCGATGATAGGAATCTGACGTCCTTTTTCCTGAGCCTTAATGTACCTGATAGCCTCATATCCGTCCATTATGGGCATGCGCATATCCATCATAATCAGGTGCGGCGGCCATTCTTCAAACATCTTAATTGCCTGTTTACCATCTGCTGCTTCACAAGTCTCAAAGCCAACCTCTTCCAGTAATCTCGATAAAAAAGCCCGATTATCCTCAATATCATCAACAACCAGCACCCGAAGCGGGCCCTGCCCGGGCAGGATTCCTATCACTCGCTGATGGGACCGCTCCTCTTTTACCTCACAGCTCTCACCAGGAGTAATATCAATCTCAATGCGAAAACAGCTTCCTTTACCTACTTCGCTGACAACAGTAATGTCTCCGCCCAACATCCTGGCAAAGTTCCTGCTAATCGCCAATCCCATCCCCGTACCGCCCTCGGCGCCAATACTAGCCGCTGTTTGCTCAAACACTCCAAATATTCTTTCCAGGTCTTGGGCGGGGATTCCGGAACCGGAATCTTGAACCTCGCCTACCAAACGCATATTGTGGCTATTATCTCTCTTTACACAAACTCTAAATACTATACCTCCTTCTTTGGTAAACTTCACAGCATTACCCAGGAGGTTAATGAGTATTTGTCTCAGCCTGTTCTCATCGGTAACTATATAACGGGGTACATCCTCGGCAATCTCTACCGAAAATCGCAGGAGCTTTTGGTCAGTTTTCACCCGGAACATAGTTTCAATATCCTTTAGCAAGGTATGAAGGTCAAAAGGAATTGTATTTATGGTAATACGTCCAGCCTCAATTTTAGACATTTCCAGGATATCGTTTATTAGAACCAGCAAATGTTCACCGCTTCGGCTAATAGTCTCAAGTTGCTGCCTCTGTTCCGGGGTTAGAGCATGACTACGAAGCATTAACTGGGAAAAACCCAGAATGGCATTCATGGGAGTTCGTATTTCATGAGACATGTTAGCCAAAAAAACGCTCTTAGCCTTATTAGCAGTTACCGCCAAATCTTTGGCTTCCTCCAGTTCTTGCATCATTTGCTTTCTTTCCGTTATATCCCGATCAATTCCAAACAAGCCAATGATTTCTCCCGATTTTCCATAAACCGGCTTCTTATTGGCAATGACCCATCTCAAGCTGCCATCCCTGCCATAATACGGTTCCTCCAGATCGATCATTTCTTTACCTTCCTGTATTACCAACTTATCAGAATCAGTATATATAAGCGCATGTTCCCGGGGAAATATATCATTATCAGTCTTACCTTGCATGGCGCGCGGGTCATCAAGACCTGCCATTTGGGCAAAGGACCTGCTGACTGCCTTAAAACGATATTCAGCATCTTTAATATAGATAAAGTCCGGGGTGTTCTCCATAAGGTTGACAAAATCACGGCTCAAAGCGTTAAGTTCTTCTTCGGCCTGCTTGCGCGCTGTAATATTCCTACTTATAGCGCGATATCCCAACATGTTTCCATGTGAATCAAAGAAGGGCGCACCACTTACCTCCTCAACCACCTGGTACCCGTCCTTATGCATTATAACAGCTTCTATGCTGCCAAAAGTTTCAGCGTGCGACACCTTCTCTCCTACCAATCGAGTAAGCCGTTCAATCTCGCTGGGGATACAAATATCATATATCCATTTGCCGATTATCTCCTCCGCTTGGTATCCTATAAAATCTTTCACCCGGGGACTGGAGTAAATAAAGCATTCATTACAGTCGAACTCCCATATCCAGTCAACAGTTGTCTCTACCAGCGAACGGAACCGTTCCTCACTTACCTGTAATGCTGCCTCGGTTCGCCGGTGCTGGTTAACCTCATTTTCCAGTAAGATGTTTTTATTATTAAGTTCAGCCGTTCGTTTCTGTACCCGCTGCTCAAGTTGCTCATTAAGTCCTTTTAAAACCTCGATATGATCACGGCGCAGCTTATTCCTCCAGACACTGTCCATCAACAACATCAGGTGCTGGATATCACTCTCATCGTAAAATGTATCTTTGTTCGCGACACCAATAAGAGCCACTATATTATTACCCTCGAAAACTGGAATATTAAGATGGCGGATAATTTCGATATGCCCTTGGGGTAAGCCCTTTTTGTATGGATTAGGTTTCTGGTAATCGTTAGTTATGACAGGTTTGCGCTGGCGAATAGCCTCGCCCCACAAACCGGTTATCTCCAGTGGTATGACTTCTTTTTTCTTAACAATTTTACATTCATCCATGATATTTTTTGACCAGGAGAAGTTGGTTAATACACGTGTTTCTTCATTATAAAAAAATATATATCCAACCTTGCTTCCAGTCAAAATTACGATTTTTTCCAATGCATAATTTAAAACATCCTGCATGGGAAAGTCATGCATCTCAGCCAGTTCCAACAAGACTTTATTGCGTTCATATTCAAGCTCAATATGCAACTCGGCTTTTTTAAGTAGCGCGATTTCTTTTTCTCCAAAATAATTTGGCTCTTCCCAGGTCTGTAATGCTACTTCCACAAGTTCCCTGCGTAATTCATCTAATTCGTCAATAAGCTGCGATCTTTTTTTATTAACATCCACTAGATTTTACCCTTTTTTGAATATGAAATATTTTGAAGTAGCTGTTGCTATAAGATTCTTTTGCTTATCGTAGGCTTCCCCGGTTAAATGAATAATAGTTTTACCTTGTGATTTAATATATGCCGTAGTTGTTAACTTATCATTCACATAAATGGGTTTATGATAACTAACATTAAGATCAATGGTTGTAAATCCCATATGTTTCACAACCATGCAAACCAGTGATCCAATTGTATTATCAAACGCTGCCGAAATGAAACCGCCCTGCATCCCCCCTCTAGGGTTCGCAAATATTTCCAGAACGGGATATGCATGAGTTAATTTTTCGCCGGTAATGTATTCAACAAATTCTTGTTGCATTAATTTAACGCAATTGGGCCTGCTTTCTAAGCCTGAAATAATTTCATCTCCAACCATTGACTGAAGATCCGTATATCTAACCATAATCTATCTCCTTAATGTGTCAGGATATGTCATATATTACTTTTTCGCGCCATAATAAGACTATTTTAATATATTTTACCTTGAAAATATATCAGTATTCTATTTATTTATATCACTCAAACTTTTTAAAAAGCATTACTTCATTGCCCTTTTTGTTATAAGTAATATAATCAGTTGCTATAATCATACACATTATCCCCCGCCCGGATTCTTGCATTAATATGTTTTGAAAGTAGGATTCACCAATAGATGCCAACCTTGCTAATTCCTTATTGCCTGGGAAACCAGGACCTGTATCCTTAATACGAATAACCACCTTTTTATAGCCAATGACATTGATCTTAATGGTCACTTCTTTTCCTTCAAAGTAATTGTGCC
This sequence comes from Syntrophomonas sp., assembly GCA_039679805.1. Lineage (GTDB taxonomy): Bacteria > Bacillota > Syntrophomonadia > Syntrophomonadales > Syntrophomonadaceae > JBDKUD01. The sequence goes on along the minus strand of JBDKUD010000259.1, from coordinate 121 downwards.
CAAAAGCGTTATTAACCGCCTCATTAACAGCCATCTCCAGCATATCTCCATTGACAGGTAAGTCATGTATTAGCTCGTTAATGCGCGGACGAATTAGTTTATACACCTCAAAACTGCATAC
>JBDKUD010000291.1:0-2288 GCA_039679805.1 Syntrophomonas sp. | reverse complement strand
AGTGGGTATGGGTATATCCCAGGTTCCTGAAGGCCGCAGAGTTTTTCCATCCATGTCGGTTTTAGAAAACCTGGAAATGGGAGGTTACCTGCGCAGGGATAAAAAGGGGATAGAGGATGATATGGAGAACATATTTACCCGTTTCCCCCGCCTAAAGGAAAGAAGAAAACAGATGGCCGGAACCTTAAGTGGAGGAGAACAGCAAATGCTGGCCATTGGCCGGGCATTGATGGCCAGGCCGCAGCTGATGCTGATGGACGAACCCTCCATGGGACTTGCACCACTGCTAGTCAAGGAAATATTCGAGATAATTAAAGATATTAATTCCAAGGGTACTACCATCTTACTGGTGGAACAAAATGCTAATATGGCGCTTTCTATAGCTAGTAAGGCCTATGTTATAGAAACTGGAGAAATCGTACTGCAGGGGACCGCAGAACAATTAATGAAGAGCGAGGATGTTAAGAAGGCCTACCTGGGCGGGTAAATTCAACACGGGCTCGCTGCGCTCAACGATTAAAATAATCACGGATAATAGTGGAGTGATTTTAAGAATACAATATACTACGGCTTAACCAACTTTATGGTGAGTCGATAGTTAAGAACCACAATGAAAAGTAGTATAATATAAATAGGTAAAATATAGACCGTTTAGTATAAACTGTGAAGGGGGTTTCGTTATGAAGGTAAGAGACCGCATGACAACAGATGTTAAAACTGTAAACCTGGATACTAGTGTAACTGAAGCATTTCGGCTGATGAAGGATAATAGTGTTCGCAGGCTTCCAGTAATGGACAATGACAATTTAGTGGGAATGATAACCATGAGAGACTTAAACCAGGCATCACCCTCTGCAGCTACCACCCTGAGTATTCATGAACTTAATTATATTCTTGCAAAAACCAAAGTTAAGGACGTCCTACCGAAGAAACAAAACTTGGTTGCCATCGGGCCCGATAATTTTATTGAAACGGCCGCTAAGTTAATGAGACAGAATCTAATAAGTGGTTTACCCGTAATGGAAAATGATAAACTGGTGGGCATAGTTACTGAAACCGATTTGTTTGATGCATTAATAGAAATTCTGGGTGTAAATATTCCCCACAGCCGAATCGATGTTTATGCAGTTGACCGCCCCGGCAGCCTGGCGACAGTAACTCAGATTATTGCCAACCGAGGAATTAATATTCTAAACACGGTGGTTTATTTTGATAAGAAAAAAGGACGTTATAAAATAATACTTCGCATGGAAGAAATAGAGTGTGATGATATTGTTGAAGAGATCAAATCAAAAGGATTTGAAATTGACTCGGTATTGATTCGCGGAGAAGATGATATTTAGAATGAGTTGACATGTTTGCTTCCGGGTTATATACTTAGTCGGCAGATTTATTTAAATATTTTTGGAGGCGGATCGGTCCTGGTGGGCCGCCTGGACTTCAAATCCAGTCTGCGCGGCAGTGATCCTGTCGTGGGTGTGTTCGATTCGCACACGCCTCCGCCAATTCAGTTATATAAGTAAACAGGCTTATACCTCCTTAAATTAGGAGGTATTTTTTATTGTTTAGAATGTAATATCCTAAATAATAACCAAATAATATCATTATCTTAGATTCGCCATTAACGCTTTATAGAATTAGTATAAATTTAAGAAGTTGCATAGTATAATGATATTACAATATACATAAAATGGTGGCGCTGTAATGAAAAGTATGCCCAGTAAATTTACGTTATTGTTAATCGCTTTTATTAGCTTAACGGTTATATCCCCGGCTTTGGCAGTAACTCCGGCATTAAATACTGCTGCAATTACAGCTCTTACTATTAATAGTACTGCTGTAGATGTATCTAATTATACGTCTGGAATTGCAAATATTAATCTAGGTTGGGGAGTAGGACATTTTGAAGTATCATACGATGGTGGTATGACATATAAAGAGTTACCGGCAACATTTATAGCCACAGGGTTGAAATGCACAAAAATAGTAATGCGGGGACTCTATCTTATTTCACTAGATAATGCAACCCATCTTAAATATATAAGCGATTATACTTGTTATAATCCTAATGCTTGCACGGTAGACTTTGTAACAACTCGTAATACCAAACAAAATAAGGTACCTTTTGTAAGTGAACAATTCAAACCTGCTATATCATTTTTAGCTCCTACAATAACCGATACGGGTGGGAGAAAAATTACCGAAGTTGATACTGTAACCGGTACAACATATGGTTATGGTGGACCAAATTTATATAAAAAAACTTACCGAGGCAGTTGGTCTGCCAT
>JBDKUD010000427.1:0-3757 GCA_039679805.1 Syntrophomonas sp. | reverse complement strand
ATGATGCCTCAATGGCCATATCCAGCAAATCATTTCCATTTTCGCCACGATATTTTCTCCAAGTACCTTCAAATAAAGCTACTCTGGCTTTAAATGAAAGCGCTGCCTCTTTACTGATACGACCTTTGTCGTTACCAGAAATATTCGATTCTGATAGGAGCAAACTTATTGCATCGTTAAGATCAGTCAAAATATAGCTAACAACTTCTTCACGCGTATTTCTTGGTCCATAAATCAAGTCGTCGTCATTAACATCGAGGACTTTATCAATAATAGGAACTTCGCCAAAATCTTTAAAAAGATCAAAATAAGCCATTGCCCTAAAAAACTTGGCTTCTCCAACATATTGCTGAATACTGCTTTTCAAATCATCATTAGCAACCAAACTTTTTTCTACAATATATGTCGTATTACGAATTATACTATATGAGCTACTCCACAGACTACTGCTGGGAGTAGGAAAATAACTTCCATTACTAACGGTATTCAGATTCATATTTGCAAGAATGTCCGAAAGATTGTCTCGACTTATACCAGAACTAACTGTTGGCAAATTAAAATAGAATTGGCTGGCGAACAGCTTGTACTGTTCCGCATTCAATAAAAAAGTACTTTCTGATAGTCTATCCTGAGGATATAAATCAAGGCCTTTTTCGCAGGAGCTAAAAACAAAACCTACAAAAAGCAATACATTTAATATAATTATTTTTGTTTTCATTATTCTTACTGCTATAGTGTTACGTTAATTCCAAATGAAAATCCTCTTGGCATCGGAGTGATTCTTGTAGTGAAAGGTTTTTCCGGGTCAAATATTCCGGGTATGGAATAGGCTTCCCAGATATCTGTACCGCTAAAATAAACCCTTACTCTTTCCAACTTAATTCTACTGGTCAACATTGACGGTAATGTATAGCCAATCTGTAAGTTTTTTAGGCGGATATAGCTATTATTATAGTACATATACGAAGCATCTGAAACTGTATAGTCGTGGTCTTTAACTGCACTATTCTGTGATAACCTGGGGTACAAAGCGTCTTTATGTAATTCATTCCAGTATTGCCCGTAAAAATATTTCTGGGGAGGCCAGGAATCATACATGATTGGTCGATTAGAGTCGAACACATTCCATTTTAATACGCCCTGAAAGAAAGCGCAGAAATCAAAATTCTTCCAATTTGCTCCCAAAGTTATCCCAAATAGGTAATGCTGTCCTGCGTCACCAAGACGAACAAGGTCACCAGACATTTCGGTGGGATTGCCATTAGCATCAACAGCATAAGCCATAGACTCGAGTTTTTCATCGTTGTCCATATCCAGATAACGAGCATCTCCCACTGATAATGTATTTGGAATGCCGGAAGTGAGCTTTGAGACATAATCAGCAAGCTCAGTTTCGTTTTGAATGAGACCATCATACTTGAAGCCGAAATATGAATTTACAGGATAACCTTCAATGAATCCGTTAGTACCCAACCCAGGAATTGCAGTTTCTGCCAGTTTAACTACCTTATTCGTACTATTGCTCAGGTTAAAGCCTACATTATACTTAATATTGCCAATTCTATCTTTCCATTCCATTGTAAGCTCCCAACCTTTTGTTCTAACATGTGCGCCATTAACGGCAGGAGGCGTTGTACCCAATACCTGTGGAAATTCTTTATTGAAGAACATGTTTCTATTATTCTTGACATAAAGATCGAAACTTGCCGACAGCCTGTTCTTAATGCTACTTATGTCGAGGCCAATATTTCCTGTCTCAATTTTTTCCCAGCCTCTTTCAACACTGGCCATACCACCTAAATAGGCATATTGCTGCTGTACTGGTGATAACGAACTTCCCATTGGATAGTAATTCGAACTGGTATAAACTTGTGAAATGTGATCGTATACACCAATACTTGACTGGTTCCCCATTTGTCCCCACGAAGCACGTATTTTTAAATAATCTATTTTCCCGGAAAGATTCTTCATAAATTTTTCTTCACTAGGTACCCATCCCCCAGATATTCCATAGAAAGGAGACCATTTATGACCATCAGCGAATTTCGAAGATCCATCATAACGGAATGTTGCTTCAACAAGATATTTATGCTTATAGTCATAATTCAATCTTGAAAAAAAGGATTCTAATGCATTATCCTGCATGCTTTCCGAATTATACTGTTCTTCCGAGCTCCCGGCCCCCATGGTTGGTAGATTTTCATCAATTAATCCAAGGTTTCGTTGTGCGCTGAAACTTCTCCAATCTTCTTCTTCATGTGAATAACCAGCCATTATGGTAAATTTATGGTCGTCTGCCAATGTTAAATCGTAATTGGCATACAAGTTGGCTACGGTATACCTCGACCGCCCATAAGATTTTCCGGCGGAATTACGATTACTTGTAGAATTGTATGAATAGACATCATTTTCATTATACATATCAAAACCGAGATAGGCCCACTCAGTTTCCCTGATATCAAAACTCTCAGAAATTTCTCCTGTTACATTCAAGTTCTTTAATGGACTTAGTTCAAAACCTACAAGCCCCCTAAATCTATAATTTAAATCTGTTGTATTTCCGGCATCTCTTGCATAGCCGATAGGATTTTGATGCGAACCAAAATTATACAAATGTCCGGCTTGGTTGAATGGCATATATACTGGCCAAATTAACCCCTGCCATAATTCGACCGATTCATACGCGTATGGTTCAGTAACTTTTTGATTTTCGAAATCAAAATTTGATTTAACTTTTAGATAAGAATTAATTTGGTAGTCATTTTTCAATTTTACGAAAAGCCTTTTGTTAGAATTTTGGCCATAGTTCAACATACCCTGTTGATCTACATATCTGATTGAATTATAATAACTATATTTTTCTGATTTTCCTGAGACAGAAATATCATAGGTTTTTTGCGGCTTTGTACCATACATAATTTTAGACCAATCATAATCTCCGAACACAAAATTGGAACTGTTATCGAATGGCCACAGCGTTGCATATTCTCCATCGTTCTTTTTGATAATATCCATAGTAAGATTATTATCAGCAATATATTTTGCAATATGAGTATAGCCATTTGTTAAATTACCATCGTTCATGTATGCTTCATTATGCATTTCAACTAGTTCCAGGATATTTGTTCCTTCCCTTCTCAATCCAGGAACCTGAAGGGTATAGTTGGTCGAAAACTCAATAGTTGGCTTACCTGATTGACCTTTTTTTGTGGTAACAAGAATTACTCCTCCAGCCGCTCTTGATCCATAAATTGCAGCCTGGGCATCCTTCAAAATACTAACACTTTCAATATCATTGGGGTTTATATTGTCCAAAGTGTAAGTGCTATTGTCTTTCTGAGCAATCCCGTCAATAATGATCAGTACACCAGGATCACTTCTGGACGTTAATCCCCTAATCGAAATAGCGCTATTGGTTCCTTTTATTCTTCCTGAATTAGATCTGGTAATTTGAACACCAGCAACCATACCCTGAAGTAAGTCGGTAGCCCTTGCTGTAGGTCTGCTGTCAAGCTGATCTTGATCAACAAGAGAAGCTGCACCGGTTAAAGTTGCCTTTGATTTAGTTCCATATCCAATGGCGACGACCTCTTCAATGCCAATAGCGTCTTCCTGCATCGTAATGTCTATACTAGTGTCATGTCACAAATAATTTGACGCATTTAGGATATATTTTGTACCTTTATTCAAAAAACAGGTATGGATACGTACAAAGTAACCCTTAGTGAGGAAGAACGCGAAGCGTTGATTGGCATAA
>JBDKUD010000441.1:0-2197 GCA_039679805.1 Syntrophomonas sp. | reverse complement strand
AGGTATACTCTTAATTAACTCCCTGGTTAATTTGAAGAATTCATACCAGGAATCATATATCTCATCAATCACATCATGCTCAAAATCGATCGGCAATCCAATTTTTCTAGTACTTAACTCTACCCATAATTTATAGGCTATTTGCTTAACTTCGATATTGGGTTTTATAACAACCTTTTGGTTTCCTATTCCAAGTTCTATTTGATTTATCTCAAGCGAACGCAGTGTCCAACTACTTTTGTTATTTCGTTTTACTACCCATAATATAAATATAAAAACTGTTAATAAAATTAGCCATTTATTTATAACTATTTGAAGGTCGTAGTTACTATTGATGATGATCTTAATAACATCCATAATAATCCCCTATCGTTTAACTATGATATTTGAATAGTAACTTCGATAAAATATGTGCCTATTCCTCTTAATTTTGGGTAATATAGCTAAATTCATTCCAAATAGCTATCTTTGCCAGTCCTTTTATAAGCACTTATTAAAATTAAGAATAAAAAAAGTCCCAAAATTCAACCTACATTTAGGCCAAAATTTCGGGACTACTATTTTGTTATTTATTATATTACATACGACCCTTATTAAATAAATAAGTGGTCGAGGATTTACATGGTGGAGGCGGGGGGAGTCGAACCCCCGTCCGAAAGAAAGACCAGTTCAGTCTCTCCGAGCGCAGTCCGTGATTTGAGCTTCGCCTCCGGGACGCCCACGGACAGGCTTCCTATTGGCTATCCCCGATTAGTTTCCCCTATAAGCCCCTCGAGGAGGAAGGCTAAAGGGTACCCTCACTAAGTAACGCCCTGCACCAGACCGCGAGGATATCTGGCCGGACGAGCAGCCTTAGGCTGCTAGTGCAAAATTATCTTCTGCAGTTATTTTAGTTTTTCACCTTTTTAACGAGCTGGCGACAACTCGGCTCGCTACTCAACCCATCTCATCCCCCGTCGAAACCTTTACGCCCCCTAATAAAAGTAGTCGGTGATAACACTAACTACTATGTAATCCGGTGGGATTGTTAACCTAGTATCGACTCTTCTCTTTCACGGCTCTTTCTATATCTCTTTGGGCATCGCGTTCGGCAAGATCTTCGCGCTTATCGTAAAGCTTTTTACCTATAGCTACTCCCAGTTCCATTTTGGCCAGGCCGTGCTTGAAATAAATCTTCAACGGTATCAGAGTATATCCTTTTTCTTTTTGCAAGCCTACCAGGCGGTTTATTTCCCGGCGATTCATGAGCAATTTTTTCAGACGTTTGGGATCATGGTTAAACTGGTTGCCTTTGTCATAAGGGCTGATATGGAAATTGTTTACCCATACTTCCCCATCTTTGACTACTGCATAGGCATCCTGCAAGTTACCCTTTCCTGCACGCAAGGATTTAACCTCAGTGCCGACCAATACCATACCAGCTTCGAAGGTTTCTTTAATATGATAATTGTGCCAGGCCTTGCGATTGTCAACCACATATTTAACGCTTTTAGGTTTTGTGCTCATTTTTCTACCTCGAAAAATTAAACCCTCGCATGGGGCAAATTTATTACTCCAACGCCAGGGCTTTTTTGCATCGCTTGCTTAGTTATTATACATCAGTGCATAACATATAGTCAAGAAAGCCAAATTCCTATCAACTAATTTTAGCTGTGCAAGTCATAATAAGTGAACTTTCTGGAACCTGGTTCCTAAAAAGTTCACTTATTACTCTAAAACCGCGTAAATCCTCCCCGAAGGGTCCGGGTACTACTGATGTGAATTTCATTCACAATTAAGGTTACCGCGTTGAATTAATCTACCAACTCGAAGTCTATTTTGGAATCATCCACGTCAACTCGAACCAACAGCACCCTGACCTCATCACCGATGTTGAATTTGCGGCCGGTGTGGGTACCTATTAAGGAGTAAGAACGGTCATTGAATTCGTAATAGTCATCAGCAATGGTGGATATATGCACCAGTCCTTCAATGGTATTATCCAGTTCCACAAAAAATCCAAAGCTCTGTACTGAGGAAATCTTAGCTATGAATTCCTCCCCAACGAACTGCTGCATATACTGGGCCTTATTGATATCAATCAATTCTCGTTCGGCCTCTTCTGACTTTATTTCCTGTAGGGTAGAATGTTCCCCGTATTTCGCCATTTTCTTTTCCAGGCTGGCCCGTTTTTTCCCATTCATACGTCCCTCCAGCA
>JBDKUD010000225.1:0-3947 GCA_039679805.1 Syntrophomonas sp. | reverse complement strand
GTAGAGATGGTGGATAAAACGATAGAGAATGGTTTTGTCAGCCAAACCTTGGAAATGGCTTTAATATCTGAACAAGATATCTGGGGCAAAAGAACGGGGCCAAAGTCAAAAAAGCCTGCCCGGGTTGAACAGCGTTTATTGGTTGAGGATCTGAAGCTGGGTGATTATGTAGTCCATGAGAATTACGGGATAGGAATATATCATGGTGTTACCCAGGTGGAAACCGAAGGGGTGACCAGAGAATATATCCTCCTGCAGTATGCGGGAACAGACAAACTATACCTGCCGGTGGATAAGCTGGATTTGTTGCACAGATATACCACTTCCGAAGAGAAACAACCCCGCTTAAGTAAACTGGGAGGGACAGAATGGGATAGAACGAAAAAGAAGGTAGCCGAGTCTATTCAGGAAATGGCGGAAGAACTCTTAAACCTCTATGCCATAAGGGAAAGCATTAGCGGCTATACTTTTTCTAAAGATACTCCCTGGCAGCAAGAGTTCGAGGATAGTTTTCCCTACCAGGAAACTCCTGATCAGCTAAAGGCTATCCTGGACGTGAAAAGAGATATGGAAAAAAGCCGCCCTATGGATCGCCTGGTATGCGGGGATGTAGGCTACGGTAAGACTGAGGTGGCTATGCGGGCAGCTTTTAAGGCTGTCATGGATAGCAAGCAGGTCGCTATCCTGGTGCCTACCACAGTGCTGGCAGAACAGCATTATGAGACCTTTTCCGCCCGGTTTCAAGATTACCCCACTACAGTGGAAGTAATCAGCCGGTTTAAATCAACCAGCCGCCAGAAAGAAATTTTAAAAGATCTGCAAAAAGGAGCTATAGATATATTAATTGGCACTCACCGCCTGTTATCCAAAGATTTGCAATTTAAAGACCTGGGACTGCTCATAATAGATGAGGAACACCGCTTCGGGGTGGCTCAGAAAGAAAAGATTAAAGCCTTCAAAAATAATGTTGATGTGTTAAGTTTATCAGCTACTCCTATTCCCCGTAGCCTGCATATGTCTCTCACCGGCCTGCGAGATTTGACGGTTATTGAAACTCCTCCTCCCGAGAGGTACCCGGTAACAACTTACGTCCTCGAATACAACGAAGAGATTATTTATGAAGCGGTAATGTCGGAGATAGAAAGAAATGGGCAAGTTTTTTTTGTCCACAATCGTATCCAGGATATCTACAAGGTCCAGGAGAAGTTAGCCCAACTGTTGCCGGGAGTAAGCATTGGCATTGGCCATGGCAGGATGAAAGAAGACGAACTGGCCCGGGTGATTGTAGACTTTGTAAAGGGCAAATACCAGATGTTTCTCTGCACTACCATTATTGAATCAGGACTGGATATGCCTAATGTTAATACCATGATTGTCGACGAGGCGGATAAAATGGGCCTGGCTCAGTTATACCAGCTGCGGGGACGGGTAGGGAGATCTAACCGGATTGCCTATGCTTATCTCACTTACCGGCCTGAGCGGATAATAACCGAGGCTGCCGGGAAACGGTTGAACGCCATCCGGGAATTCAATGAAATGGGGGCAGGTATGAAAATAGCCTTACGAGACCTGGAGATAAGAGGCGCCGGTAATATTCTAGGCCCGGAACAACACGGTTATATACAGGCGGTCGGCTTTGACCTGTACTGCCGTTTGTTGGAACAACAGACCATCGGGCTAAAAGGATTATCTGTTAAAGAAGATGTCAATCCGCAAATGGATATAGATGTAGACTATTATATCCCGGATACTTATATACCAGATGCAGGGACCAAGATGAGAATTTACCGCCGCTTACTATTGGCCCGGGAAAAAGATGAAATTGAAGATATAGAAAATGAACTCTTAGATCGATTTGGCCCTCTGCCTCGCCCAGTGGAAAACTTCTTACAAATAGCTTTATTAAGAATTAAGGCACGGGAAAAAGAAATAAAAGGACTGCGCCGAAAAGGCCGGCAAATGGAAATTCAGGTAGCAACTGATTTACCGCAGGATTTTATGAATCGCTCCGGGCATTTGAAAATAAAGAAAATAAATGACAGCACTTTTTCTATACAGCTTGGAGAATCTACCTCAATTAATGATTTAGAAAGGGTGTTAAACAGCATTTAGGGGTCAGGCACTAACGAATAAACAGATTTCTTACGTCAGAGGGAGTTTTATACTCCGTCTGGCGTTAGAAATCGTTATCCAGGAGCTTAGCGCCGCTTAGCTATCGGATGAAAATACTAACTTAAGAAGAGTTCTTATGTTATTTTTCGAACAGCGGAATTATTGCTGTAAATGGATTAAATATTGGCAACTGGTAATATTGAGCCATGCTTAAAAATACAGCTAACGCAAATAATATGCCAAAAACAACCATTTCCTTATACCAGCGGTTTTTTATTAACCGGGGCAATTCTATCCAGAGTATTAATATATAAGCTAATATGGTCAATAATAATAACATTTTTCAAATACCCCTTATTCTCTGAATTCAAAAGATTTATTCGTCAGGAAGGTTCTTCTGATTTTAAAGTTTACCTTTATATCAGTTTTTACTCCGGCGAATACAGATGGCCAATCATTTTTTAACTCATTCCAGGCAGCCGGCTGCGTACGATTAATCTTTTGTCCCCAGCCGAAAACATCGCTTTCAAGCGACTGGCAGCGGCTGACAGCAGATTGTATATCACTGGCTATTTGCCTGTTGCATGCTGCTTCCATTTGTTTAACGTCTTTTAGAGTTAGGATATTATCAATAGAGTTCTGACCGTAATAATTAGCTTCGGCGGTTATTTTTATCTGCATAGTTATACCATCTGATTTAATCTGTGGTTTTATTGCAGCCTGAGAACGGATCAATTCAACGTCAATTAATTTTGGGTACCCTGCGTAGCTTCCCGGCGGATAGTTGACTGATAAAAAACCCCCATTAATTTGATCAGGTCTTAAAAAGCGAAAGCCCCGGCTTTCTTTTTCGTTCAATACTCCCACCATTTTACGGCCTTTAAAAACAGCCATACCATCCAGCGTAAGGTTTTTATTTCTAATTATTACCCTAGGAGCATATGCTTCTATCCCGGGGTTGTCTAATCTTTCCTCGAATTTGGCCAGGGTAATGGGAGAATAAATCCCTAAGAGCGACTCCTGATTCTTAATCATTTTGTCCAGGCCGGGAACAGAATAAGGCTCTAATGGCATTTGCGCCTGCATACATTTGTCAACGGTGCCCCCTGAAAAAACATAGAAATAGGAAGCTTTGCGGAAATTTTTATTGCGGGCCAAAATATCCGTAACCAGGCCCAAATCCTTGGTCGCTAAGCCTTCTCCGATTACTAAGGTGCCAGCATGAGCCCATATGGGTACGCGGGGAAAAGATAACTGGATTCTACGGGCTGCGTCGATAATATCTGACCCGGTTTCAGTTACAACCAATGCCTGGGAGCTTGAACCGCCCGACCCTCCGCTCCCTGATCCCTGGCTGCTTGGTTTAGCCACCTGCATGGAAATAAGGGCATGGCTATCCTTATAATCAAAACCAACTGCAAGTGGTATGGCTGAATTGTTTATCTCATTATAGTTCCAGCAGCCGGATATAAAAAACTGGGAAAATATAAGGATAATCAGCACACTGCATTTTATTGTTTTATTCTTGTGAAGTATTGTTATTACTTTTTTGTCTGATTTCATTTTCCATACCTTTCATATCAGGGCGTCTATTATTTTTAATCCAGGGGCGGCGGACTATGATGTCAGTTATTTGGTGATAGTCTAAGGGAACTAACGGGCTGAGGTAAGGTATCCCGAATGAACTCAGGGAAACCATACGAGTCATTATTAAAATAAAGAAAAGCATTATTCCGAATAGTCCCAAAGAGCCGGCAAATATTAAAAAACCAAATCTGGCGATGCGGATAATTATGCCGCCGTTGTAAGATGGAGCCACAAAAGATGCTATACCG
>JBDKUD010000393.1:0-16189 GCA_039679805.1 Syntrophomonas sp. | reverse complement strand
GGAGCACCGGCCGCATTATTTTTGACCGCCTTATATATGGTTCCGATATACTTTCCAACATCGCAATACTTTCCTTTAAAACGAATTGACGCCACTGTTACAGGCTCAAATACTTTCACTTCAACTTGATAATCCATATTGCTTTCCTCCAATTTTTTAGATTTTATATGGAGGCCAATTTTTTGAATAAGAACATTCTCTTTGACAATATTTCCTAAAATCTGATTTTTCTTTTCTTCCAAATAGTATGACAAATCAGTTTCGTTTTCACAGTTGGTTAAAATTTCTTTGATCTCAGATATAGAGAAATCTAGTGATTTTAACAGGACAATAAATTCCGCTTTGCGGAAATCATTATCATCATAGTATCTATACGAGTTGTTCTCGTCACGATACGATGGCGTTAAAATTCTTTCTTCATCATAATATCGCAATGCTTTGACGGTTAGGTTTGTGATTTTAGAAAATTCGCTTATCTTATACATTTGGTTCACCTCCATGCAAGCATTATAAACTATACCCTGCACAGGAAAGTCAATTATAATTTGTGAGAAACAGTTCCTTATCGATTCAGTATTTCTTCAAATTCTTCACCGCCGATGGTCTCCTTCTCAAGGAGACAATGAGCGAGTTCATACAGTTTGTCCTGGTTGTCTTTTAAAATAATAATAGCCTTTTCATGAGCCTTGGTGATGATTGAGACAACTTCATGGTCTATCTTCGTTGCTGTTTCAGCTGAGCAGGCAAGGGAAGCATCCCCGCCCAGATATTGGTTAGATATAGTTTCCAGGGCAGTCATATCAAAGTTCTCGCTCATCCCATAACGGGTAACCATGGCCCGTGCTAACTTGGTTGCCTGTTCACTATCATTGGCGGCACCTGTCGTAATTGAACTGAAAACCAATTCCTCCGCTGCGCGTCCGCCTGTAAAGGTAACGATTTTGTTGAATACTTCTTCCTTACTGATCAAATTTCGTTCATCAGCATCCACTTGCATAGTATAGCCGAGTGCACCGGAGGTACGGGGAATAATAGTTATTTTGTGAACCGGTGCAGAATTTGTTTGTTTTGCAGCAACCAGTGCATGACCAATTTCATGAAAAGCGACAATTTCCTTTTCTTTTAATGAGATAACGGCATTCTTACGTTGGTAGCCGGCAATTACTACTTCAACACTCTCCTCCAGGTCACTTTGGTTGACAATTGTTCTGCCGCTGCGAACTGCATGTAGGGCTCCTTCATTGATAATATTGGCCAGATCAGCACCTGAAGCTCCGGAGGTCGCCCTGGCAATAGCATTAAAATCCATAGTTTTTTCCATTTTTACCTTCTCAGCATGTACTTTCAGGATAGCTTCACGGCCTTTTAAATCGGGAAGCTCCACCGGAATTCGGCGATCAAATCTGCCCGGGCGGAGCAAAGCTTTATCTAAAGTCTCCGGCCGATTGGTAGCTGCAAGAATAACTACCCCTTTCTTACCATCGAAACCATCCATTTCAGTGAGAAGCTGATTAAGTGTTTGCTCACGTTCATCGTTTCCCCCAAAGCTGCTGTTGTCTCTCTTTTTGCCGATTGTATCGATCTCATCAATGAATACGATACAAGGGGCTTTTTCATTGGCCTGCTTAAATAGATCACGAACCTTGGCAGCCCCCATACCGACAAACATTTCTACAAATTCAGAACCAGATATTGAGAAGAACGGAACCTTGGCTTCTCCTGCAACCGCTCTGGCGAGCAATGTTTTGCCTGTTCCGGGAGGTCCAACCAGCAACGCACCTTTGGGAAGTATCGCACCGATTTGGGTATATTTGCCGGGGTCATGCAAAAAGTCTACAATCTCCGTGAGTGCTTCCTTGGCTTCATCCTGTCCAGCAACATCAGCAAAAGTTTTACCAGTTTGTGCCTGTACATAGATTTTTGCATTACTCTTGCCAAACTGCATGACATTTCCGCCTATACGATTTTGCATTTGTTTAGCAAAAAACTGCCCAATCCCAATGAAAATAATAATAGGCAGAATCCATGTCAAAATAAAGGTTAGTATAGGTGACATTTTTTTGGGGACTACTTGCGAAAAGCGAATATTATTTTTACTGCTGTAAAGGCGATTAACCAAATCCGGATCATTCATGGCTTTCGTGACATACGTCTTCTCTTTGCCATTTTTGTCTGGTACTACATAGGCAATTTGATTTTGGCTTTCCTGCACTTCAACCTTAGTCACCTTCCCGCTATCAACTGCTTTTAAAAAAGTCCCATAATCTACCTCAGTAACTTGCGATTTAATAAACATTGGGAAGACCAGTGCATTTAGCAGCATGATAACTATAAAGGAAGCGATATAATAATAAATCAGTGGTTTTTTTTGTGGGGCCTTTTTGTGCATAATGAAATCTCCTTTAAAAATAAAATCTTCATGAAATACCCTGGTAAGCACATACATAGAACAATTAATTATTTTGAGAGCTTAAATTCCCTTCCCTCTCCGCTCTCTTCTTGAAGAGTTAATGTTCTATGTTCAGATTTCCTGTCTTAAATAATCAATAAAAAAAGACCTTCACCTCCCGTAGAGGCAAAAGTCTCACTAAAATCAAGATCTTGACCGACAGAACCAGGTCTTTCAACCATGATGTTGACCCTGTCTAAACAAGTTACTCCCCTTTGCTTAAAGCAATTATAAATGAAATCTTGTACAAGGACAAGGCTTTTCTTAATGGTAAAAATCCCATAATGTTGTCAATAACCCCGTCCCCTCGTCACCTTTTTATAGAGAAAAGAAACATGAGTATGATCTAAATGTTCATGTTTTAAATCATCTGGTGCAAAGTTAAAAAGGAACTTTTCTAATTTTTCCTTGTCTATTGTTATTTCTACTGAATTCTCTTCTATATTTGTTGGTTTTAACATTGATTTAATTTCCCTAACTAAATCTATATAACTCTTTTGACACTCTTTCAATCGTTCATAGTCAAACAATGACATACCTATTCTGGTATTTTCTTTATCCATGCCTATATTAATTACCCCTTTTCACTCATTTATTTTTTGCTCATTTTTAAGGCTTAAATTTCCCTAAGTCTTAAACTTCAATCTCCAACTCTTTTATATTCTAGTCTTCATATTGCCCAATTGTTATCAAACTCTTTATATCGTAAAAATATTAACCTTGTAATTATATAAAAATTTTATTTTTTTGTTATAAATAATGTGTCATAGTTTGTCGATAGTTTAAAATTCTTTGTCACTAAGTCTTCACTCCATAAAAATACCGCCCCAAATAATGAGGATGTAAAATTAAAATACCGTTTTTCCCTCTATTTCCTCTTTTTTACCAGCTTGTATCGGCAAGGTTGTTCACTCCTACCAATACGTCCTTCTGCAAAATATGCTGCATTTTTTTAGGTTCTTCAAACAATGGACTGTGAGCAGATTTTTCAAAGGTGTAAAATCCTTTCGAGGGCGCCTGTAGCTTCTCAAAATAGTCCTTTGCCAAAGTGTAGCTGCATGTGTAATCGTATATGCCATGAAAAAAATAGACCGGAATATCCAGTTTCGCAACCTTAGTGGTTAAGTCCGATGCAATCATCTGATTCCACATGTTGATGGAGTAGGCAGACCATTTGCCGCGCCATATATTTACCTTTTCGCTTAATGTGTACTCTGGACATTTCCATGACGGCAAAAAGATACCACTGACTACCGATTTCATATTATGCATCGTGCCAATACCAAGCTCGTGCATCGTTTCATCACGCAAGGAACGGTATGAATTTGGCACGATGTCCATCTCAGTAATAGGAAACTTCTTAAGCCTTTGCACCATTCTTTTATCCCCGGCTAGCGTATACTGTTCCATCATATATTTGTAGGCCAGTTTTTCCGATTCAAGCGGTTGTGATATCTGAGCTGTGCCGATGTAGGCGTTGTACATCTCCGGTGCCCGTGCCGCCGCCTGGATACCAATAAAGGATCCCCACGAATGTGCCATGAGATAAATCTTTTCCTGCCCAAAGCGCTTGCGGAGGTAATTCGTTACCTCAAGTGTGTCGGATATCAATTGCTCCTCGGTAAGGGTCTCGGACGGAATGTCAGAGCTGTAGGAAAGTCCGGCGCCGCGCTGCTCCCAGTAACAGACGGTAAAATAGTCCTCAAGGCCGGTAGGGTAACTTTGGGTAAGGAAGTACTCAGGCATGCCAGGCCCCCCGTGAATGAAAAGCAGCACCGGGTTCGCTTTGTTCTTGCTCTTGATGAACATCCCCTGCTCCACCCCATTGATACTGACATGGATTTTTTCAGAGATACTGCCTGCCAGCACTTTTCCGTTCTCATTGAGAAATGGTTTTGGCTTGCCTGGACTCCATGCCAAGAGTACGCCAACAAGAATGAGTATACAGGCCAGTAAAATAGGAAGCGTGATTAGCACGATACGTCCCGCCCTTCGCATAAATGATTGCATAGAAAGCCCCCCCTCACTGTTTTTTGAATTCTTCAATCAATAAATATCTCCATCAATTGATAGATATCTGTCTTTTCTGCACTCATGGCACATGGATGCAGAAAAGCAGGAGGTTCAAGAGCGTATAAATTGCTTCATTGTTCATTAATCATATCTACCACACACAAATCTTGCATCACATGTAAGACGATGCAAGGAATGATGGTGCCGAATGAGATATAAAACAGTCCGAATAAAAGTCCCATAAACGTAGGCTTTAATGCCTCATTAAAGCCCTGGTAAATGTGTCCGATTCCAAATATCAACGCCGAAATACCTAAAATGATGAATATATTAAGGCCTGCAAAAAGTTCACCCATCAAGTAAAAAAAGAAACCTCTGTAAAGTAATTCTTCTGTTATACCAGCTGTGATAGCGGTAAATACCCAGACCTGCTTTTCTTTTTTGGTTGCCGGAATAAGTGCCTTAACCTCTTCTGACATATTTTGATTAATACTTAATTTTTTCATTGCATAAATTCTTAATACTATTAATGAATAAGTAAGATACATAAAGTAGAGCCCAGCTGTTGCTGCTAATATATAGAACAGCCCGGATGATCCGCTCAGCTTAAACCAGCTTAAACCCAAATCATTCAATGTGAACTGGCCGTTCGTTAACAAAAGGAACACCAAACCGGCTGGAATCCATAAACCAAGCATAAGCCTTATATACAACCTGGTTTTGGGCATATCCCCCTGCCCGATGGCAAATATTATCTTTTTGTACCTGGTCAGCCCCCACCAGATTTCATAACCGACAAAGTACATTAAAAATAGGGCCAAGCATATCCACAATATCATTGAATCTACCCCCTATTAAAGTTATGCATATAACCCTTTCTTATTTCCTGCCATCTAAATATTCACCCGACATTTCGTAAATAAATCCCGCTGCCCGCTGATGCACAATTTTCTAAACCATTCTAAAATTGTCATAGCCAAAACCTTTCACAATCTTATCTTTCATTAGAAAACCAACTTATTCATAAAGAAATTTCAGGGTTTAAACATCTCCAGTAATAGTGCCTATCCCGTCAAAATAAACCAGGTCGCCATCATCATAATTCCAAATTGCCTGAAAAGCCGTAGGCTTTTTAATACCGTTTGTTTCTTTGTATTCATTGCATACTACCGACCATTTAACTTTTTCACTTGTACCGTCTGTTGAAGCAGCTTCTCGGTCGTTAGTTGTAAAGGACAGCATTTCGCCTTTTTCATTAAATGTAAAGATACCGCTGACAGAAATACCGTAATAAGATATAATAGCTTTCGCATGTAAATCATCGATTGCTTTCCAAACAATGAAATCCTCTAAAGCTGCGCTGGGAATAAAGAGACTCTCTGATAAGAAAGTGACCAGACTTGATTTATCCATAGCTTTCCCGGTCTGATGAAACAAGGTGAAAAGCTTGGCTATGACACCCTTCATTGAACCGGCTCCATCGATATATGAATCAAACCCTTCAAAAGGAATTCCGTACATTGAGCTGTCAATATAGGCAATTCTGTTTGGTTTATTAACAAAGTTGTACTGGGTGTAATCAATCTTGATTGGTGCTTGATTCTTTCCGAATGAAAAATCAACATCTTCATAGACTATTTTTATATAGGACATTTTCGGTGTACCGATATAGCCGCAATATCGAAAATAATTCTGGACAGGCACTGGCAAACCAGCAATGTCTTCTTCTGTGAACATGCCATCCTGGACTGTTTTTGCTGTCAAGATCTTCGTGCTCTCATTAAATTCTGTTTTGGTTTTTGAACAGGGCACCAAGAAAAATACCGCCACAATTAATATTAAACTGAGCAAAATTCCAATTACGCTAAACATTTTTTTCTTACTCCTCTTTTTCATATCGATTCTCCTCGTATTGTCGGCAGTTACTGCCCAATCCAATCATTACTCATCATTTCAATATTTTCTGCCAGCCTGGTTAAACCTTTGAAAACATCGTTGGTTAAATCAGCATCGAATCCATTAAAGAGATTATCCAGGAATTCCAATTCCTTTTGGCTTCGCTGGGCAAAATAATCTGTACATTTTTGAGTTAATGAAATTCGTAAAGCCCGCGCATCATCTTGATCCTTTATTATGGTGATATATCCTCTTTCATTCAAAGCAACTGCAATTCGTTTTGCATTTTGACGTGAATAACCAATAAAATTGGCCACTTCACTCAATGTCGGTGGCTCGTCAAATTTTGAAACGCTTACAATAAAAAGCCATTGTTTGATCGTAATGTTTTGATCAAATGCGTCCCCAAGTACCTGCAGTTTGTTAGCTAATGCAAATATTGATCCAAAAATGTAAGCTTTTTGTTCCAACTCATCCATTTTTTCAGCCCTCCCATATAGGTAATATGTTACCTATATAATACGCAACATATTACCTTTTGTCAAACATTATCTCAACATATCAATAACTTTAATCCACAAAATAAAAAAGCCCCCCCTCGGGTCTGCCAGCTTATTATTCACTAATAAGCTGGCAGTGATAATACGTATGCGCTGGTTATGACTCTGGATTCGTAATTGAAAGGAATAATATCTATTGAGGTCGAAAATAGTAGCAACGATTTTTCTGGAAGAATATTGCAAAGGAGGTGTCCTGGCCTGAAGATAATTATTGAAGATATTTCAGACGGGGAAGAGGATCAGATCATTATCAAATGTAGGGAAATAAATAATGAAATTTTACAACTTATCTCTGACATCAGATCACAACAACAATTAATAATTGGATATGACCAAAATGCTATTCATAGATTAAATCCCGCTGACGTGTACTATTTTGATACAGTTGATAATAAAACCTTCGCATATTGCAGTGCCAAAGTTTTTGAGATACGAAAGAAATTGTATGAACTTGAAGCAGAGTTTGTTAATAGCGATTTTTTAAGGACTTCCAAATCAGTTATTCTTAATATTAAAAAAATACAAAAGGTTAGTCCTGCTTTCAGTGGAAGGTTTGAGGCTTTTTTGGATAATGGTGAGAGAATCATCATTTCAAGGCAATATGTTCCAAATCTAAAAAAGAAACTAGGGATTCAGGAGGGGCAATGATGGAAATAAAAGGTCTAATTAATGTGATGGTTAAGACATTTTTTATAGCTACTGTAGGGATAATTGTTTCGGTAGCCGTGTTCTGCTCTGTTTTTTCCAAGGATGCAACATTTGGAGTGAGTATTTTTTGGCAGATATTACTTTTAGCGGTGTTGACTACCTTGCCATCTTTGGTTTTTTTCTCACCAAAGGAACTAAGTAAAAAAGGCTGGCTGGTTAGAGAAGGTATACATTTGGTTGTTTTGATTAGCATACTTCTTTATTTGGGGTGTACATGGGGATGGATTGCAATAAGCAAACCCATACAAATTGCGTTTTATTTGTTCCTTATAATAGTTGTTTACTTAGCCGTAAAATTGCTGGTATTCCAAAATGATAAGAAGGTTGCTAATCAGCTCAATATTGGGCTGAAAAAATACAATGATGTATAAAAGTAACTATATTTTGACGGTAGGCTGTTAACAGCTTACCGTCCTTTTTTTTCACCTTACCGTATCCAAATTGCAACATACTTCCTGCCCTATAGTAATAGGAAAACGCAGTGAATATACTATGTTCAGAGAAAGGGGCGGGAGTATGAATAAGATTATTAAGGTGAAAAATTTACAAAAAAGTTACGGCGAGATACAAGCTGTAAAAGACATTAGTTTTTATGTGGAGCAGGGAAAGCTATTTTCTTTTTTAGGCCCTAATGGAGCAGGCAAATCAACTACAATTGATATTATTTGCACACTGCTGGAATGTGATAGTGGAGAAATTGTTATTGATAATAAGAAAATCGGGCGAGACGATACGGCAATACGAAACTCTATAGGAATTGTATTTCAGGATAGCTTGCTTGATCCATTATTAACGGTTGGTGAAAACTTGGCAATTAGAGGCGGATTCTATTTTAAGGATAAAAATAAACTACGGCAAGTGGTACGTAATGTGGCTGTGATGACCGGAGTAATGGAACTTATGGATCGTCCTTATGGAAAGCTATCCGGCGGTCAAAGACGCAGAGCGGATATTGCCAGGGCACTTATTAACACTCCGAAAATTCTTTTTCTTGATGAACCAACCACAGGGCTTGATCCGCAAACCAGAAAAAATATATGGGATACAATCAAGCGGCTAAAAGATGAAACGGGCATGACAGTCTTTCTGACCACCCATTATATGGAGGAAGCAGATAATTCAGATTATGTTATGGTCATTGACCACGGTGAGATAGTGGCCAGCGGCACTCCGGGAGAGTTGAAACAAAAATATGCCAGAGATGTTTTAAGATTGACTGTTCAAAATGAGCAGCCGATACGGGATATGCTAAATGAAACCAACACGGAATTTTTATATAATGGTGACCAGTTTACTATTAAGCTGACTTCTACCTTGTCTGCTATCCCGATTGTTGAGAGATGCAAGGATTTTATAACCGGCTTTGAGGTACTATACGGTACCATGGATGATGCTTTTATAGGTATCACAGGAAAGGAGCTTCGGGAATGATTGTATTTACAAATAGAAATTTAAAATTGTATTTTAGGAATAAAGGTGCGGTATTTTTTTCTTTGCTGGCAGTTTTCATTATTATTGGCTTGTATGCTGTGTTTTTGGGAGATGTTTGGTTAAATGATTCAATGGGTATAGAAAAACAACAGCTATTAATGAACAACTGGCTAATAGCTGGAATTCTGGCTGTTGCCTCAGCGACAACAACAATGGGCGCCTTTGGGATTATGGTTGAGGATAAGGAGAAGAAGATCTATAAGGATTTCTATGCCTCTCCAATCAAACGGGCAAGTGTTACCGGTGGATATCTTATGAGTGCGTTTATAATTGGTGTTTTAATGAGTTTAGTGGCATTGGTAATCGGTCAAATATTCATCATTACACAGAGCGGAGAGCTGCTTGGCATGGAGGCGAGCATAAAGGTATTTGGGCTGATACTTCTAAACACAATGACAAACACCGCAATGGTTGGGTTTATGGTTTCTTTTTTCAGCAGCCAAAACTCCTTTTCTACAGCCAGCACCATTATGGGTACGTTAATCGGATTCCTTACAGGCATCTACTTGCCAATTGGAAACTTACCGGAGGCTGTGCAGTATATCGTCAAGCTGTTCCCTGCATCCTACGGGGCAGCCCTTTTTCGACAGGTAATGATGGAAAAGCCTATGGGTATAGCGTTTGCAGGTGTACCCATAGAAAAACTTGATAGCTTCAAAGAGTCTATGGGTATAATTTATCGCTTTGGTGAATATACGATTACACCATTTGGAAGCGTTGCTATACTTATGGGTACAGCTTTGGTGTTTTATCTTCTTTCGGTATGGAATATGTCAAGAAAAATCAATTAGGAATATATGGAGATGGAAACATAAGCTATCCGTTATGGCAGTAAATACAGTCTTTTTTCATGTAATAAACGTTGAGGCGTCGAAATTTTATCCCCCTAGTATTATTTATAATTATATTTCCATTAACGAATCTCATTAAATGAGATGACTAATTGGTGATATCATAATAGCGAATGCTGTTGGCAAAACTATGTTTTACTCCGATCATGCAGCACATTAGCAGTAAAGGCGGTTATAAAAGTGGCGAAAGCATTAAGATCACCTAAAATATGGATAGGAATTGGCTTATTTGTGATAGGAACCTTCATTCCGTATTGGATAAAGCCTCAACTTATAGCACTGGATCAATCACTCCAAACTATGATCGATACCTATGGAAATACCATAATGATTAATGCATTTCTGGTTGTGTCGATTAATACTGTTATTGCTATTCCCCAGTTTCTTGGTGTTGTTATTTGGGGTGATGGAATGGCAGAGGCTTTTAATCGTAGTGAATTGAAAACCATCATTCCCCTGACGGTTGTGCCAGTTGCATATATTATTGTCAATCAGCTGACGCCATTGAATTATAGTTTTGGGGCCACAGATATTTTTCTTTGGATCACAATCGTGATCATGCAGAAGTTAAGTCCACAAAACTTAAATTCAGGAATGAAATTACTGGTTCTTTCCCAACTTATTTTTGGTATAACCTGGTTAAACCAAGTTCCTTTCCTTACCCGTTATGGTTTTGGATTGGGTTCCTTATCAACTAAGGTAAAAGACGCGGCAATACAAATGGGATTTGGTAATGTGCTTACCCTCTATGCAGATGTATTGTTTTTTATCTTCGTAGCCAATGCAATTACCTTATGGGTTTACTTAGTTTTATACCTGGAAAAGTGGACTATTTCGCAGGACTTGCACCGCGCTCAACTTGAGGCTCAGGAATCCCGTTCAGGACGAGAAGTTCTTCATCTTGTGCACGATCTTAAGACGCCGCTGGCCTCGATTGAAGGACTAATTTCTTTGACGGAATTGCGATGGCCTGATCCCAAGATGCAGGAATACTGTCAAGCAATCTATGGTTCGACTCATTCGATGAGCAAAATGATTTCCGAAATTTTATATGAGGACCAAAAGGATTGGTGTACGGTAAAAGACCTTTTCGACTATATTCGTGCGAGCCATTTTAGCGGCACGAACTTATCGGTGGATATTGACATTCAGGGTGAACCCCAAGCCAAAATTTGTATTAATAAAATACGGATGACACGAGCAATAATTAATTTGATAGATAATGCGTTAGATGCGATTCATGGTCAAGAGAACGGAAAGGTCATCTTACGCGCAAGAATATTGAACGAAAAAGTGATATTAGAGGTTGAAGACAATGGATGCGGTATCTCGGCAGATAAGCTAACAAAAATCTGGGAGATAGGTTATAGTTCAAAAAACCATCCAGGGGCCGGCCTAACCTTTGTACGTCAGGTTGCAGAAGGACATGGAGGCTCTGTAAATATAACAAGTGAGATGGGACAGGGAACGAAAGTTTGGATAACCCTGCCGTTAGGAGAATGCCAATGAGAATTTTAATTATGGATGATGATCCGGCTCTTCGTTATATGTTAAGTGAAATTTTTACCTTTGCCGGCTGGGATCCCGTCACCTATGCAAATGGAAGAGACGGCATTAAGGGGTTTCGCAAAGATGGAGCAGATATCATTCTGGTCGACTATCATATGCCTGAAATAGATGGATTAGAAACGGTTCGACTTATTCGCGAACATGATCAGCAGGTCCCTATTCTTGTACTCACAGTAGATGAAAGACAGGAAATTGCTAATCGTTTTTTAGATGCAGGAGCTACTGATTTTGCGCTTAAACCTGTCAAAGCACCGGATTTAATTGCGCGCGTTCAACTGCATAAGCGATTATTGGATATGACTGAAGCTGATAAATTAACCCCCAAAATGCAATACGAAGCATTTGTAACTAAAGGAATTAGTAAATCAACCCTGACCTATATTGAAGAATATTTGCAAGCTTGTGAACACCCTTCCACGGTGGAGGAGATTTCGCAAGAATTAGGATTAGCCACTCCTACTGTTTATCGATATATGACCTATCTAATAAATGAAGGAAAAGTACAGCCAATACCCTGTTACCAAAAAATAGGAAGGCCAAAAAATCATTATCATTGGATTCACTAATCAGAAATCACCTCCTGGGAAATTTCCTGGAGGTGGTTTTCTTAAAATAGACTTTATAAATTACTTTTTCTCTTTTTTATTTCTTTAGTTGGGATAAAGCCCTTGCTACAATTATTTTAAATTATATCGGAACCAGTAACTAAAGAAATAAGGGAGGAAGAAAATTGAAAAGAATGAAGAAAGTTATTGTTTTTGCAATAGTTACAGCACTTTTAGGGCTTTCCTTAGCAGGCTGTGGCAGCAAATCCAGTAACAACTCAGCAAATGCCAACGATACCCTGATTTATGCTCAAGGCGCAGAGCCAAGGGGACTGGATCCGGCACTTGTTGATGACGGAGAATCCGCCAAGGTTATGAGTAATATCTATGAAGGACTTTTAAAGTACAACCAGGATAACACCAAGGTAGAACCCTCTCTGGCTAAAAGCTGGGAAATCAGCCCCGACGGGCTAACCTATACTTTCCATCTGCAGGAAGGTATTAAGTTCCAGGATGGTACTGATTTTAATGCTGATGCCGTCAAGTTTAATATTGACCGCCAACTACCGGGAAAAGTAACGGAAGATATGGCATATGCTCCTTTCGTTTATGGTTCCGTAAAAAATGTTGAAGTAGTTGATAAAAATACTGTAAAAATTAATCTGACCTCACCCAGCACACCATTTCTTAATAATTTAGCTATGATTATGGCTGCACCGGTGGTCAGCCCCAAGGCTTTAAAAGATAATAACAACAATGTAAACCAGGCCCCTTGCGGCACAGGTCCCTATAAGTTTGTCAAATGGGAAAAAGATCAGGACATCGTTTTAGTTCGCAATGATGCCTATTGGGGAACAAAAGCTCTTACGAAAAATGTTATCTTCAAATTCATCAAAGATAACTCGGCCCGTGTTGTTGCCTTAAATAACGGTGAAGCTGATATCATCGATGGAATTGATTCCACAGTGGTTAAAAAGATCACTGATGCCGGAGACAAGATCTTCCAGGCTCCAGGCATGAATATCAACTACATGGCTTACAACACCTCCAGAGCTCCTTTTAATGATCAAAAGTTACGCGTGGCCATATCTCAGGCCGTTAACGTACCGGAAATGGTGAAGAGCCTGTATAAGGGTTACTCCGAAACAGCTACCTCCATTCTGCCGACATTTATGGACGGTTATGACAAGAGTATCACCCAGGTGGCTTATGACCCCACGGCTGCTGCCAAGACTTTAAAAGCAGCTGGACTGACTTCCGTGCATATGATTACCTATACCAACCCCAGACCTTATAATGCAGCTACCGGACAGGCTTTAGCTGAATCTATTCAAGGTTATCTTTCCAAAGTTGGCGTAAAAGTACAGCTTGATTCTTATGACTGGACCACTTATAAAGATAAAGTTAAAGCCGGCGATTATGATATTGCTTTCTATGGCTGGGTCGGTGATAACGGGGATCCTGATAATTTCATGAACCTTTTATCTTCTGACGACCAAACCATGAACATTTCCCTTTATAATAATCCCGAATTCAAAAGCTTAATTGCCAAAGGTTTGATTACTCCGGCAGGCGCTGAGCGTAATGCAATTTACACCCAACTGGAGAAAATTGCGGCCGCCGATGCAGTATGGCTTCCGATTTCCCATGCCCAAACACTTTGCGCTTATAAACCTAATATTAGCAATTTCTATTACCATATGACTGGTATAACTCCACTGGCAGGCGTATCCAAGAAATAAACCCGGTATATTTCTAATAATTAAAAAACCGAGAACCGGTCTACCGATTCTCGGTTTTGTTTGATTATTGAAAGGTTGTTATTGATGCTGAAATATATCCTCAAACGAATCTTGATGTTAATTCCTGTACTGATAGGGGTATCTATAATCGTTTTTCTCATCATGCGCGTCTTCTCACCCGATCCTGCCCCTATTGTCTTGGGCCAGCACGCAACGCAGCAGGCTGCTGAGGCATGGCGTCAGGCCAATGGCTTGAATGACCCGCTTTATCTGCAATATTTTCATTTTCTTACAGGTGCTTTATCCGGAGACATGGGTACATCCTACTATACCAAGCTGCCGGTTACCCAGGAGATTTTGGCCCGTTTTCCGGCCACGATAGAACTTGCTATTACGGCAATTATCATTGCATCATTTTTTGGTATTTTCATTGGCGTAATCTCTGCTGTTAAAAAGAATTCTATTATTGATAATGCCGGTATGGTGGTAGCACTGCTAGGGGTTTCCATGCCCATCTTTTGGCTGGGCATCTTGCTGATTATCTTATTTTCAGGGATGTTACACTGGCTCCCTTCCAACGGCAGAATCGATCCCCTGCTGCAGCCCATACACATTACCGGGTTATTGCTGCTGGATAGCCTTTTAACAGGTGACATGAATACTTTTACAGATGCTTTAAAGCATCTTATCCTACCTGCCAGTGCACTGGCCATGTATTCAATGGCGATTATAACCAGAATGACGCGTTCCAGTATGCTGGATACCTTACATCAGGATTATATCCGTACGGCAAGAGCCAAAGGGGTTTCGGAAGGTAAGGTAATCCGTAAACATGCCCTGCGCAACGGTTTAATCCCAATTGTCACAGTTATTGGGTTACAGCTTGGCAGCCTCCTGGGCGGTGCGGTACTGACGGAAACTGTTTTCTCCTGGCCGGGGATCGGTGCTTATACCGTGGCTTGTATCCTGAAATCTGACTTTCCTGTAGTTCAGGGAGTTGTTTTACTGGTTGCCACCATCTTTGTACTAATGAATTTGGTAGTCGATATTGTGTATGCGTTCCTTGATCCACGTATTAAATATTCCAAGAAAGAGGTGTAGCTTGTATGAACATGGAGCATAGTACAGATTCAAATAACAAAATGCTGCAGGCTGCCGAGTACGTGGAAAAACCGGAATCGCAGCTAAAGGTAATGTGGGAAACACTCAGGCAAAACAAGGCAGCTGTTGCCGGGCTGATTATCATAGGCTGTTTAGCCGCTATTGCCCTTACCGTATGGATTAGTGAGTTGATGGGCAAACAAATTCTACCTTATGATCCTAATTATTCCGATATGAGCAAAAGTTTTATCCCGCCCAATGCCCAACACTGGTTTGGTACCGATCAACTGGGCCGGGATATTTTCAGCAGAATTCTGGATGCGACGAAAATATCTCTATTTGTGGGTGTTGCGGCCGTTTCTATTTCACTTACCGTTGGTGTTATCCTGGGTGCTATAGCCGGCTATCGCGGCGGTAGGACGGATACAATTATTATGCGGGTTATGGACATGATGCTGGCCATTCCCTCTATTTTGCTGGCAATCGCTTTTATGGCAGCTTTGGGGAAAGGAATAGACAAAGCAATTATTGCTATCGGACTGGTATCCATTCCGGAATATGCCCGTATTGTGCGCGGCAGCATCCTCTCGGTTAAAGAAAACGATTATGTTCAAGCTGCTAAAATTATCGGCAATAAGCCCAACCGGATTATCTTTAAGCATATATTGCCCAATGTCATTTCGGTAATTATTGTTAGGGCTACACTGGGTATCTCCACCGCTGTTCTGGATACGGCAGCATTAGGCTTTTTGGGACTGGGCGTACAGCCGCCCTTTGCTGAATGGGGCGATATGCTGGGCAGAGCCAGAGGATTTATCTTCACCGCTCCTTATACGCTGATTTACCCCGGTATTGCCATCACTATTACAGTACTGGCTTTTAATCTGCTGGGAGACGGGCTCCGGGACGCTCTTGATCCCAAATCCAGAATTAAATAAAGGTGGTGAGATAGAATGTTGCTGCAAGTAAGAAACTTAAGTACTGAATTTGCAATGAAGCGGGGTATTGTCAAGGCCGTTGACGATGTCAGCTTTACTATAGATAAAGGTGAAATACTGGCCATTGTTGGTGAGTCCGGCTCGGGAAAAAGTATTACTTCTCTTTCTATTATGGGACTTTTGCAAAACCCGGGCAGAATTACCGGCGGGGAAATAATGTTTAAATCTCAGGATTTAAGCAAGCTGAGCCAAAAAGAACTGCAGAAGGTTAGGGGCAACCAAATATCTATGATATTTCAGGAACCTATGACTTCACTGAATCCGGT
>JBDKUD010000324.1:0-5628 GCA_039679805.1 Syntrophomonas sp. | reverse complement strand
TATCTGGAAATTCCTTAATGAAATCCGGTAAGGAAGTTATTTCTTTATAATATAATTGCAATAATTCACGTAGAAAATCGGGGCGTAGAGCAGGATTTCGGAGAGTCAGTCCTTTTTCTATTAACATAGTAGTTAATTTGTTGTTTAGGTATATCTCGTAAGCAAACAACTGGTCAAAAAACTTCTTCCATTGCTGACAATTCTCTTCTAACCACAATCCAATTCCTGAGCATACAAAGTGACGGCATATTGATTCACGTAAATCCTGGGATAGCAGGCAGCCACCTTCTGACGAATGAAATTTACACTTGTAACTCATGCCGTCAATATCATTATTAATGGTAACCGAAGCGTCCAGAATAGTTATATCATTCAGGCTGAAAATATAATCGATAAGATCGGGCTTGTGAATCATTAAATAAGCCAGATCTACCGGATAAAAGACCGGTGAATAATTGCCACAGCATCCCTTACCATCCTGGCGAGGGCATTCCATACATAAATCTACCCCGATAAAACTGCGCAGACCCAGGTTATGAAAGACTATTTTGATTTCCTTTTCCATACTGTTTTCCTTTCCGGGTGAAAATTATCACTAGATTGATTATAGGGGTTTTAGCTGTTATAGAAAAGATTATTTCTTTGATAAAAAAAGCGCATTTTTACTCCTATTTGCATTTTTAGCCAGGTATGATTATTATTTACCTTAAAGTAATGCATAATAAGTAAAAATCAGGTGGTATAGTAGAATATGGAAGTAATAAAATCACTGGGTATTATGGGGGGGACATTTGACCCTATACATTATGGACATCTTACGGCGGCAGAATGCGCACGGTCTGAATTTGATCTGGATAAGGTATTGTTTATTCCTTCAGCCCGGCCACCGCATAAGGAATTGGACTTAGTGTCTGATTGTAATGATCGTTATACTATGGTCAGAAGCGCTATAGCAGATAACCCGGGATTCGAAATTTCTTCATTGGAAATTCAGAGAAAAGGTTTATCATATACAGTTGATACCATTGATTATTATTTACATAAATATTCTGGTACTAAAATCTTTTTCATTCTCGGCCTTGATGCTCTTTTGCTCATCAATACCTGGAAAGAGGTCGAGCGCTTGGTGGAATTATGTCAATTTGTAGCGGTCGCCAGACCTGGTTATCAGATTGAGTTAAATGACCGATATTTAAAGGGCTTACCTGAGGTGCTATGGAAAAACGTCCACTTTATGGAGATACCCGGGAATACTATATCATCATCAGACATACGGCAAAGAGTATTAACCGGGAAACCGATAAAATATCTGGTTCCTCCAGTGGTTGAGGAGTATATTTATTGTCGGGGGTTATACATGAATAAGGAGTGCAGAATATAGTTATTATGATAAATGAGCAAAAGGTAATTGATATTATTAGACTGAGATTATCGGCCAATCGGTTTAGACATTCTCTGGAGGTGGCTAAAGTAGCCCGGGAAATGGCGGAATTATTCGGAGTTGATCAAGAACGGACTTATTTAACCGGATTGCTGCACGATTATGCTAAAGGCATATCAGGTAATGAGTTGCTGCAAATTGCCGGTGAGAATAATTTAATTGAAGAAGAAGTGGACAAACAGATGCCAGATTTACTGCATGCCCCGGTGGGGGCTTACTTACTTAGAAAAGAATTGGAAATAGATGATGAGGAAATACTTAAAGCAGTGAGCTGTCATACCCTGGGGGCGATGGAAATGAGCAGCCTGGACAAAATCATTTTTCTGGCTGATATGATTGAACCAGGTCGTGACTATCCGGGAGTAGAAAGATTACGTTGTCTTTCCATGAGAAATCTTGACGAAGGTATGCTTTTCGGATTAGAATCTACTATTAAGTACTGCATTGACAGCCGCAGGATTTTGCATCCGCGAACCATTATGGTAAGAAACAAATTCCTAAACAGTATTTCTAGATAAAATATGCTTAGTATTTGGTTTATTTTAAATAAATGTGTATTTAATAGGAGGGTTGTTGTTGATCAAAGAAGACAGACTTGTACAGATGATTGCAGACGCAGCACTGGATGGAAAAGCACTGGATGTGGTTATTCTGGATGTCAGGGATCTTACGGTAATTTCTGATTACTTTGTTATCGCAGGTGGCAGAAGCGTGGTCCAGGTAAAAAGTATTGCTGATATGGTTGAAGAAAAATTAGCCCAATATGATATTCAGCCTATTCGTCGGGAAGGTCATGAGGAAGGTAAATGGGTAGTGCTTGATTACAATTCAACTATGCTGCATGTTTTTAGGCAGGAAGAAAGAGAACATTATGCTCTGGAAAATCTCTGGGGCGAAGCTCGACATGTGGAAGTGGAGGATAGTCTTTAAACGTAGTAATTAGTAAAAAAACGTAAAAACCGGACCACTGGTCCGGTTTTATTTATGTATATGATAGTGTTGTTAGGGGGGAGGGGATGGGCAGCACTGACGCAGCCCAACCCCGGGGGGTGTAAAATATATACCAACACATCATTGGTACCTTATTTATTTGATAACGAAGTTCACAAGTTTCCCGGGAACTGCTATAACTTTAATAATTTTTTTATCTTTTGTCAACTCGACAATTTTAGCAGAATTTAAAGAAATTTGTCGTAAATCATCTTCAGACGCACTGGCAGGCACTCTTAGATGATCTTTTACTTTTCCGTTAATTTGAACAACAATTTCTATTTCATCTTGAACCAGAGCTTTTTCATCGTAATTTGACCACGGTTCCAGGTAAATACTTTGTTTATGACCTATCATATACCACAACTCTTCACATATGTGGGGTGAAAATGGGCTGAGCAGTATCAGTAAATTATTAATGCTCTCTTTTACCACACTCAGGTCCTGCTCTTCAATATCGGAATAACTGCTCAAAGTATTAACAAGCTCCATAATGGCACTAATAGCAGTATTAAAGTTAAAACGTTGTTCAATATCTTCGGTTACTTTTTTTATAGTGGCATGAGTCTTAAAGCGTAATTGCCGCGCATCGGGGTCCAGATTATCAAATCTAGTTGGGATTTTGACTTCTGTTATGTCATCGACATATTCGCTTATTATTCGCCACACGCGGTTTAGGAAACGGTAACAACCTTCCACTCCCTGGTCATTCCATTCCAGGTCTCTCTCCGGGGGAGAAGCGAAAAGTATGAATAATCTGGCGGTATCTGCCCCGTAGGTGTTAATAATGTCTTCCGGGCTGACCACATTACCTTTGGATTTTGACATTTTGGAGCCGTCCTTGAGAACCATTCCCTGTGTGAGCAGGTTGGTAAAAGGCTCTTGGCAGGACAGCATTTTTATATCGGATAGGAATTTTGTGAAAAACCGGGCATACATCAGGTGAAGAATGGCATGTTCTACTCCACCTATATACTGGTTGACCGGCATCCAGTAATCGGTAGCTTCTTTAGAAAAAGGCATATCACTTGTATGGGGACTGCAATAGCGGTCAAAATACCATGAAGAACATACAAAAGTATCCATGGTGTCTGTTTCCCGGCGGGCAGTCTGACCGCAGCAAGGACATGTAGTCTTATAGAAACTTTCCACATAATTCAAGGGAGACTCGCCATTGGGCTTAAATTCGACAGTATCAGGCAGCAATACCGGCAGTTGTTCTTCAGGTACCGGAACTGTACCGCAGTTTTCACAATATACAATAGGAATAGGTGCACCCCAGTAACGCTGGCGGGAAATTAACCAGTCCCGTAACCGGAAATTAACGGTAGCCTGGCCAATATTGTTGTCCGTCATATTATTAATAATCTGTTTTTTACCTGCTTCCACATTTAGACCGTCATAACTTCCGGAGTTTACCATAACACCATCTCCGGTATAAGCCTCAGACATTTCGCTGGAATCAGCAGGAGAATTCTCGCTCTTTATTACTACCCGGATAGGAATATCATACTTCCGGGCAAAATCAAAGTCTCTCTGGTCGTGTGCCGGAACTGCCATAATGGCTCCGGTACCATAGTCCATTAAGACATAATTGGCAATCCAGATGGGAATCTTTTCGCCATTCATGGGATTAATGGCATAAGCTCCGGTAAAGACCCCTTCCTTCTCCACATCAGTTGCCGTGCGGTCAAGGTCACTCATATATTTAATTTTATTTACAAATTCGTGAACTTCTTTTTCCTGACCGGTACCCTGACATAGTTTTTCTACCAGTGAGTGTTCCGGAGCCATAACCATGTAGGTTACTCCAAATACAGTATCTGGGCGGGTAGTAAAAACCGTTAAGACTTCATCCCGGTCTGCCACGGCCATGGAAAATTCACAGCCCTCACTGCGGCCAATCCAGTTTTTCTGCATAGTTTTAACTTTGTCCGGCCATCCGGGCAACAGTTCCAAATCATCCAAAAGCCTTTGCGCATAATCGGTAATTTTGAAAAACCATTGTTCCAATTGTTTCTTTTCCACTACGGCTTCGCAACGTTCACAGGCCCCGTTAACCACCTGTTCGTTAGCGAGAACGGTCTGACAGGAAGGACACCAGTTAACGGCGGCGGATTTTTTGTAGGCAAGATTATTTTGGTAAAGTTTTAGAAACATCCATTGGGTAAATTTATAATAATCAGGCTTGCAGGTAGCAACCTCCCGGTCCCAATCATAGCTGATTCCCAGGGTTTTTAACTGGGATTTCATATTTTCAATATTGGCAAAGGTCCATTTAGACGGGTAAGTTTTATGTTTTATAGCCGCATTTTCAGCTGGCAGCCCAAAGGAATCCCATCCCATCGGATGAAGCACATTGAACCCATTCATTTTTTTGAAACGGGCAATAACATCACCTATGGCATAGTTCCTTACATGGCCCATGTGAAGATTACCGGAAGGATACGGAAACATCTCCAGCGCATAATACTTGGGTTTAGAAGAATCTTCATCAACCCTAAAAAAACCGTTCTCTTCCCAGTAGTTTTGCCATTTTGGCTCGATAACCTTAAAATCATACTTGCTTTCCATAACGGCCTCCTTCTTAGAAATATTCAACACTGATTGACACAGATTTTTTTGGATTTACACTGATTATTAAATATAAATTAATCTCTGCAAGAAATGGGTTGTTCAAGTATTACGTAATACATTCTATATTAAACCTATTCCTGCTGTGTAAATCTTCCCCCATCTGTGTGTGACGAAGTCACCAGTGTTAACTTTTTTAGGTAAAAAAAAACTCATCCCCTGAATAGGGACGAGTTTTACTCGCGGTACCACCCTTATTGACAAAATAAAATATGGTGGAGCTAGTGGGATTCGAACCCACGGCCTCTTGAATGCCATTCAAGCGCGATCCCAACTTCGCCATAGCCCCACGATAATTGTCCACCTCAGACTTAATAACGGAAGTTCCGTTGCAGATTACTTATTATCACCTGCAAGGCTCACCGGCGAGTTCAACAGGTAATTGTTACCTTACACCAACCGGTAACTCTCTGTACTGCCTGCCTAATACTCCGGTTCATTGCCGATTCAATATTCAATTAACATTAGCAATTATAAAATAATTATCGAGTGAAGTCAACAAAATAGCTGCAAATAAATAATTTAATTCACATTTGGGTAAAAAAAGGACGGTATAAATAATC
>JBDKUD010000002.1:0-51735 GCA_039679805.1 Syntrophomonas sp. | reverse complement strand
CGGCAGACTGCCCAGTTGGTTCTGATAACAGCGCAGTTCTTGCAGGCTGGCAGGCAGTCCCGGCAGGCTGGCCAGCTGGTTTTGGTAGCAGTCCAGGTATTGCAGTCCATTGGGCAGCGCCGGCAGGCTGGCCAGCTGGTTTTGGTAGCAGTTCAGGTATTGCAGTCCATTGGGCAGCGCCGGCAGGGTAGCTATCGTATTGTTATTGCAGCCCAGCATCAACAGCCCCGCCGGCAGTACCGGCAGTCCGGTCAGCTGGTTGCCGGAGCAGTTCAACCTGAGCAGGCTGGCCGGCAGGGGATCCGGCAGACTGCCCAGTTGGTTCTGATAACAGCGCAGTTCTTGCAGGCTGGCAGGCAGTCCCGGCAGGCTGGCCAGCTGGTTGTCGTGGCAGTCCAGATATTGCAGCCCATCCGGTAAAGCCGGCAGGCTTGTCAACTGGTTGTTGCTGCAATCAAGGCTTAATAGACCAGTGCCCGTAAAATCTCCCAGGCCATCAAGGCTGCTGATATTGCCGCTGTTCACATCCAGGATATGATTCCGGGCCGTCATTTGATCAATCAGGTCCTGTTGAGCAAAAGGTCCGGGCGTACCTGTGCACCCCAACCAACTCCATACCATCTGCTTAAAATTGGCGTCATTAAAATTGGGTGATATGTCAGCGCCGGACAGGGCATAGGGGTTTATGTTTACCGTGATGGGAGCGGAATCGGCCATGCCGGATTCGCTAACAGCGTTGCTCTTTATAATGATGGAAACAGCAGCCTGGGCCGAGACCGCAGAATTGGCCGTTCCGGAAACGGTTATCCCGATGTTGTTGGAACCGATATTCTGTGCGCTCCAATCAAGCCCCGGGATCAATCCGCTAACCGTCAGATCAGCTCCGAGATCAGTACCTGCATTTCCCTTCAATGTGCCCTGGGTGATATTTAATGTCCAGGTATTATCGTGGCCGGATATGTTCGTATTGTCCGGTGCCATAATTATGGAACCGTCGCTGGCAGCGCCCGCTATGCCTGCCGCACTTACCGGGAGCGGGCAAATCAGAAACAGGCTGATGAACAATAACAATCCAACCAGACAGCTGATTAACTTTTTTGTTTTTAGCTTCATGGTTCGCTTCCTCTCCTTTATAGAATTCCGCATTTTCGCCAATCGATTGATAAAAGGACTTTTATTGGCCATGACAATGGAGAAATAGAGCATAGTTTAGCCATGCTCTAAATAAAACCTCTTTTGTCAATGGTGCGCGGTTATTTCACCTTCTTTCTCCACCTGCATGCAGAACTATATCCGTCATCGCTTTGGCCGTCGTGCTCATTGAGTTTTAAATGATATTTCTATCCTTCTAAATGACTATTGTAAAAGCTAAATGAAAAATTTTTGTAAAATAGAGGAATTGTTCCTATAGTATCGAATTTTCGCATTAAGATTCCTGTGAGGTGGTTTGATGCACTCCTATCCACTGAGCCGCAGTCAACTGGTTCCTCCCCGCCTAAAAAGTGTATTGCCAAGGGATCGCCTTCTGGATACTGGTCGCTCCATCCTTTCCTTTAGAGTTGCAACCGTAATCGCGCCGGCTGGATATGGAAAGAGTGTATGGGTTTCCTCTTTGCTCGAAGAACCCGGGTGGCCCTTAACCGCGTGGTTGTCCCTGGATGAAAACGATCGTGAACCGACCTGTTTTTTTTACCACCTTATCCATTCGGTTCAGACCGTATGTCCTGACTTCGGGGCCGAAACATTAAGAACCGTCAACAGCCTTAATAGTTTTAACCGGGATTGGAGCATAGCCGCCGCCGTTTTTCTTGAAGAATTGGGCGAAAACGAAATGGTTCTGGTTCTGGATGATTTTCACCTTATCCAGAATAGCTCCACCAATCATGCCATTATCGAATACTTACTGCGCTGGCTGCCCCCCGGTAAACATCTGGTTGTTATCAGCCGGAATCCACTGCCTTTAAAACTTAGTCGGTATCGTATGCACGGTGACCTGTTGGAGATCTCCGGTGATCAACTGTTATTTACAGCAGAGGAATCAAGCAAATTCTTTACTCTTATGGGTCTGGAACTGAGGGAGGAAAACCTTGCCACGCTCCAAAGAGCTACGGAAGGATGGGTGGTATGTTTACGGCTGGCTGCAACCCTGATTAAGCAGGCCGGAATTCGGGAAAAAGAATTTTTCCAGGCTATAAAACACCAGGATTCTGCACTATATCAATACCTGGGCCATGAATTAATCGCCTTTCTGCCCAGGCGATTAACCGGATTTTTAATAAAATCTTCCCTGCTGCCCTATATCGAAGAGAAACTCTGTAACGCAGCTTTCAAATCCAGGGACAGCAGGCTTAAAATTGAAGCATTACATGCAGCCGGACTTTTGAGCCGGGTGGAAGGTGACATAGTCACCTGGCGCATGCATCATCTGATCCAAGAATATCTGACCCAAGAGGTTAAAGAAAAATACTCACCCGAACATATCGCCGGAATTAGAAAAAGAGCCGGTTCGTTCCTGGAGAAGAGAGGCGAAATAGACCGGGCGGTCGAGCAGGCCGTCGCCGCGGAAGATTGGGCCGGGGCACTGGACCTTGTTCATCGGTGCGGCTATGATTTTTACACCCGGACCGGCCGCCTGGAGACCCTTTATAGCTGGGTGGAAAGATTTCCGCAAAACCTGTTGGAAGAAGATCATTGGCTGCTGTTTTTTAAAGGCCAGAGCATTTTGCAGATTGATCCCGAGGAAGCATTTGCCCTGCTGATGGCATCGGTGGAAAAAGCTGCGCAAAAAGGACGACCTGCGTTGTGAAGCCAATTGCCTCCTGGCTATGAGCTATGCCCAGGTGCAAAACGGCGACATTAAAATGGGGGAACTTATTATGCGGCGTCTATTGGCCAACCCTCTGCTCATGAAAGATCCGGACTCTTACGGAGCAGCCCTGTCTGTTGCCCTGGGCAATGCTATTTTTCGCGACGACATCCGGCAGGGGCTGTTGTATAGCCGTTCAGCCCTGCGGCTCAAGCTTAATCCAGAGCTTCGCATGACGGTCCTCTATGGCAGCGCCATCATTCATCACCAGGCCGGCAACCTGGTAAAAGCCCGCACTCTCCTAGAAGAGGCCATAGGCATGCCCTTCGTACAAGAAAATGAACGCTGGCTGGTCTCCGGTTATTTAGTCTTAACAACCGTGTTAACCTTGATGGGCGACAGCTCGGCTTTCCATGAACTCTGTCAATATGCTTTGCTAATAACCCACAAGTATAACATGCTGGCTGATACGGGCAGGCTGCATCGTAATTTGGCGCGCATGCATTTCAAAGAGGGGCGTTTATCCGAAGCCCGGCAGGAATTCGAGAAAGCTTACACCAATTTTATCGATTCGAACAGCATCTCTTACGCTATATATTCCTCAATTGAATTAGCCCTGGTTCGCTTGCGATTGGGTGAGAGCGCACGGGACCTGCTGGCCGAGACCCGAATGCTCATTAAAGAGCTCGAAACAAACCCTATAGGGCAGGGAGGCGACCTGATAGCTGTTTCAATGCTAGGGATTCTGGCTATAGAAGCAGGTGAACTCGATGAGGCCCGTCAATTGTTTGAAAGGCTGGTGGAACACCATCGGCAGAATGAGGCCAAACTCCATCTCTCCAACACCAGTCTGCTGCTGGCCTACGTGTACTGGCTGCAGGGAGAAGAGAAATCCTGTGACAGTCTACTGCGCAAAGCCCTAGCCCTGGCCGAGTCCAATCAATTGGTGGGCTTCTGGGAGTGGCACGAACCGGTTATTGACACTATGTGCCATCGGGCAGTGCAAAAGAATATTCATGCCGGTTGGGCGGTGCGGATTTTGAGCAGATGGCTTTCCCGGCGTATCGGCTCTGAAATGGGGCATTTGTTGATTTCTCCTCAAGAAAACCTGCATACTATCGCACAATCCCAGCTACATCGTTTATTTGAGGAGACTGACCGAACATCGATTCATCTCTTCTATTTAAAGCGGTTCCGCGTATTTGTAAACGGTTCAGAGGTTCCCGAAACCGCCTGGCAGACGAAAAAAGCGCTCAATTTACTGAAGCTTCTGGCTGCCGACCGGCATCACCACACTAAAGAAGTAATCGTCGAGCAATTATGGCCGGGGAGTAAATCGGGGGACGCCAATCTTCGCATGGCAATAAGCCAGATACGAAAGATCCTGGGCAGCTACGGAACCATAGACGAAAGGTCGAGTAGATTGAAAGACATCCGCCGGATGACCTTCGCACCCTCTCAGAACCGGACTTGTGCAACTAACACATCCGGCTCTTCACCTACACTTTTAAGTCACCATGTTTACATAGATACGAGCCGCCGGGAGCGGATTGTATTTGAGCAATTTGTTGAACCTGTACCAGTTCATACGTCTCTTTTGTCCCCTTCGTGAAAGCCAGTGCTTGAGCCGATTTTGAGCGTACCTCAGAAATTTTGCAATAGCGATGTAGTTGCCAGTGACGCCATAATATCGATAGTGCCCGACTAGTTTGATCCCAAGCTTGCGTATTGTCTCGGCCGGCTTGTCGTGCATATGTTCTTTTAGCCACTGGTTCACAGCAATGCGCTTCTGCTTGAGCTTCTTTTTGCTTGTTCTGAGTATTACGGTGTATTTACTGTCCTTCTTTCTTCTCCCATTGATAAACGTGAATCCGAGAAAGTCGAAGGTTTGCCGTTCCTTGGCAAATCGTCCAAATTCCATGATTCTGCTCTTTTCTTCGGATAGCTCCAGGCTGAACTTTGCCAACCTGATTTTTAAGGCTCCAGCGAAGGCCTTGGCCTCGCTTTTGTACTGGAACATCCAGACTATATCATCCGCGTAGCGAGTCATCGATGCATAGCCTTTAAGCCCCTTTTTCATTACCTTCTCGAACCACAGGTCAACTACGTAGTGTAAATACACGTTCCCAATAGCTGGCGAGATCAGTCCACCCTGCGGTGATCCTTTGTCACTCTCGCTCATTGTGGTGTTTTCCATGACTCCAGCTATTAGAAACCTCTTAATATACCGGAGGAACATCTTGTCTTTGATCTCGTGCGCCAGGAATTTCATTATCCAGTCATGGTTCATATTATCAAAGAAGCCCTTGATATCGACGTCTACTACGTAGTTAACTTTCTTGCGCAGTATGTCGTTTCGAACTCTTTTGACTGCTTGATGCGCGCTCCTTCCTCTTCTAAATCCATACGAGCATTCCATAAATAGCGGCTCGTAGATTTCATCGAGTATGTCGGCCATAATGCCCTGCACAAGCTTGTCTTCCAGTGTAGGTATCCCCAGCGGTCTCATCTTGTCGGAACCAGGTTTCGGGATGAGTACCCTTCGTACAGCCTGTGGCCGATACGATCTAGCTTTCATCCGGCTTACCAGCAGCGCCAGGTTTTCTTCCAGCTTTTCCTGATAGATCAGCTTTGTAACACCGTCGACTCCAGCAGCCTTCTTTTGGCTCGCTGCCTGTAGCTTTCGCTTCAGTCTCTCCGTGTTGACATTTCCAATGAGATTGCAGTACTTCCCGTCTCTGTTGTCTTTGGTGACTCTTATTCTGTTAAGTTCCGTTGCCATATTGTTGTCCCCTGTCTTGGAAGAATATGTTTC
This sequence comes from Syntrophomonas sp., assembly GCA_039679805.1. Classification (GTDB taxonomy): domain Bacteria; phylum Bacillota; class Syntrophomonadia; order Syntrophomonadales; family Syntrophomonadaceae; genus JBDKUD01. Next base: position 46,114 of record JBDKUD010000002.1, on the reverse strand, counting down.
CCTTAACAGAGCGTCTAGATGCTGTCCCCTTCGCTCCGCCGGCATTACCCGGTTTCCACACTACTATGAGACAGTCCGACTGCCACATGCTCGTCTGGCCGAAATTGCTCTTTTACCAGCTTTAACCGCCATACCTCTCTGAAGGAAGCATGTGGCTCTCCCAGGTACACTTGAGATCACAGTGTCATGCTCGCCAACCCCTCCGACCCCGGCAGAAATGAGTGCTGCTCGCAATCACGCAACATCCATTGTTGTCTGCTGCCAATACAAAGGCATCGACTTCTGCTCAAAATATGAATAACGGGGCTGATTAGGTTCACGCTTTCGCATTTCGGCTCGCGTGCTTTCCTACCTACGCTTAGACGCAGCAGTTACCTGCTACCTCCCAAGGCTGGATACAGGCACCTTGCTAGGGCTTACCTGACCGGACTCTCACCGGCTAAATCTCAAGCGCCGAACTGGCGCACTATAATAGTTCATAAAAAAAACATACATCTAAATCCTGCCATCCAATTGTATACGGATTTCGAGTTGTTTGCGGCTGAAGCCCAACAAGCCTTGCATTATGCCGACATCAGCCACCCCCGAACGCTGTCACACCTGGAACAGGCAGCCGGTTATTACAATGGAATATATTTATCGGAAGACTTATATGATGCCTGGACCTCTTACAACCGCGTGCATCTCCAGGGGCTCTATGTACACGTCTTGAAACTATTGGCGGAAGTATATGCGGCCCGCAATAAACCGTGTAGAGCCATTTATTACTGCAACCGTTGCCTGGATTTGGAGCCAACCGACGAAGCAGTTGTCCGATTGTCCATGAGGCTTCTGGTTTCCCAGGGACAAAGGCAAAAGGCTTTAGGCGTCTACCGCCAACTGGTGAAAACTTTAAGCAGCGAGTACAACATCGTCCCGGAGGATGAAACCCGGTATTTATATGAAAGAATAATATAATACAAATTCAATCATGTGAACTGGTTCACCGACACTCCTTGCTCCCGTCCGTTCATTGTTCGCCGGTACTAATTTTACTTTGTCTAGAGATAAAATCCGCCAAAAAAAATAAACCCGGGAGTTCCCGGGCATTAAAATTACTCAAATTGGCTATAGTCCAGTTTTAATACTTTCTCCAACTCCTGTAGAATCGACAGTTGTTCAGGATCCTCCACCATCCGGCCGACTTTTTGAACAACCATCAGCATTTCAAACAATTGCTGCTGGGCCTGTTCAATCAATTCAGGCTCCAGGTACTTCATAGCCAGCTCATAGTTGCTGTGCGCCTCGCAGGAGTAATAAATCACTCTTTCTATCACACTCATCTCGCGGGGATTTTTATCCTTTAGATACTCCGGCAGGATCATAGGCGAAACCCACCTTTCCCGATAAAAACCTGAACTTGATAGAATCAACGGTCTTGAGGTGATATTTCTCTCAGCAGAGTCTTATTTCCTTTAAAATATTTCCTGATAAAAAGCTTTGCACATCAACTATAAGGGGTGCAATTTTTTTGGCGCTGTGCTACCTTGAAAATAGATAAAACCCTTCCGAAGGACAAACTGTGCTTAAGTTTTTTTCCTGAGGAACCAGGGGTTAAGAGGAGGAGTACTTATGATAAGCATTTCTGAAAATGTTGCCTGCCTGGGCAACCGCCACTTCCATTTCTACGTCGCCGGCCGGGAAAAGGCCGCTATTATCGAATGCGCCGTGAGCGGAGCAGCCGCTAATTTCAAACGCCAATGGGAGGCGCTATCCCCCCCCCGACCAAGGGTGGAATACCTCATGGCCATGCACGCCCATTTTGATCATGTCTGCGGCATTCCTGCCCTGAAGGGAATATTCCCACAGGCAGCGGTAGCAGCCAGCTCCAAAGCTCAGCGGGTTTTGGGCAAAGCGGAAATCGTGGCGGACTTTTTCTCCCAGGACCGGAGTATGCTTGACGTCTTGAGCCGGGAGGGACTTCTGGATGAAAGCGTAGCCATCCCGCAGGTTGAAAAGATCGATGTGGATTTCATTCTGGAGCCCGGCCAAACCGTCTCCCTGGACCGGGGCCTGGAACTGGAGATAATAGCTGCTCCGGGGCACAGTTCCGACAGCCTGGCCGCCTGGCTGCCTGCGGATAAAGTATTGTTCATTTCCGATGCCGCCGGATTTCAGATGTCAGACAGCGAAATATTCCCCATCTTCTTTCAAAGCTATCCCATTTACATGGAAACTATAAGGATGCTGCGAGGCTATCCCGCCCGTGTGATAGGCATACCTCATGAAACCATCTGGCGGGGGAGCGATGTCGAACTGTTTTACCAGCGGGCTATTAAGGCAGCCGAAGAGGCATTTGCCCTCATTAGGGATTATAGCGAAAAGGGGTTGAGCCAGGAAGAGATGCACGAGCTGCTTTTTAAACGCTATTATCGCGGCGATTTACGTATATACACTACCAATAATATCGGCATCTGTATCGATCTGTTGATCAAAAGAGTGCAAGAATGCTTGTAACGAATCAATAATGTGGCTAGTTTTACGCCATCTATATGATTACTCTGCTTCAGTTTCCATCAGTCTTATTCGTTCTTCAGGTATTACTGCTTATCTGAGCCGCGGTATAATAATACTATTATTTCCTTAATGGAGGATGGTCTGTTGCCCTTTAGGGAAGAGAGCTTCAAGTCAATACTGAATATCCGTAAAACAATCAACCCCTGGTTTTGGGACAAATACAGCGTAAATCCGTACAACGGCTGCCAGTTCGGCTGTGTTTACTGCGATTCCCGCAGCAGCAAGTACTATCTGCCGGCTGATTTTGACAATGACATTGTCGTCAAATTAAACGCCGCTGAACTTCTGGAAAACCGTCTACAAAGGGCCCGGACCCTTCTTCCGGACGTAGTGGCTCTAGGCGGCACTACCGATCCCTACCAACCGGCCGAGTCCATATACCAGATCAGCCGCCAGTGCTTGGAGGTGTTGAACAGGCACCACTATCCAATTCATATCTGCACCAAATCCCGGCTTCTGCTCTGGGATCTCGACCTTCTGGAAAGCACCGGCCGTGAGACCTGGTGCACGGTTTCGGTCACCCTGACCACCATCCGTCCCAATATCGCTCGATTTCTGGAACCGCGCGCCCCAGGCCCGGAACAGCGTTTAGAAATTATTCGACTCATCAAGGAGAAGACCAGTCATGTACAGACCGGCATCCTGCTCATGCCGGTGGTGCCCTTTCTAACCGATCGGGCTGCCGACCTTGAGGATCTGGTAAAGCAGGCGGTTGAGGCGGGGGCCGATTATGTACTGTTCGCTTCGGGTATGACCATGCGTGACTCCCAGGCCCTGTGGTTTTTAAACAACCTGCAAAGGCGCTTCCCCCAGGCTCTTCCCTATTACGAGCGGCTTTATGAATTCGTCTATGATCCTGAGGTCTACCGGGGCCGGTACAATCCTCCTTCTTCATATAGCTCCGGTATAGAGAACCTGCTGCAGAACCTGTGCGATAAACATCATATCGCCACCCGGGTGAAAAGGTATCTCCCCGACGACTACCGCCGGGAAAACTACCGGATTGCTGAAAACCTTTTTGCCATGGCCGGCCGGGCTCAGATTACGGGTCAACCCTGGTCAAAAATGTTCCGGACGGCGCATGATATCCAAAAGCTAAAGGTATCCATCAAAGAACTGAACCTGGCCCGTTTGGGAAAAGACCTGGGCAGGATGGATGGCAGCCTGATGCAGCTCATTGAAGAAATGCTGGCCGATTGAGGCAATAATACAGCCAGGAGGAGTATAAACGTGTATGGTGAGGTGCTTGCGGCAGATGCTCTCTTTGCTGTGGGAAGATTTCATTACGTGACCATATTTACCAGGGATGAGTTTCCTCTGTTTGAAGATTATCACTGTGCTGAACTGCTGCTGAACATATTTACCTTTAATAAATACGCTTTAAACTACCGCGTATTTGGCTTCGTCATAATGCCCAGCCACCTGCACATTATTATATATCCCTGCAAAGTCCCTCTATCGCAGATCATCTTGAAGAATACGGCCAATCTCACCAGATATTATCATATGATTACCGGATATAAGGACCTGCTCTGGGCTAAAGACTATTATTCTCACCAAATTTCGGACTATGACAGTCTTCAGAAAGTCCAAAATTATATCCACCTGAATCCAGTGCGCAATAATCTGGCAAAAACCCCTGATGAATATACCTATACCAGCTTCCGGTTTTATTCCGGAGATGCCAGAGAATTCAGCCTGTTGCTGGACGAAATAGGCAATTGATGCAACCCGACTACTAGCGGAATATAAAATACCATAGTACCAGGCCGCCTTCAATGGCAGCAGCCAGGAGAACCAGCCCGAATCTAATGATTTTTTCTTTCTTTTCTTTTTTCTCAACTGATTGGATAGCCTGGTCTATCTGTTCAATCTGCTCCTGGCGTTTTTGAAGTAAAACCTGTTCCGCTGCCAGCCGCTGCTCTAATTCGGCCTTTTCCTTTTGCCAGGCTGCCTTTTGTTCAGGTGTCAAAGCCACGCTATTACCTCCATCGGCTTTGCTTTTATTTCTGGGCAAAAATCATTTTTCCCAGGATATGATCAACCGGGACCGCACCGATAGCCCGGCTGTCCTGGCTGTTGTTGCGGTTGTCGCCCATCAAGAATACAGAATTATTGGGCACTACAAATTTTTGATTCCATGTCTCCATAGGTTCCTTGACGTAGGGCTCCTCCAGAAGTTTGCCATTCCTGTACATCCGACCGTTTTTTATCTCCAGAACATCACCGGGTTTGCCGATGATTCTCTTTATCCAAAAACTGGTCTTGGGATAGCGGGGATCGCGCCGCATTAGCTGGATGAGGGGGCTCTCCAACAGATCGTCTTTCCAGGAACGCTCATAGTGAACCCGGCTGTCAATCACTACGATATCCCCATAAGTCAGGTTCGTGTTAAAGGTATGGGGCAGTTTAGATAAAAAAACCATTTCACCGCTGTGCAGAGTCGGCTCCATGGAACTGCCCAGGACTTCGGTAGGCTGCAGCACAAAGGAATTGAGCAGAACGGCCAAAACCACCGCTACTGCTATACTAACCATCCAGTTGATAAGCTCATGTACCGCTTTCATGGCTTTCTCCATCATCTTCAAGTCTCTATTGATTGTAGCCCAGGCAGGTTTTTCTTTCAAGGAATCGGCTGTTTTTTCTAAAAGCCTTACACCCGAAATTGCGGCCGTTTAATGGAAACTATACCTATTTTTGTTCAGGCCGCATATGAATGTTATGCAGACCGCCACCGGTGGAGGTGAAGTTATTTTGATTATCCATATCGATCGCAGGCTGGGCCTTTTGTCGAGTGCGCTCCTGCTGCTCCTGGCAGCTATGGGCTGGTATCTTTTTTTCAGGATCGACCGGAACCTCCCTCCGCCTCCGGCGCTGCCAGACAGAAGCTCAACCCTTTATGGCGAGTACCTGCCCTGGGAGCAAGTGAAACAGATATTTCCGAAATACGCCCAATGCACCGTACAGGATTTTGAGACCGGAAAACAGTTTAAAGTGATCAGACGGGCGGGAAGCTCTCATGCGGATGTCCAGCCCCTGACTGCCCTGGATACCCAAATGATGAAATCAATCTACGGCCAGTGGAGCTGGCGAAGGCGGGCGGTGCTGGTTAAGCTGGCGGATGGACGAATCCTGGCCGGATCTATGAACGGAATGCCCCATGGAGCAGGCGCGGTAAAGGGCAATAATTTCAATGGCCATTTTTGCATCCACTTTCGAGGAAGTAAAACTCATTCATCAAATAAAGTAGATCTAGCTCACCAGGCTATGATCTGGAAGTCGGCCGGGGTCTTGGAGGAAGAACTGTCATCCATGCCTGCCCCGAAGCTGGTTGAGACCTTTTTCTCCATATTGGACCAGGGTGATGAAAAGCTCTTGGGCGCTTTTCTCATCGATGCAGGAGGTTCGTATGATGTTAAAAACCTTGCGGATATTGAATACTGTGAAATGGGCAAACTTGTTTCCCAGGATGAAACCACCTATACGGTCAGCCTGCGACTGCGCCGGGCTGGAGTCAAGGGGGAACAAACCCTGGTCCTTTCCCCCGTGTTGACCAGGCAGCCATATTGGCGGATCCGCACGGAATCCCTTAATGCCCTGTTTACCCGGGCCAGCATACAAACTATGGCCTGCGAGCCGGGTATTAAACCTCGGCTTTATGCAACTCGATTTTCTGCCAGTCGATGTTCTCCATGCCGTCCAGCTTGAATCCCTGCACCTGAGGGCTTACCATTTTTACGGCCTTGCGCTGAAAGAGCCATATGTAGGGAGCGTCATCAACAATTATCTCTTCCGCCCGGTTCAGGGTCTTTGTGCGCTCCTTGCTGCCCAGTTTCTCAGCGCGGCTTTGTTCCAGGATTTTATCAGCCTGGGGATTGCAGTAGTTGGTATAATTACACACTCCTACCTGAGAGCTGTGGTACATACTGTATAAAAAGCTGTCCGGGTCCGGATAATCAGGGCGCCACTCTGCCCTGAAAAAAGAAAGGTTGAATGAATTGAGCTGTTTTCTGAAGTAGGTCCAATCGACTGCTTCGATTTTTACCGACACCCCGATCTTTGCAAGCTGCTGGGCTACCTTTTCCGCCACCTGCCGGTGGCCTTCATCCTTGTTGTAGGTGAGTACAATAGCTGGCAGCCCCTGCCCTTTAGGATATCCAGCCTCCTGCAACAGGCTCATGGCCTTGTCCGGGTCATAGGAATAACCGCGCAGGGTTTCGTGAAATCCGGGCATGCCCTGGGGCAAAACACCCTTAAGGGGTACGGCGCTTCCCCCCAGCACCTCATCTATAAGCGCCTGGCGGTCAATGGCATAGTTTAAAGCCCGGCGCAGCAAATAATTATCCTTGAACGGCTCCCGGTTCAAATTGAATCCCAGGGCGTAGCTTTCCCACAGGGGACGCTCCACCAGGAATTTGCCAAGGGTTTCATTTTGTTTCAGTCTGGGCAATTCATTTAACGGAACTGTATCCAGGTAGTCTATTTTTCCATCAACGTAAGCCTGCAGGGCCGCTCTGGCTTCAGGGAATACAGTGATTTTAACCGCGGTCAGGCTGGTTTTATCCCGGTAATAGTCGTCAATCCGGGTCAGTAAAATGCTCCGGTTGTCAGGGTTTTGGACTACCTTGAAGGGGCCGGTTCCGGGGTAAGGTGCGTTTCCTTCGGCACAATCAAACACCCAGAAGATAGGGTTGGTAACTATCATCGGAAAAACAGCGTTGGGCTGGTTTAAGGTAATCTTCAAGGCGTGGTCGTTGACCACCTGTATTCCGCTTATCTCTTCAGCTTTTCCCTCCAGGCGCTCCGGGGCTCCTTGGATAGATAAGAAAAGGCTCAATTGGGACCATTCTTTACAGGTTGCCAAACTGTGTTCCCAGGCCGCTTTTACGGCCCCGGCGGTAAGGGGTTTGCCATTGCTGAATTTGGCGTCTTCGTTCAGTGAAAAAACGAGGGTGGTGCAGTCTGATGACATGGACCATTTGTCGGCCAGCCTGGATTCAAGTTCTTTTTCTTCCTCATTATAGTAGAGCATGCCTTCATAGAGCATAGAGGCCAGCAGCCGTTCGTTGCGGTTGCTGAGCATGGCGGGCTCAACCGTGTCAATGCTACCCACCAGGCCCATTTCCAGGGGGCGGACTTCCAGGCTGGCCTTTACCGCCTGCACCCGGTACATATAAATCCCAACCGCCGCTGCTCCGAGCAGGGCCAGCACCGCTATAATCAAGCTTCCCCGCCGGTAGATTCTCCTCATACCCTGTCCCCCCTTTACATATATAAAGAAAATATATTCCGTAAAGGAGGGATTTATGCCCCAATATTAGCGATAAATTACGACTCTGCACTGCGTGCATAAATAAGCTGATAGGCCTCGTAATTGGCGAGCACATTTTTGACATAGTTCCGGGTTTCCTGAAAGGGAATACTATCTATAGTTTCAGCCCTACCGTCCCATACACCAGCCGCCTTCCACTCGCTGACCCGTCCCCGGCCGGCATTATAGGCGGCGACTACCAGGGGAAGCCGCCCGTCAAATTCCCGGCTCAGATCAGCCAGATACCAGCAGCCTAGAGAGATGTTAATCTGGGGATCGTGCAGCGAATCGGGATCCAAAGATCCCATACCCCGCTGTTCGGCGATCCACTGCGCGGTATCCGGCATTATCTGCATAAGGCCTTTGGCGCCCACCGGCGACTCTGCAGCGTCTTCATATTTGCTTTCGGCGCGCATTATGGAAAAGACCAGGTATGGGTCAATGCCCTGTTCCCGGGCCTGAGTAAAGACAATTTCCTTATGCGGCTGCGGATAAAAATAGGTTATCCACCTGGGAAAGGTAATAAGAAGGGCCATGAATACTAGAATGGCTATCCATAGCAATTTTGAAAGTATTGGTCTCCCCTTGTTAAGGGCCACGTGTAAAATCCCCCGGTTGCTTAAGTTGCTTATATAAATCTTATTTAAATAGCCTGTGAAATTTCTTTGTAATATTTGGTTGCAAAGGCCACGGTCTCTTCAATGCTGTGGGAATTGTCCAAAACTCGATCCGCTCTCCCGGCTTTTTCATCCAGGGGCATCTGGGTGGCTATGCGTTTTAAAGCATCCTCCCGGTTGATTCCTTCCCGGGCCATCAAACGAGATATCTGGGTTTCCCGGTCCACCCAGACCACCCACACCTCATCGCAAAGCCTGTCCATATGCGACTCATATAGAAGAGCGATTTCCATGACCACAATAGCCTCCGGCTTGTTTCTTCTTATTTCATCCAGGTCCTTTTGGAAACGCTCCACGATACGGGGATGAACGATCTGGTTCAAAAGCTTGAGCCGTTCCGGCTGGTTGAAAACGATCTGACCAAGCACAACCCGGTTGATGGTCCGGTCTTGGTTTAAGACCTGCTCCCCGAAGTGCTCAACCACATCCGCCCAGGCCTGGGTCTCTGGCAGCATTATTTCATGGGCCATGGTATCCGCATTAAGTATTAAAGCCCCCAACTCGCCGAGGGCTTTGGCCACTGTGCTTTTACCACTGGCAATTCCACCGGTAAGACCAATGGTTTTCATATATTCACCGACTTTACATTAGCTTAAAAATTCCTATACCGATAAGAATAAATCCCGGTGCTACCGCCGCAATGCGTTGATAGCGTTCGGCTCTCAGGAACCTGCCAAGATAGATCCCGGCATTAACTAAAACCAATTGTACCACACCGACACTCAAGGCCGTGTACAAAATATTCAAGCCGGTCATCGCCAGCCCGATCCCGGCCCCGAAGGCGTCCAAAGCCAGGGCCAGGCCTAGAAAGAAGGCTTCTCTGAGGCCGATTTCCCCGGATAAATCAAAATCTGCGGAAGCCGGTTCTTTTAATATCTGTACTATTATACCCAGGGTTTTAATGCTCAGGGTGAGCAAAGGTTCTTCCTCGCTAAAAGGCAGCTTGTTTATTCGTTCCCGGCAGGCCTGCATAAAATTGTAAAATCCCAGGCCTATAAGCAAAAAAGCCCCCAGCTTTATGGCCATTCCGGCGGGGAGCACAGCACTCAAACCCTTTCCGCAAAGCATGGATACACTTACCGCACTGAGGGAGGCCAGGGTAATTACCAGGGAAGATGCCAGGGGAAGGTGTATTTTTCGGCAACCATAGGCGATGCCTGCTGTAAAACCATCCATGGAAAGTGCCAGACCGGTCAACAATGCCACCCACACATCCAACTCTAGCATCTCCTATCCATGCCGCCTTACGATATATAGCTACTATATGGATAGAAATATTAATTTGTTACCTGTCTTCGGTCGCCTGTTATCGTAGATAGAAGCGAAACTTTTAATGCTGGCAGTGCCCGCAGTAATGGGTGCTTCTGCCCCCAAGGCGCACCCTTTCCAGCGGCCTGCCGCAGGTGGGGCAGGGTTCCCGGAAACGGCCATAGACCTTCAAATGGTCCTGAAAGCCGCCCATCTGGTTATACCCATCGCGGAAATCGCGGAAAGTGGTTCCCCGCTGTTCAATACCCTGGCGAAGGACCTTTTTAATAGTTTTGACCAAGGCTTCTGTTTCCTTGCGGCTTAAGCTGTTGGAAGGCCGATCGGGAAGCAGACCGGCCATAAAAAGAGCTTCATCGGCGTAGATATTTCCTATTCCGGAAATCAAGCGCTGATCGAGCAGCAAGGTTTTAATAGCGGTTTTGCGGCCTTTCAATACGTTCACCATATAATCCGTATTAAAAGCGCGCGACAAGGGCTCGACTCCAAGGTGTATAAAGAAATCGTGTGCGTCTTTAATCAGCCACACTCCACCAAAACGGCGGGCATCCTGGTAGACCAGCACCGCTTCATTGCTTAAATAAATAACCAGGTGTACATGAGCCGCCTCGATCTGACCCGGTTCTTCCACCTGGTAAAACCGGCCGCTCATACCCATATGCAGGATCAAATGCCCCCGGCTGCTCAGGACCAGATCCAGGTACTTGCCCCGCCGTTTTACCTCTTTAATGGACAAGCCGTTTAATTCAGCAACCTCAAAATCGGCCCGGCGGATTATATCTGGCCGTTTAACCTCTACTTTCATGATACTGGCTCCCTGGTGGCATGCCAGGCAGCTTCGGATGGTTTCGACTTCAGGTAGTTCCGGCATAGACTTGGCTCCCTCTCATACATTATCAAAATTGCAGCTAATGGCTTTCCTGTATATAATTGTAACCAGAGGAGGTGATATTAATTGACCAGAAAAAACAAAGGAAACATACTGGCTGCCCTTGCTCCCCTCCAGATCATTTTGATCTGCAGTCTGGTCGATCATATCGGCCTGTGGATTGTTCCCATCTCCTGCGGTATATTAACGGCCTCCCTGCTCTGGTACGTAGGGCGGGACGCACTCAAAGAGCTATATTAGAGCTTTAAATCCTGCATATCATACCAGTTGCTCCCGGCCTTAACCGATACCTCCAGGGGAACGGCCAGTTGATAAGCCCCTTCCATGGCTTCTTTCAGAAGCCCGGCCACCGCCTCCAGTTCAGCCCTGGGAGCCTCCAGGACCAGTTCGTCATGCACCTGTAAAAGCATCCGAGCCTTAATCCCCTGTTCTTTCAAGGCCTGGTCGACCCTGATCATGGCCAATTTGATAATGTCGGCCGAGCTGCCCTGAACCGGAGTGTTTAAGGCCATACGCTGGGCGTTGGCCTGGATCATACGGTTGCTGGCATTGAGATCGGGCAGGTAGCGGCGCCTCTTTAAAACCGTTTCCACATAACCGTATCTGCGCCCGAATTCCACAATATCCCGCATGTAATCGCGCACCCCGGGGTAACTGTCTAAATAGTTGTCAATATACCGGCGGGCTTCCTTGCGGCTTACTCCGGTATCCCGGGCCAGACCGAAGTCGCTTATCCCGTAAATGATTCCGAAATTAACCGCCTTGGCCCGGCGCCGCAAGTCGGCGGTGACTTCTTCCAGCGGCACATGAAATATCTCCGAAGCGGTCCGCTGGTGAATGTCCACCCCCTGTTTAAAGGTGTCAATCAGGATCTCATCCTGGCTGATATGGGCCAGGCAGCGCAAGTCGATCTGAGAATAATCAGCCGCCACGATCAACCAGTCCGGCTCACCGGGCACGAAGGCCTTGCGAATGCGCCGCCCTTCCTCCATCTTTATGGGGATGTTCTGCAGGTTGGGCTCTACGCTGGAAAGACGGCCGGTGGCGGTCTGGGCCTGCTTGAATATGGTGTGCACCCGGCCGCTGACCGGGTGAATCAAACCCTGCAGGGCATCGACATAAGTTGATTTTAGTTTGGCCAGCTGCCTGTAATTTAGTATATAGGGGATTATTTCATGGTCGTCATACAATTCCTCCAGAACCTCGGCACCGGTTCCATAACCGGTTTTGGTCTTTTTAACCACCCGCAAACCCAGGTCTTCAAAAAGCACCTGCCCTAGCTGGCGCGGCGAGTTGATATTGAATGGATGCCCGGCCAGGCTGTAGATCTGCTCTTCGGACGAGTTTATACGCTCAGCCAGTTCCAAGGACAGAACTTCCAGGGTAGCTTTATCTACTTTTATCCCGGTGAATTCCATTTGGGCTAGAATGTCCGAAACCGGCATCTCCATGTCCGCGAGCAAGTCCAACAGCTCTTGGGCTGTCTCGTCTTGCATGTGATGGAAAGCCTTCTGCAGGTAATAAACCTGCTGGTCGCAACGTTTTTTATCTATGTGCAGATCGAGGTGTTTTAGCAAAACTGAGGCCAGCTCGTCCCCTGCAAAGGCCGGATCGTTTACATAGGCCAGAAGCAGGGTATCCCCGGCCACTCCCTTCAGATCCATTCCCTGGTTCATCAGGGCCACCTGGGCAAACTTGGCGTTATGGACTATCTTTTTTACGTCCTCACTTTCCAGTAAGGGACGCAGCCACTGAAGAGCATGCAGATCCTTATCCAGTGGCAAATGGTAGACGTTTCCGTCCAGTTCCATGTAGACCCCCTGCAGGTGGGACCACATCGGGTGGTGGTAGTCGCTGGTAAGTATCATCCCCAAGTTCTTCCCGCTGGATTTGGTCCAAAAGGCGAAGACCTCTTCCGCGCTGTTCAGTGTAATGACCCCGGGTTCCACAAGTGCCCCGGCCTGGTCGCCCGGTTGGATCTGGGGCAAGCTATTTAGAAGGCTGGTAAACTCCATCATCTTGTACAGGCGCACCACCGCTTCCCGGTCCATTTCACCCCGCCCCAACTCATCCCAGTTGCAGCTCAAATCCATGTTCCTGACGATTGTGGCCAGGTGGTGGCTCAAGTAAGCCTGTTCCTTAAACTCTATCAGTTTGTCGCGCAGCTTGGCATTGGCTACCATATCCAGTCTGGCATAGAGATTATCCAGGCTGCCAAACTCCTTGACCAGTTTTATGGCCGTCTTGGGGCCGATGCCGGGGACTCCGGGAATGTTATCTGATGTGTCACCCATCAGGGCCTTGATCTCTATCATTTTGTCCGGTCCCACTTCCCATTTGGCCTTGACCTGCTCCGGCCCGTAAACTTCAATTTCGCTTATGCCTTTTTTGGTCATAAATACGCGGGTGGCGTCCGAAACCAGCTGCAGCGTGTCGCCGTCCCCGGTTACAATTACCGTTTCAATGTCCTCCTGCTCGGCCTTGTGGCTCAGGGTTCCAATGATGTCGTCTGCTTCAAAACCCGCCACTTCCATCCACTTGACCCCCAGAGCGGTAAGCACCTGGCGCACCAGACCAAACTGAGGGCGCAGCTCCTCCGGCGGGCTGCTGCGATTGGCCTTATAGGAATCGTAGGTTTCGGCACGAAAGGTCTGTTTATCTTTATCAAAAGCGACCACCAGGTACTCGGGATCTACCTGGGCTAAAACCCGGTTGAACATGGTCAAAAATCCGTACACGGCATTGGTGAAAAGGCCTTCATTGGTATGCAGGAGTGGAAGCGCATAAAAAGCCCTAAACAGAAGGCTGTTGCCATCAATCAACATGAGTTTCTTCTTTTCCATCTAAACACATCCTAAGCGCTGTAATAAAAAGGTTTTCATCTATGATACCATTTATGGCTATATAAACGGAAAAGGTATCGAAACCAGTTCGATACCCGAATAAGCAGATAATTTGAACCCCATTTACTCAAGAGGCTTCTTTCTCCATCGATAAAAACGGATTGCTTCGTTCTTCAGGCGGCTTCCCCAGGCCTTGCCCGCCAACACCCGCAGGCGGCGTCCCACTCCCGGTCGGCTCTGCTCTCTGAAGTGCTCCTCTCTTAAACGGCGGCAGACATCGCTCACCAGGTTGGGCGGAGGAAGCGGGCAATCTAAGTGCAGCATAACCTGACGTATTCCTCGCACCTTATTGGCATACTGCAGGCAAACCGGGCAGACCGCCAGGTGCTCTTCCACCAGCCTGGTTTCACTCCGGTCGGTCATCTCATCTAAATAGGGAGAGATCAAAAGCCTGACTTTTTTGCATCTCAAAAGAATACGCCCCCTGCTTAAAAGCCCCTTAAGGAAATTGCTCTTTTAACCGGTAAATTTATCCCTGAACACCATTCTGGCCCGGCTCAAGCGAGACTTAACGGTTCCCACCGAACATTTCAGAACATCGGCAATCTCAGCATAGCTCAGATCCATAATGTCCCTTAAGACTAGAATGGCTTTATAATCGGGTTTTAATTTATCCAATTGACTTTGTATGTATTGGGAAAATTCCTTCTGTTCGTATATCTGGTCAGCAGTTGGGGCCTGGTCAATTAATTCCTTTTCCACCTCCTCTCCCCCCCTGGTATTGAGTGGTTCATCCAGGGACAGGGGCAATATTCGGCGTTTTCTTCGCCTCAGCTCATCAAGGCAAACGTTGGTGGTTACCCTGTACAACCAGGTGCTAAAGCTAGAATCGCCTTTGAAAGTCCCCAGGGAGCGGTAGGCTTTTAAAAAGGCTTCCTGGGCCATATCGTAAGCGTCCTCCTCATTTCCCATATACCTGAAAGTCAGAGCATATACTTTATTTTGATACTTTTTAACGATCTCCTCAAAAGCTTCGGCATCACCTAAAAGGCTCCTTTTGAGCAATTGCTCCTCAGAAGTCATCAGTATTCTCCTCAAACAGCAGACTGTGGCAAAAAGCCCGGTTTTTGCCTGTCATTAACTATACGCGTAGTTTATTCATCATTTTCGACGCCATGCTTTGTTTTCCTTTCTTTATCGCTTGTTTAATGTTAGTACTGCAAGGCAATTTATACTGCAATGGCATCATCTGACCAGGGGAGAACAATTCTGTAAGGAAAGTAATTGGGATCAACTCCCGGCAAAAGGAGGAATCCAGTACGGGCTTTTTAATAAACGCCCCGCCGCCGAATTGCCACGGTTAAGGAAAGACGGCCTTGACAAGTGATCTTGAGGCCATTATAATAATTTTGCATTGTATTTAGGCCAGAGTGTCGGAATTGGCAGACGAGCGCGACTCAAAATCGTGTGCCGCGAGGCGTGTGGGTTCGAGTCCCACCTCTGGCACCATAGAAAAATAGAGGGTTGAAGCCCTCTTAATTTTTACCCATTTCCCTTTCAAGTCAATTTACTGCCATTTTTACTGCCGTTTCAATTAGCCATCGATTTTTACGAAAAAAGGTATTTATTAACATAATGCAGAATCCCATAGAAGATATAAAAAACAGCTTCTTAGGGGGTGGCAAATATGGCTGATAAAGTAGCAATGTTTATTGATGGTGCATATTTAGATAAAATTCTTCAGAATGAGTTTAGTTATGCTCGAATTGACTATGAGAAATTTTCTAGCTGGATGAGCCAGAATATTCAAGTATTGCGAACTTATTACTATAATTGCCTGCCATATCAGAGTAACCCTCCTACAAAAGATGAGAGTATTCGGTTTTCCAAAAAGCAAAGCTTTTACAATCGTTTAAGCGAATTGCCTCAATACGAAATAAGGCTTGGCAAGTTAGAATTTAGAGGCTATAATTCTGAAGGTTCACCTATTTTTATTCAAAAAAGAGTAGACATTCTCTTAGGAGTAGATTTAGTCCTCTTAGCTGCAAAGAACAAAATTTCTCATGCAACGATCTTGGCAGGAGATAGCGATTTTCTTCCAGCCATTACTGTTGCAAAAAATGAAGGGGTTTTTATAACATTGGTTCATGGAAATGAAAATCCGCCTCATGATGATCTTTGGAAAGCCGCAGATCTAAGATTAGCTCTTTCAAATGAGATTATAAACTCCGTTTTAAGGTAACTATATAGCTTACATTGATCTCTGAGGAGCAATTGGGTATAATAATGGCAGAATAACTATTGGCGTTCGCGAGGATGTCAAGCAAGAATAACCAGATCACCCTACCTAATAAAGGTAGGGTGATTTTTGTTTAGTAATGCAAATTTAAGATACTTACTTTTTTATGATCTCCTTAAGGTTTAATACTTTGTCCAATTTATGAGACGCCTCCCGTTGCAACCGCTCCCTAACGTGGCCATAAATGTCAGCCGTCATAGTAATAGTACTATGTCCTAACCTTTCACTGATTACCTTTAGGTCCTCCCCTAATTCCAGTAACATTGTGGCATGCCCGTGTCTTAAATCGTGAAATCGGATTTCTGGTAATTTAGCTTTTCCTAGGTCACGCTTAAAAGACCTACTAACAAATTCAGGATTCATAGGCTGTCCGAGTTCATCGGGGAACACCTGTTTATTAGGGTTAAATTGAGGAATATCCTCAGGTTTTAGCTCCTTATGCTTCCCTCTCCATTTAAGTTCTTCTTGAGCAAGCCGGGCTTTCCACGATTTAAGCTCTTCTGTTACAGCATGCGGTAGAGGCACTGTGCGCCTAGATTTTTTAGTTTTAGGTTCTTGAAACTTATGTCCTCCTTTAATGCGAACCAGGACGCGTCTGACAGTCAATGTTCCTCTTTTAAGGTCTATATCATCCCATCGAAGACCCAAAAGCTCTGCACGCCTTAAGCCAGTGCCCCATGCGGTTAAATAAAGCGGGAATAATCTACTATCCTTGGTACTAGTTAAAAATTTGTTAGTCTCTTCCACAGTCCACGGCATGAATTCATGCCGAATAACTCTCGGCTTATCTACGACGTCGCATACGTTTCGAATTACTAAACCGTTCTTTACTGCTCGTTCCATTGCCATATGTAATACTGCGTAGATATATTCAACTTGCCGAGCTCCTAGCTCCCCTTTTGTACGTTTGTTGCCTCTCTCTAGCCGTTCATTTATCATTTTTTGAACGTGTTCAGGCCTAAGTTCGTTAAGAATCCTTTTCCCTAATGTGGGCTTCAAGTGGTTATCAATAATACGTTTGTATCCTTCAAAAGTATTTTGCCGGGTTCTTATTTTAGCGTATGTATCTAGCCATATGTCCAACCAATCCTCTACCGTCATTTTTCCGGCCTTTGGAAGCAATCCTTTCTTTAATTCATCTTCCCAGGCTTTTTTCTTAGCCGCTGCTTCCTTTCGACTCTTGCCGTATACAAAGTGTTTCTTTTTCTTGCCCGTTTCAGGGTCAACATATCTACTAATACCAGCATAAGTTCCATCTTTACGCTGATAAATACACCCTTCCCCATGGCCTCGGATCTCCTTTTTGGGCTTACGTCCCCTAGTCTCTGCCATTAACCTGACTCCTTCTGATAAGCTATAACGGCACTCCGAAAAAACACTTTGTATAATATTAGCTTAGCGACATATCCATATAGCTTCTAACAATGCCGCAAATTTAAGCAAGACATCAATTACTCTTAATTACCTTCAACCTTGGTTTATCCGGAAAGTTGAAACGTGGAGGTTATTATACCATCCTTTTAAATTTATGGGCTTATTCTTCTCTGCCATATTTATCAATTCGTTTCAATTATCCTGATAAACTATATCCCTGATATTTGTTTGTCTACCCACGCCTCGAGTGCTTTTACCGAAATAAGCCAACGTTTGTCCATTTTGAATCCAGGTAATATCCCCGAATGCAGCATTTGTCTAATCTTACTTGGTGATAACCCCAATTTATCTGCTGCCTTTTCGGGACTAATAGTCAGAGGCTCAGTTGTTGTCTGCTTTGCCATAATTATTACTCTCCTTTTGCTTGTTATTGATCAGGACAATAAGATTCCTGTCATATTCATAAGTATTCGGCAGCTGCTTTTCACGCGTATATGAAATACTGGGCAGCTGTGTTGTACATGCGTCTTTTTATATGTTTTTTTCAAAAATGGGTAGTTTTTGGCCATAAAAAAAGCAAGCACAAAAATGCACTCGCCTTTTTCAGATGATACTTTTAAATTCCAACTAGTTATTTAAATGTACTAATTTTATAGTTAACTCAAATACTAAAAAGTCTACTAAATGTCTATTCTTTCATATTGTTTCTTTAATCACCTTAAAAAGTATAAAGAGTTGGATCAATATTGTTGGACTTTATTGTTCTGCTGCCATAGATACAACACTGGTCTTAAATAAGTATCTTAAAATATTATCGTCTCTTCGATTATTCCTTTTAAAGTGTCCCTGCCATATATGCTAATTTACCTATTCTTCTTTATAGTCTCCAACGATTTTGAAAGCTTCCGCTATCTCTTCTGATGCCTCGCTTTGGTCAACCCTTTATAGCTCCAACAAATAAACTTTCTATTTTTACCTGTTTAGCCAATAAAAAAGACTAGTTTAAAATATCACTAGCCCTTAAAAGGTTTTAATTAATTGCTCAATTTACGCTTGACTATTCTAGGAAGTGATCTTTTCATTAATTCTCATTATTGAGATCCACAAAATGAATGTTATTCAAAAACGGGTTCTGATTAGCTTTCTATTTCTTTACTCTTCAAAGTCCTTCATTTTTTATGAAAGTTTATGCTCTTGGTTCCTTAATTTCCAGATTAATATTCCTCCACATTTCTTTTATGCTATATTTATAATTTTTAATTTTAATCCATTTTTTTACTTTTCTTGTATTGTGACTTACTCTTTCAACACTCTATCTCATCTATTTATTTTTCGGATAACCCAATTATCAGCCTTTTTCTCCCGGATAAATCCCGTATTAGTCTTTTTTAGTTACCTAAGAAAAATATATTATCCAATTTCTCAACTTGGTAAATAGGTGTCCCCATTACTAGAGCCCTAGCTCAATGTTTATTACAATTTACAACAAGGTCTTCAAATCATACTTTCATAATTTCCAAATCATGTTTCCCAAAATTTCGAAGTAACCAATACTTATTAAACACTTAAACCTTCCCTATTTATCTTTCTATCCCGGTATTTTCAGTCTATCTCTTGAATAGCCCCTTTAATCTCACCACTAGTCTATTCTAAGTTCCAATTTAAATGGCATTTTCAGTTTTAAATAACTTGTAATAGACTTTCGCATCCTTACTAGCCTATTATAAGCCCCTAAAATTTCACTTACTCTTTAATCTATACTCTGACTATTGTTCCCACTCTATCTGGCATCAGATACCATCCCTTGGCTCCGCCCTATGTCCTACTTTACTGTCTGTATATTTTTATATAACACAGTGTATTTTTCGTTTATGCGCTCATCTGTATGCAAATGCCCAAAATACCAGTGTTTAAACACCAGATTTTCATCCAGCATATCAAAAAACTTATTTAGCTCGGTATCCTCTTCGAGATAATTCATGGCCTGCATCATCTTGTTGGATATGGTATGTGTAAACACATAGTCAACCTGCCAATTATTTCGGGTAAGGTTATTGATGGCCTCCTCATACTCTATTGAGCTTGGTAACTCCTCAGGCCACCAAGACTTACCTAGTTTACGGTATTTTTTATCAATTGAACTTCCTCCGCCCATGGTGAAAATCTTTAATCCATCAATTTCATACACTTGGCCACGCATTAAATGAATAATGCTATCATTGATAAATTGGACTATACCCCCATGCCATTCCACTACCGGGTACTGTTTCAGTAGTTCAAAATTTTCGTGGTTACCATCAATAAATAAAGTAGTAAAGTTCTTTTGCAGCAGCCATTTGCGCCAGTAAAGATCCTCTTTACTGGCATCCCAGACCAGCCCAAAATCTCCGAGAATGACAACATAGTCTCTCTTGGTCATTGAATGCTGCTCTGGGAAATTCTCAGTATTCAGTTTATGTATATCTAATTCTCCGTGGGTATCTCCAGTAACATATAGCATTATTCTAATTCCTTTCTGCCGTGGGTATTATAACACTAGTTATAATAAGGTTATTAAAATTATTAAACAAAACGCCTATTTTGGTTATTCTTCCAGCATCAAGGTCATTGGCTCAATAAATTCATTAAAATCCTTTAATACTAGTCCCGATATTATGGGGAGTTTATCCAACATACCCAAAATCTTAGAAAGGTCATGTTTGCTACTGTTTTGCCATTCAAACCTGAACTCTCTAAGATCATTAAGAAGTAAGCAAGTATCTGTTCCAAGCACCTTCGGCATTACTCCATCAAGCTCCATGGTCATAAGTTCCAGCAGTTCTCGATCCCAAACATTACCCGCATATGCAGAAGGAACATAACTGTCATCAATTCGCCTAGCCACAGACCTAAACACGCTTTCTAATAGACTATAGTATTTCGCCAAAATTGAGCCAGTACAAGCGTTTTTTATAAATTCATCCACATCCAATCTAATTCCTTTACCTTTTCTTCCAGCTTAATGAGCGTATTAACCTGGATTGCTATACTTTCTTTGACTGATAAAAATGCATTTGCTCTGTTAGCCTCAGGCCAATTTTTCTGTAATTTCAATAGATCTGCCGGAAGAAATATTCCCTTAGATAGCACTTTGTCTCTCATCAAAGGAATGTCATCGTTAATATCAACCAAGTCAAACCAGAAAGGCAACTATTTTTTCAACAGCGCTCCAAGCTTTAAAATATTTATCTGCGTCAAGCCCTTCCACCATCGGGTCAATATCAGAACCGCGAGTAAACCATCCCCAGGTTAATGATCCGTACAGATAAACTTTGTCTTCACTATAGGAATGCTTCAGCATCATGCTATTTGATTAGCCCTATAAAGGGCCTCGTTTACTAGAGCCGTTTTTGAAAGCTTTTCCATACTTCTTTCCCCTCTAATTGCCAATGTTACGCCATTTTTACTTCTGCTATTATTTTATAAGCTATAATGCAACCAAATAATCTCAACACAATTTTTGTACATACTAAGTTGAAAATTTCTCCTTACTGTATATTGGCTGTATACCTATTAAAATTGCCCCTGTATACCAACCTCATAAATTCCAAAATTTTTTCAACCTAGGTACTTCACTCTTGATTTATACTAAATGCTTACTATTATAACCGCTTGCATTCTGATTGTATAACATGTTAGAATAAGATAATTAATCTGGCCAGCAATACAAACAGAATAAGGAGTTGGACTGCATGTTGGAAAAAGTTGATATGAAGAAACTTAGTTATGCCCATTATTCTAAAATTGATGATCCCCAAAAGTTACCTATTGACTGTACTATCATCTATTGCTCTGAATCCAATATATTTAAGATGACTTATAGTGGGGTTATCCCAGTTGTTGATCGAGCCAAGAACATTTCTCAACACTATAAGGAAGAGCTTAAAAAGCTGAATTGTCTGGCCAGCGTGGGGGGCCAGTCCAAAAGTATTCATTTATATGCACCGGATACTGTTAATTTGGATGGCTACAAAAGAATTTGCTATATTAATCAGAAAATGGACGCACTCAGAATAACTGAATACTATGGAAGGTCCTCCAGGTATTCAGCATTTTTTCGTTTACTGCAGAGCAGAATGCGTCAATTAAACAAGTTTCAAATCGACAATGGAGCGTTCATTGTAGATTTATCAAACATTAATCTTTTTGTAGATTTAGTTAACGAGATAATGGCATCTTATTTGACTGGCAAGTACCATCTTTTTAAATATAAACCTAGCCAATTTGAGTGGTACGACAAAGTTACGCTAGAGGAGAAAGTTCATTTTTACCATAAAGTTTATTGGCTACCCGCAGATTTTGAAAATGAATTATCTTCTATTGGAAATTCACCAAAAAGACTATTCACCTGTAGACTACCGGAAGATTCATTGAAGAAGATGAATGATTTTCTTAACCGCTGCAATTCTAATGTAGAAGACGGATTAGGAATATCCCAGGCAGACCTAATTGACGGACTATTAAAATATTTCTTTCAACAAAAAGAAATTACTTTAAATGGAATGAAGATTGAAGTTTCTAAGCTTATGACGGAAATTAAAGGCAATAATTAATTAATGAATTAATAAGAGGCCGGGGCAACCCGACCTCTTTATGAGGTATTAGTAGACCCCCAAATGCCTGCCTGCCCAATATGTCCATTAGCTAATTGTGTTCTTGTATACCTTAACTCTCCCACCCTGAGGGTGTTTCTGTAGTTCCGGAAAAAGTAGCTCTCCACTCTCTGGAACTGCGGCTCTGCCGCATTGGTATATTCGTTACCTAAATGCTACTCTTCTCTCTTATCCTTATAAAACCTAATATCTTTCATTCTGTTCAAGAAAATCTTCAATAAAGAATGATTTATAAAATCTATATGAGGATCTATCATTAGTATATTGGGCTGCAAGTACCTGTTTGATTGCTGCATACTTTTCAGCTAATTCAGAGTCATTTCTTAAACAGTCTCTGAAGAATAGATATTCATTCCAGTAATAACTTCCTTTTCTGACTAGATGCAAATGGAATTGTGTGTCCTCTAAATTCCCCTTTACAAAAAAATACCGGGCTATATTGGTATCAAAAATGTTAAATCCTCTTAAATAGTAATAATCGATTGTATCGAGAATATCTATATAATCATTGATTTGATTTTGTGTGATATCGGTAATACCGACAAGGATATCAACTATGGGTTTAGACACCATGCCTGGGATAGAGGTACTTCCCACATGTTCAATATAGAGTTCTCTGCCAATAGTATTATATTCAATTAAAGCCTTTTCATTTTGAAATAGCTCTATCCATTCTTTATCGTAGGGATGTAATTCAACCCTATAATAGGCCAATCCCAATAAACTTACCTCCTCGTTTATTAAAATTACGGATCTATTTCTTTAAAATAAAAAAGTCACATCTGAAGATGCGACTCAAATCTCTCATATATTACCCTTGGCAATGGAAAATTGTACCATATTTTGTTTCATTTGTCAACCGCAGGGTATCTTTTTTGGGTTTTATATGCTTGCATCTGTATCTCTCCTTATCTTAATGAAGAAAGCAGCTCTCGTTGTAATTCTGAATACACCCACCTGATTCCCCCCTTATACTCAGTTTCACTATTGTTAGAGCGTATTCTTCATCAAAAGGTAGTATTAAATAATGCTCTCCAGGATGACCATTCTCATTGCATTTAAACCTTATAAGATGTTCATCTCCGAATAAGTTTGTGCGTATCAATAACTTCATGCCACTATGAATTCTATCCAACCCCCTTAATGTGGCATTAAATAGCGTCTCATTCTTTAATCTGAACATAACTGCTGGTTGCAGTAATTCCGAACCGGAGACTTCAATTTCACCTTGTCTCTCCGCTAATGACCAGTCATATACTGCTTTTTTAGCTGCATAATCAATTTTGTCCACTAGCCCTGTTTCAGTATCTTTATTTTTGTCCTCTTCTGATATAGGAATCAGAACAGCGATATAGACTACCGTCTCTATACTCATTATGTCTATTAATTCCTTTCTAAATAAATTTTTTTATTTTATATAATTTAGATATATCACACGTATATTACTCTATTGTCTACGAGTACGTCTTCTGGTCTAATTGAGACATACACGGGTCTAAATGCTACAATAAATCTGAATGTATTTAAATAAATCGTGTTGTGTATAATGAGTTTTAAGGAAGATTGGAGTTTCCTAGACAAAATAACTATGGGTGCTATTGGGACTCGAACGGTTATTGATAAGCTAAACGAATCTGGCCATAGAATTATTGAATTGGAAAGGTATAGCACAAGCAATAAGATATGGTCTACAAAAATTAAAAGACTTCGAATACCCGATTTGCTCTGCTTAAAATGTGGTAAAAGAATTGAGTCAAGAGCAAAGTCCAAATTGGGAATCATTATGTCTGATGCAGCCACAAATCCTGATAGAAGATGGTTTTCGGGTCTTCGCGACGAGGATTTAGTGGCCTTTATCCAGTGTTACAAAAATGATCACCAGCACTGGGAAACACATGGCATTGTAAATCTATTCTCCGTGAGTTCTTTGAAAGCAACTGAAGATAAGACATCGCTTAGTGCACCCAAATCGGTTTCTGAAGGAGCTGAGCGAGATCGCACCTGGTCAAACTATGTGCCTAGCTATGACTTTACAGTGGTGGAAATTGAACAAGAAGATGACGGACTAAGGCTAAGGATGCAAAATGGCAATAATAAGAGAAGGTCAACGAAAATTCCTCCCGATAAGTTTCTGTATGTTAGTCGTGGGGATTCATACCCGGCTAATACAAAGATCGTAGCATCAATTGTTGACTCAGAAATTGATCATCGTTGTAGTGAGCACGCGTATAATTTCGTGATTGATTTGTTGGCTACTGAAAAAGAGACAGTTTATACAGCTATAAAAGCATTAGGATATCTAGATCGAACCGAAGAGGCCATTAATGCACTCACGAGGATTGCGACAGATGAAAGTATTGATAAAAGACTTAGGCTTGAGGCATATTCTTCATTGCTAAGATTGGGTGAAGATGCGTGGAATAACTTTGAGAGCTTTGCTTTGAGTTCACCTGAGAAAGAAATCAAAATGGAATTTGTACTGATACTCGGCGAACTTGGTCATCACGATCAAACTTTACGGATTTTGAACAGTATATCAGTAAATACCTCTTTTGAAGATGAACTTCGGGCTGCTGCTATCTGGTCATTAAGCAATGATGAAGCCGCGCTGCTATGTGTGCTGAACAGTTGTTTTGATCCTTGTGATGTGATTTCGAATCATGCGATTTCAAAGATTGAAAATCACTTTATCCCACAGTTAACTGGGCCTATTATCCAAAAAATGAATAACAGTAATAATAATTGTATTATAGGAGCACGTTTACTCTCTAAATGCGCAAATGTAGACGCAGAGGCTGTTGTGAATGCTTATTTAGTTTCCACAAATGACACGATTAAGAACTGGCTTCTTTATTCTATGGGGCTTGCGGGTAGGGAAAAATACGAACAAGTTATAATCCAGCTTGATGCACAAAGTGAAGAGACAATAAAAAAGTTGCAGCTTGTTTGGGACAACGAACCTATCTATCTAGATAAGGATAGGTTAGATAGTATCGAATTTATAAAGCTGCAACAGTAGCTTAAAGCTCATTTATAAAAGGCTAGATTGTATAGGGTTTGAGATCTCAACGCGACCTCCATTTATTATACAGTCATAGTATTCTTTAGCAGTTGACTCATTGCTTGTAAAGCGTAAAGATGAGTTTGCGACATACTCTAGTAATGATTCAAAGGAAATCCAATTACGGTTAAGGGATTCTGCGACAAATCCAGTAGTATTTGAACCAGCAAAAATATCAAGAACAATATCTCCGGGATCAGTTAGCATTTTGATAAAGAATTCCGGAAGTTTAGCTGGAAAACGTGCAGGATGGCCTTTTACCCCTAACGCTTTACACATTCTTAAATAGGCGCTTGTACTTTCTGTATTAGGAATCTGCAAAAGATTCGAAGGGATTGCTCCTCCATTATCTTTCCCAAATTCTGCAGAGATATCATGGCCAGAAGGACGTTCTTTGGGTGTGTAAAATTTTTTTGCATCTTTGATTAGTTTTTGCATCCTGTCAGAATAAGGTGTTAGAACCTTCGTTATATCAGCCTTGGGAAATGTAGACTTGGAAAACCACCAAACAGTGTTAACTGCATCTTTAGCACGAATTTTCCTTTTATTCACCCATTCAATCGGCGAAGGCAGCTTTGCAGGATTATACCAAAAAAACTCCTCCGCAAGATTATAACCAAGCTCATCGCAAAATTTTATCAAAACTCTGTAATTATAAAGAGAACGTACAGGTACGCCCTTTTGATAAGCACCACCCAAATCTAGTACAAAACTACCGGTATCTTTTAGCTTAGGTAATAATATCTCTGCAAACTTTGCAAGCCAATTTACATACTCGTCCTGCTGCTTATTTCCATATGCCTTTTGCCTCTGTAATGCAAATGGTGGAGATGTCATGATTAAATCTATGGAATTATCGTTTAATTTCGGAATTAAATCCAATGAATCTCCACAATAGGAACTGCCTAAGGTTGTTTTAAATAGAGGCGTAATATTCATCAAGTTAGTCCTTTCTTAAGATCGTCGAAGATCATTATAATATTAACACTCAAAATAACCAAGTTGTTTCTAATGGTTATTATATCCAAGGAACAAAATAGATTTTAAGTGTTATGCTATCTTAAACCATAAAGTAACATTATTGTTGCCCAGCCAAAAGGTAGTGCCTCCGGTTCTTCTAATTCTGATCCATACTTAATTAGCATCTCCAGAACATGCCTCAAATGTAGGAAAGCATTCAATATAGGTAGAGCCTCTTCTTCCCATCTTTCATTTACACTCATTTCAAATTTCTTATTAGTACCTTTTTTGATTAAATTATAAAACCCAGGAGATAAATCTCTACCTGGCAGAAGCCTATGAATCGCATTTACTATTTCTAGTGTATATTCTTGTGCTTGATAAACTTTGAAACTTCCATAGTAGTACCTGTACACCAATTGCTCATATGTCCACTCGTCATTGATTTTATCCAATAACTCCCTTAACTGAGGTAATTCTTGTTTAGTATTCCTTAACAACTCTGCCCTCAATTCACTTCGTTGCTCCCGGGACTCATGAATATATTTGCGTAGATAGCTTTCTTGATATTCGTCCATCTATAACACTCCCATTCCATTTAATCGTTCTTTGATTGCCTGCTGGCTAAACTCGTACTCAATAGCTATATCCTGTACGGAAACCCCTTGCCTATTATCATATAGTTGTAATAATAGTTCGTTGGTTAATTGCTCCCGCTTCATACTCTTATAAATCTTTACTACATCAGGTTTTCCGAGTAATACCTTGGCTAGTTTTTCTTCAGTAAATATAGCTTTTATTATATTTTGTTTGCGCTGTTTGGCCTTTAATTGTTCCAATTCTTTAGCTAATCGTCTATTTTCTGTTACCACCACTTTATACTTGTTTTCATTTTGATTAACTTCAATTAATAAGGATTGCCTAAATAACTGCTCTTTCAGATAATCATTTTCTTTACTAAGATTGGCTACTATGCCCAACGTTTCATCCGTGTTTTTAAGAATTTCGCTTTGCATCATAAATATCAACTTAGCTCTTTCTAAAGCCGTAAGATTGACAAGCTGCACCACTTTAAGCAATGTACTGTACAGTCTCGAATATAGTTCATATCCTTTAAATACCTGTACAATCACTTCTTTTAGTATTTCATCATCATCTTTTGCTCTCTCTAATTGATTTACAAGAACATCTACCATGTTAATCAGCATAAGATTGTTAATTTCATAGTAATTTCTCAAACCAGTATCTGTATTAGTGGCTTTTATAATGTCGATTATGGTCTTTGCTAGTTCCAGATCTGCTCGTAAAATCGGGCTCATCTATAAATTCTCCTTCTATTACAATCTATTTAATTTCTCAATAACCATAATCATTAGTTTTGGACTATGTTATCTAATCTTGTTAAACACATATACTGAGTTTCTTGTCGTCAATTTAATTGAATCACCGACCTCCTCTTGTTTGATAAGAGTGCTGGTAACTATACTCCGGTGGCATGCAAATATATATAAGATACGATATCTCTTGAATGAAGGAATATAATTGATTATTTTTTTATAAAGCTGGTTGCTTATTGTTCCGGTACCATCTAATAAATCTATTCCTTCTGATAATAAGTATCCTTTGCCTATAACAATATTGGGTATCGCATAATTCAGCCAAACTGTGCCAGAGTCCTGAAGTAGTTTTCTTATCCTTTCTTTTTTAATATTTGATAGCTCGTTATTAAATTCGGCCTTGTATCCTGGTTTATCACGCACATCTCTTATTATTGCTTTGTCACTATCCCCTAAAATTATGCAACCAGGTATGCACTCCATAATGCCTATAGCTCCACAACTGCAATGTACTTCTTCTCCAAGGAAATGGCTAAATATTACATCTTCGCACACTCTACACTTCAGCTCAATTCCGTGTTTATATTCATCTTTCAATTTCTGTACTCCATTTTATATTCAAAATAAATACCGCCTATTTTTTCACCTATTGAGGAATTAAATATTAAAGAGCACTTGATTGTGCTCTTTAATTCTCTTACTATTCTTATTATCTTTGTACCAACAGCTACTAGGTATCTACCCCTTGAGCTCCCCCCCTACCTTAGATCTTCAGTATTTAACCTCAATTTTATATCTCAAGACAATATTTTGATGAAAAACTTGGCGCAATTATACATAATTTGGTTTTTTTGTCAATAGGAAAATTTTGCGCTGGCTACTCCATATCATCTCCCAGACTCTTTTTGTGTAGGCACTCCTTTGTTAATCGACATTCAAACTCTTGTACTCTTCTATAAAATGTGTTCGGTTTCAGTCCCAGTATTTTCATTGCCTGTACCGCTCTTATTTTCCCTTGTTTCCAATCGTCATAAATCGTTTCAAATTGCTTCTTATTAATGTCTATCTTCTTTCTCCCCTTATATACTCCTCTCAATTTAGCTGCTTCAATTCCTTGTCTTTGATTTTCCTTAATATAGTTAAGCTCCAGTTCGCTAATTGCCGCAAACACCGTTAATACGAAGCGCCCTACCGTATTACTGGTATCTATATCCTCTTTTAATGAAACGAACTCGACACCTTTTTTGTCTAGTTCATCTACAAGATTTAATAAATCTTTTGTATTTCTAGCAAACCTGCTAATGCTCTGGACTACCAGAATGTCTCCTTCTCTTAAGAATCCCATCATCTCATTTAGTACCGGCCTGTCTTTAGCATTTTTGCCACTAGCCTTCTCAAGGTATACTTTTTCTACTCCCATCTCTTCCATTAAAATTTCCTGTCTATCAGTATTCTGACCTACCGAGCTCACTCTCACGTATCCTATCCGCAAAATAAAAACCCCCAATATTTTGTCACTAGACTATACCCTGCTGACAATTTTGGAGGATTTTATATCACTATTAATTTCAAGTCAATAAAGTTGAAGGATATTTTTGAAACATACCAATAATTCAACAAACCCTATTGAAATGCTACATTCCCACTCTACTCACAAATAGGCCTGTAAAAAATCCCAACTCGACTTTATTCCTGGTAAACCAGTATTATTTTGGTTATGGGTTTACTGGATTGCTTTTAAGATTTGATTTGCGAGTTGACTATATTCTGTGTTAACGGATATGATGGTTGCGGCTAGTAGTTCGTCTTTATCAATTAGAGACCAGTCAATATTATAGCCACACTTTAAAGCTAGTTGTCTTATAAATTCTCTTATTGTCCTACCATTCCCCTCTCTGAAAGGGTGAATCACGTTTAATTCTGCCATATAAAAGGCTGCTCTTAATGCAAATTGTTCTTTATCTAACCCTTTTAGATAATTTTCATTCCTTAAATTGCCTAATAAACCAATAATGTTTTCCTCTATATGCTGAATTGGAAAAAATCTTGTATTACCTTTTGATATGTCTTCAGTTCTGTACTTTCCAGCAAATTTATATACGTCCTGAAAAATATATTTATGTATTTTCTTTAGATGAGTAGCCCCTAAATTTCCCCTGGTTGCTTCATTTCCTCCAATTTCAATTAGTCTATAACCAGTTAGTTCTTTTTCATACTCAGCTAATTCATTAATATCTTTAATGTTTGCTTTATTAACTAAAACATCACAGTCAGGATAAAAATAAATGGACCGAGTTTGTTCCTTTATATCGTATTTTGAAAAACCGCTGCCTTTTCTCATCCTCTTTTACAATATTTGGCAGCGTGTTTTTCTTTAATTAATGATACTGCTTCTTTACTGCTTATCTTGCCATCAAGATAATGTTTGCCTAATTCTCTCACAGTTTTGCTAGGCTTAAGCCCCTCCATTTCCATCGAAGCACATGCACTAGCTATTATCTTTTTGGAGCTTGAATTCCTTTTCATTGCTCTTGAACAATTGGTACTATCTTTAATACTATTTATTCCAGTAGCCTTCTTTGCCATTGCTTATACCCCCATTTCTCTAAGTTTAATATAGTATTTATTATTACACAATAAACCGGAAATTATTGCCGTATCCTCTGTTTCCTTTATTTTTCATCTCTTTTAACCCCGATATATAATATTTTGCTGATTCACTCGGTTCATAATTGATCCAGCACCATTCACTCACTTCTGCTTTCTTCTCTCCTAATGATGTAACTGCACAGTACTTCTTAACTCTTTTTAACTCAAATGACTTCAATTGGCTTTCTGATAGTATCTCATCGTACAGGTTGCTTCGATATCCAAATTTCGCCCTGGCCTTTCTAATATTATTCAGTAGTTTAATATGCTGGTCTTCTTTCAATTCATTCGAATAAACTGTCTTTTACTTTTGCCCTAGTCTAATGCTAATAAGGAGTTCCTAGTCTACCAACAAACGTATAAATCATCGCATTGCTTCTTGGTCATAAAGCGCACTATTTAAAAAGTCATATCTTTTATCTCTAGATAATTTTATGACCACGAAATTGGCACAATTATATATAATTTGGATTATTGGTTAAAAGGCAAATTATCTTGCGTATGCCACGGACATAAATAGCTTAGGTTTCAAGCTAAACTCTTTCTTTGTTCTCTGAGTCCGGGTATATAAAACTGAGCTGATTCTGGTGGTGGATAATTAATCCAGACCCATTCTTCAACCTTGGTTTTTTGGTTACCTGCCTGAACAACCTCACAGCTCTTCGATACTCTTTTTAGCACAAAGGAATTCCACTGCTTACCGTCCAATGCTGTATCATATAAAGTGCTAAAATAGCCGAATAATACGATTTTGCATTTTGCATCGTTGATCAAATTTAATAATTTCTTGTGCTGCTCATCATTCATTTCGCACTTATACACGTTGGTTGCACCCTTTCCCCGCACTCTATGTAAATATGGAGGATCTAGCACCAAGATTGCCTTTTCATTCATTTTGTATTCATTAATTAAATCCATAGCGTCAAGATTGGTAACCGTCACCCCGGAATATTTTTGCTTAACACTGTGTAAATTATATTTTAGTCTTCTATTATAAGCATTCTGGGTATCTCCACCAGCCCAGTTCTTTTGGTTAGAGTTAAAAGATTGCGTGAGTAATATAAACTTTGCCTCTGCTGCCTCCATTTCAGATAGTCCAGTAAACTTATTATCTTCACCCTGCAAAAGTAAGGCATTATTGAAAGCATCCTGGCTGTACTCAACATTAGTGAGCCTTGTGATTAACTCATTCTGCGTCTTCTTATCAGCCATTAGGTTATGTAATAGGTAAATTCCATAATCGCGATCATTTAGAATAGTGATATCAAATACCAGTGGACTGTTTAGGTTCAGAACCCCTGAACCAGCAAATGCTTCTACATATATATTGCATGATCTGGGTATTAGGTGTCTCATTTCAAAGACAAATCTGCTTTTTCCGCCGTAGTAAGAGAAGTAATTATACATAAGCCCAGACCTCCAATTCTGATTTATTTACGCAAATATAGTAAGGGCCGTCTGCTTTTCTTCGATAGTCGAAGGGTCTTGCACTGGATACATGCAGCAATCCCCTTTCTTTGAATCTCTTTTTTAATGCTAGGTTCTCCCATCCTGATTCTTGAGCTAACTCTGAAAAATATTTTTTTGAAATGAGTATAAAATCTTTGTCATTGATGTTTGCTAAAATTAACGAATCTACTTCTTCTGTAACGTTAGATTTCGTTGATTCGGCATACATATCCAAAATTGTTTTACATAACTTTTTAAAAGGCGTTTTAGTATCTTCTACTAATACTGGTAGTTCATAGCCAGGTTCATCCGATTGGAATCTCAATAAATAGTCTTCAATTGCCTGTATATCTTGTATATCTCCTATTTCCTTACCGTAATTACGCAATTCTTGAAGTCTTTTTCCATCGTCTAGCATCAAATAAGAGTATTCCTCTTCAGCATCAAATCCATCAGATGATAAAATTAATAATTTGACCTTTGGCTTCAGCGTACTAGTATCCCGAATTAGTGCTGCATAAACCTTAACGCCTCCGCTTGATGTTCTGATCAGCTTCATTTTTCTTGTGTACTCCGGCAATGTTCTCCTAGTTTCCGAAATGTTTTCGTTCATATTGACTGTACCTCCTATTTAAAGATGTGCAATCAATACAAACCAGCTGGTTATACCAGCTGGATCAGCTATATTTTTTTGAAGAATTTTTAATGATTTATAGTGTTATCCCGTATTTATGGGCTTGTAGGCATGCAATTTTTTTTGTTATTTATAAAAATTTTTTAGACTGCATTATAACCGCTGATTTTTATCTTGGAAAAACTGAGAATTTGAGAATCAACTTTGTCTGACAAACATTCCAATGATATCCCCTACCTAATAGAATTTTCAAATTATCATTCAATTTCTTCTAGCTCACATATCGTCATTTCCTATTACTTTCAATTGAGGGTGGCTTTGTACTCTATATTTATGCTTACTTTCACGCTTAGAAAATTTTCGTAGATAAACATCCTTATAACAACACACTAGTATATTTTCGTAGCCTTAGCTGGCCCTACTCATAAATAAGCGAGCTTTAACTGCTAAAGCTCGCTTATTATCAGTCAATTTAATATCAAATCTTTTTATTAATACGCAACCGTGTGCTTGAATCCCAGTTCAAAGGAAGTTGTCGGAAATTCACCTTTGCTAACATAGAATCATTTATTTTTATTATTAACTATTCAATTTGGCTTCCTAAGATCTGGATCAAATAACCCCAGAATGATTTTTGTGAGTCTTCTTCCAAAGGTTCAAAGCAGGTGGTTCGTGTTTTTACTCTCATTTTCAAATTACTTATTTCTTTGAATACTTTTTTTACCGTATTCGGCTCCTCATCTAGATTGAAGTCCCATTCATTAATTCCCGGTTTAATAATTTCACGTAGCCATTCTCGGTCAGAACCATCTTGCCTACCAAATGCTAAATATTTTTTGGGGTGCTTATTAAAACAACATACTATGTACTTCCCTTCTTCACCACTATCATCAGAGAATTTGATTAATCTATAGATATCATATATTATAGAGCCTGCATTCTCTGATTTCGTTTCAGTTCCTTTATTGCGGTCTAATCCACCAAAGTATTTAAATTCCAACCAGTTCCTTTGATAGTTACCGAATTTATGTAATTTATTTTTGAGAATTACCTTTGAAAAATCCAAGTACATATCGCATCGAATATTTTTATCTGAAGAATACCTTTTCTCCATTTGTATTTTCTCTAACGGGTTATCAATATTTCTTGCATTTAGTTCTACTATAACCGCCATTGCAAATAAGTTGGCAATATTAGCTTCATACAGACCATCTACATCGTCATAACCCATAAGTATTTCTGGTAGTTTTAATAATGCTCCTTCAATTATCATTTTCTATACCTCTTCTATAAACAATAGGAATGTACTGAAAGGGGCTACACCCAATATGGACAATTAGAAGTAAAGGTGATAAAAAACAAAGAATTAAAAATGCTATGATTGCTTATGGAACTTATTTAAACCAGATGAGATATCAATAAAGTCCTCATCTGGAATTTCATCAAGTAGGTCTTTTGAGAGAAAAATAGTTTGAATTCCAATTTCTTCAGCCAACTTTACAATGATCGGATAGACTTCTCGGAAAATTTCGATACCCATAGGTTGATTTGCTGAATCTATAATCAGAAAAGGCATATAAATAAAATCTTGAAAGTGCTTTTTCAAATAATCAAACATACATAGATAAATAAGCACTTGAAGGTGAGTTTGCCTAGCCATACTACCTGGAATAAACCGTTCAACTCCCTCTTCTGTTCTGTGACTTGCAAAGAGGCATAACCTAAAAGGATCAAACTCTAAAGAAAAGTCAGTATTCTGGCAATCCTCCATAAGATGCTTGACTTTTAAACCGCTCTTTAAATACAAATCTGTCAGCCGATCATTAAAAGCGTTGATTTCTTTTTTGTCAAAAGCTGATTTTAATTCTTTTATCTCTTGCCTTAACCGTGAGGTTTCCCCGCGTAGGGAGCCAAGTCTATTAGAATCAACATTACGGTTCAAAATGGAAAAAGTATGTTCTATCAAGCCAATCTTTTTAATAGCCTCTTCATATTGGATTTCAGAGGCTTGACCCTTTAGTATCCGAATTTGTTGATCGATTTTCTCTTTTTCTACTTGGATTCCTCTTATTGCCTTTTGATAATCTGTCAAAGAGAGTAATACATTTTCTTCTTGAATTTCTTCAACCTTTTTTGTAATGAAATTAATATATTGTTCATTATTGGGATTTCCTTCGACAATAGAATTTAAGATGGCCAATAACCGTTTGATACGTTCATTTCGCTCCATCATATTAGTTGATTGTGATTGCATAAAAGAATACAATTTGATTTCTTCAGCAAGCGAAAACGAAGCTTTAGAGAGATAAACCAAATCTTTTGATTTAGTTTTTGCGGTTCGGGTATAAGAAGTCCTAAATTTAGTAAATGTAGAATAATCTTTTTCATAATCACCGGTATATTTCAAATGCAATTCTACAAACAGTTTTTCGATTTGTGAAACACTACGGCTATATTCCTGATAATCCTTATTTAACTCATCTAATTCTTTCTGGCGTTGTTCCAAAAGAACTTCTTTCTCATAGATTTGCTCAATATTATCATAATTGAAAAAGAAATCCATGATATTACTTATTCGGATTTGGTGTTTTAATTCTCTCGCTTTAGTAAATACAACGCTTAAATCGCCCAGGCCCTTTTCTTCTAAATAATTTAAGAAGTTGAACGATCTAAATGTTGGATTCTCATCAAAAACTTTGCTATAAACTTGGGCGAAGCGATTATTAGGATTTGGAGTCAACATCAAGCAAATATTATCTTTATAAGTATCAGCACTTATTTCAGAATAGGCACTATCTTCTGTCCTACGATAAAAGAATTCGCCAAAAACAGTTCGCTTTATCCAAAGGGTAGTTAAATCATTTGTTAAGTGTGCTTCTATACTATCAATATTATCCAACCCCTGATAGGTAAGATTTTCGCTGCTTCCCAATACATAATCGATAGCCTTAGTCAATGCAGTCTTTCCCACTGTATTCATTCCATATATAAAAGTATGGTAAGAAAATTTATACTCTTGGTTATCAGTATTATGATGAAAGCGCAGCGATTCAAGTTTAAACATAGCGCAAAACCTCCTCAACCACTGCTTTTGCATCTAATTTATTGATTTCAACAATAGGATTGGGTACTTTTGTTGTACAAAATTTCAAGAAAGTATTTTCTGTTTGAAAAGTAAAGTCATGCTTAAGCTCAATATAATCACCATTAATCAAAACCCTTGAGGACTTGCTTAACATATCAATTGCATGAATTATTTCTCCAATTTCTTGGTAATGAGTATAAAGTTTAAGAGAAATATTTCTAAAAAATACATCAACAAAATCTTTGGTTCGGTTATAATAAGCACTTAAATTATTCTCATGTTTCACACAAAAAGCGATAAAGATAAGTTTTGTTATTGATGAAATTCCATATGGAGACTTCATCAACGTAATAATGATATCTGCATATTCAGCTTCTGATATAACTTTACTCACTATCATTATCTTTACCCCATGTTATCTGGAAATTTTCTTTAATACTATCGCCTGTCAAATAAATATAGCAGCCTGTCCTATATATTCGGCCTTGGGGAAGCAAATCACTTTCAATCTGTTGATCAGTAGTCTTAATAAAAACACTTTTAGGAATATCCGCGTTATCCCCCAAGGCAAACAAAGCTGATTCGTAATTTTCTTTTGCATTCTGCTCCAGATTAGAAATCTCAAGGACTTTCTGCTGCGAATAAACGTCTCGGAAATCTTTATATATGAGTTCTTGTACAATGCCATTCACAACAAAGCTTTCCATGTCTTTTACCAAATATAGTTGCTTAACTTCTCGCGATATCCGTTCCTTTACAAGTTTCTGCGCTTTTTCCTCTAGTTTTTTCTTTAGGCAAAGTGTATCAATTGTATATTTATGATCACTGATTTCATCAGAGATTTGTATAATTAAACGCATAAAATCCGAATAAATCAATGTATACGGTCTTTTTAATTTGATAGCATCATTTATATCTTTATCAATAACTGAAATAAACCGTTCTAATCGTTTCTTTTTGGCTATTGAGAAGTCTTGAATATCCGAACAATAGTCTTGATTAAATTTCTCTGAGAGTTCATGATCTATCATTTCCATTGAGCAAACAGTTTTCTTAAAACCAGTGATCATATGTAAAATGTGGTTTAATGCTTCATTCCGTTGATTCAAAATCTGCTCTTTGTATTTTTCATAGGTCTTTCTAGCTATGGAGTTTCGTTTTTTAGATTGTCCATTCATAATAAATTCAAGAATCTTTTCTGCTCTTTCTTGAGACGAATAGTCAAAATCCATATCATTCTCAAGTACTAGTTCAAACAGGGAAGACTCAGTAGATTCTAAGAGCAACCAGTTACATATCACTCGTGAAAAACAGTCTTCGCTTACACTTCCACTTTTAACTTGGACGTAGAAGTTACCAGAATCAAACATCGAATAAATTTTTTCATCAGAACTTATTTCAATATCATCTTTTCCCTCAAAAGTAACAAGCTGCTTTGTATTCACATTTTGTAAAACGTATAGCATGAATACTCTTCGTTGGTATAGAAAACCGTATTGCGAGATTATACCGCTATCGTGCATTACAAAGCCCTCCTCACTTTGAAGTTTGCTTTTTAACAAATTGTATCGCTTTTGTCATATGGTTGAACCTAAGGATGTTCAACACTTTATATTATGTTTTCATTAATTTCCAACTTAAATTGCCCCATTACATTTATAGGAATATTTACAACAAATACCTGAGGATAAAACTGAATATTATTTAAAATGTCTGTACCGATAACTTTTGATAAGCTTTCTTTATCAATTCTAAGTGAATGAATGAAATCAACTATTCTGTATATGGCTCCAACCTCATCAGTCTTATTGTCAAATACAACAATAATTAAATAGCTCAATTCATTCAATTCATAAAAAGCTCTAATTTCATTATTTGTTAAATGAATGACATTCCCATTTCTTAATCTAGTAGATTTTACTTCTATACCGATATTTACATTATTGGCTAATTTTACTTCAATATCATAACCAAATGATTTTTTCTTCTGAGTGATTGATACTCTTTCAATTTTTGAGATCTTATTATCTTCACCCTGTTGGTCTTCAAGTCTTTTTAAAACATACTCCTCTCCTATATCCCCTAAATCTTCATCAAGTACATATTTAGGAATATTGTCTTCCTTATTTTGCGCTTTGCTTTGTTCATCGATTTCTGTATCATTATTGTCATTAATGATTTTATCAATAATTACTTCATCTGTTGCCAAATCAAGTTCTTTTACATTGTAGTTATCCCCATATTCTACCATATACTGCGGTAAGGCACTATGAATGTCAATTATATCTATACTATATGATTTCATTCTTAGTTACCCCTTTACAGTTATTACATACTAAAACCTTTTGCTCAGAAAAATCATATCGAACTAATACCCAATTTTCAGCAATATTCTCGACAGCAGCATCACAACAGGGACATTTTATAAAGTACTTTTCCCTAGTCTTTTTAATATCATCAAATGTAAATGGTTTTCCATTTTCATAGAAACCTTTACTATGCAAATAATGAGCTACTATTTTAAAATGGTAAAGTATCATAGCAGGAGTGATTTTTATACCTTTAACCTTTTGTAAAACCTTTCTTATCGGTTCAGTTATTTTAACCCTTCTGCCATCTAACTCAAAATAGCCATTTTCGAAATTAGCACACTTTGGGTTATATATCTTAAAATCACTCTTTTGTATATCGGTATAGTACAAAACGGTAAAGATATATTCAAGCTTATTCAATTTATCTCTCTTAATTAGTTCCTTAACAAGGCTTAACTCTATTTGACTTAAAGCTCTTGAAGGAATATTCTTTTTTTCCTCTCCTTCAAGCCTTTCAAGATCTTTCAAAAAGTATCTTCCAAACTTATCGGGATATTTATCTTTTAAATACTCTGCAAGGGTGCTTATTGATGAAGTAATAAATTTAATTCTGTCATCACTCATCTCGTATTCAAGCATAGCAATAACAAATGTATCAAAAATACTCTCATTATAATCACTAAAATCTATATTCCAATTCTCTTTAAATCGAAAAACTCTATCATATGCTATCGAATAATTATCGATTGATCCTTCACTTTTTCCTTGCTGTCTCATCACTTCAATATATTCATCAACATACCTTCTATTAATATCATTCATTCTACTATTTAAGAGATGCAAAGGAAATTCGGCCTTCTTCTTCATAATGCATTACCCCGATTTACTGTAATATATTGTATTGTATAATCTATTATTTCTCCGATTCCATTTTACCTTTATTTTGCAGGTTGTATTAGTACCAAAATAAAAGATTACCATTTTGATCCTAATGCCCAGTGTGATTTGGGGTTGGTATGATAAATCTGTTATATGGATAACAGAAATGCCTATATAAACCGAAAAAATAGTCGCCTTGTTTTATTAGGGGGATGAACGCGCCAACGTAGCAATACATTGTTATGGTCATAAAGCCATGACTCTCCTCTTCATTCTCAAAATACTTTTTGCATAATTATCCACATATAGAATAATATCTATTTATAGTTCCAATTTTAGGTAAATTATGGCGTCATATTAGTCGTTTTTTATATATCTATGTCCTTTGATAAAGATGCGTCGGTAAAATGAAAACCGCAGAACCGGCAACCAAGTCAATTCTGCGGTTTTTAATTATTTAGTCTTATATTCTGATTCCAGCCAGGAATACTTCTCAGTCTATAAAGGGCGGTTACTACAATTAATTTACTGCCGTTTTTACTGCCGTTTCATCAAAAATATTCTATGGTGATAATAATACATAGTTTCTAACGAATCCCTATAACATCAGGCTTTTCCTTTCATTAATATCGATAATACTACATAATTGGAGCTTTCGCAGCGACTCAAAATCGTGTGCCGCGAGGCGTGTGGGTTCGAGTCCCACCTCTGGCACCATTCGATTATTTTCGAGCCGTTACGATATTTTGCGACGGCTTTTTGCATATATTGAGAGTAAATTTTTGGCTTATTTGCATTACCTGTAAAGAAATGGGGGGGGGCGCGCGATATCCCATCAGGTATACGCTAAAAATTACATCTATTAATGCTTAATCTCATACCCCATGTTGTGATAACCTTTTAATCGTTTTTCGAACATCCGCATTAATACCGGTACATTAACGTCAACATAATCATATATCCTCACATCATGTTTATTATGATGTGCGCGATGTAAACGCCCTGCATATTGTTGCAATGTTCCCTTCCAGGAAATCGGCATTACCAGAAAGAGCGTGTCCAGCCTGGCATCATCAAAACCTTCTCCAATATATCTTCCTGTGGCAATTATTATTCGTTCTTCATCATCGGGAATTGCAGCAATTTGTTCAGCCATAGACTGCCGCTGCTTCTTCCCCATTCCACCTCGAAGCACGACTAAATTCTTTGTAAACCCTTTCAAACGTTCGGCGAAGTAGTCAACATGATTAGTTCTCTCCGTAAGAAGTATTGGAGACCTTCCCTCATCCAATGCATGAAGGATGTCGTCAAAGATCAACTCATTTCTGTTTTCGTTGCCCACTAGAGCTGCATAAAGATTATGAATTCCGGCGCCGTTGTAATCTTCAGAATTCGCAAACTCAGTATAGCGCGGGATTACTATGTGATCAAACGGTCTGATATCAGCTTGCTTCCTTGCATCTACGCGAAAACGGATTGGACCGCATTGCATGATAAAGATAGGATGATGACCATCCTTTCGAATGGGCGTCGCGGTAAGCCCCAATACATATTGGGCCTTGACCTGTTTTAGAACTTGTTCAAAACTGAAGGCAGATAGGTGGTGGCATTCATCAACAATAACCTGTCCATAATCACGTACTAAATCATTGACAACACCTTTATGGTTAAGGCTTTGCAGCATAGCAATATCAATCTTTCCTGTTTTCTTATCCTTGCCTCCACCAATAATTCCAAAGTCATCCGAGGAGATATTCAGAAATGTTTCCAAGCGCGCCTTCCACTGGTCCATCAACTGCCTTCTGTGGACAAGAACCAATGTGTTAGTTTTGCGCGCTGCGATGATCGCCGCAGCTACGATAGTCTTTCCAAAAGCAGTCGCGGCAGACAATATACCACAATCATGGTCCATCAACTTTCTGGCCGCTTCTTGCTGCGGCGGAGTTAATTCACCCACAAATTGAACATCTATTTGACTACCCTGACAGCGTTTATCAACGATTTGTACTTCAACTTTATGGTAGTTAAATAATTCAATTACTTCATCCAAGGAGCCTCTGGGCAATCCTATATAAGCAGGATAATCATCTGCGCAAGAGATAATTCGAGGTTTATCGAAGGTTGGCAAACGCATGGCCTGGGCCTTATAAAATTCAGGATTTTGAAAAGCCGCCAGACGCAGCAGATAATTAAGGGTTGAAGGGGACTGCGAATCTTTTCGAATGAACACTTGATTGCTATATACGATATCTAATTTGGGAGGAAATGGGCCGGGGAGCAGGCTTGGACCGGCTATTCTGGTTTCAGACCTCGTCCAGGGGTCCCGCTCCTCATCATCGTTCTCAACCTGTCGAACACCTATAATACCACCGTTTAGGCGCGCTTCTCTCAGAATAGACTCCACATGACTGATTTCCATCCTCTTAAGGCTTGATAAAAAGGCCCACTGATCAGCATATGGTTGCCAATTACGGTCCACAAATACGCTGTTATTTTGCAGTCGCGGAGCATGTTGAAGGGGAAGGGCGATAAGATTGCCAAACCCGCCTTTGGGCATGGTATCTTGATTGGGAAAAAAGCGATCGTAGGAATCGAATCCTAAATCAGGACGGAGAATCATGGTTTGGGTGAGAATATAGCTCCCTAACATTCGGGCGGTGGATGCAGGAATTGAATGAGCAAAAAATATCCAGACATGAGCTCCATTCCCTGAACGAGATCGTTCTAGTGCAGCCGGCACTCCTAACCTTTCGCATGTACTAAGGAATGCAGAGACATCGTTCTTCCAGGTTTGTTTATCAAAATCAGCAGCAATAAACCAGCATTG
Organism: Syntrophomonas sp.; assembly: GCA_039679805.1. Lineage (GTDB taxonomy): Bacteria > Bacillota > Syntrophomonadia > Syntrophomonadales > Syntrophomonadaceae > JBDKUD01. Next base: position 5,054 of record JBDKUD010000002.1, on the reverse strand, counting down.
TTCATCTGGTAATAGCGGATACACTCCTATAGTGTGTTTTCCAATAAGATGTTTATGAATGACTTCATCGGTCACGGGCAACAACTTTCGTTCAGGGCAGTTAGCACACTTTATCTGCGGCTTCTTACAAAACTCACGGTTCCATTCATTGGCACAAGCTGGGGTATATCCACTTTTTCCGTCTTTTCTCTCCCAGCGAACCGGGTACACATCATCCCTGCCATGAAACAAACTCCGAAAAATCTCTATTTTGGATTCCTGGGAAGAGTCTTTAGTTACTAATTCCGCATTTAACATGGATTGTTGTATAACAGGATCGATTACCGGTATGAGAGTCTCTGGATAAGGTTCATCAGGCAATCCCAGGATCTTCTTTAACCTGACGTTTTCATTCCTCAGTCTTTCATTTTCAACTAGGGCTTTTTCAAGTTTAGCCAGTAAGCTTTTATAATTAATATTGTTTTCAGCCATACTTCTCCTCAGTCTGTTCGCCCTAAATTATTTATTGTTACTCAATCCAATAAAAGCCGGTGTGTTTCGCATCTCTCTCCATGTTGCTTACTTCCAATAATTTGTAGCACCATAGTAGCATATCAGCAGCCTTTAAGAAACCTGCATAAATACTATATTGTTAAGGAATAACGCAGATTCGCAAGGATAGCTTTTATAAATATTATCTATTTGGATAATATTGGCACAAGGCATCCTTGACCAAGACCTCACCTGCCCCTAAAATGGAAGAAAGGCGGTGAAAGGTTTGGCTGGGAAAATAAGCGAGAAAACCGAAGTACTTAAACAAATATCATCGATTCGAGAAGAACTTTCTGAACGTTTCACCGTCAAACGTATTGGCATTTTTGGCTCGTTCGCCAGAGGTGAGGAGAAGGCCGAAAGCGATATCGATATTATCGTAGAGCTTGATGAGCAGACCTTCGATCACTATATGGAGTTGAAATTCAGGCTGGAGGAAGTGCTGCAGCGTCAAGTAGATCTGGTGATTGCTGATACAGTTAAACCACGCCTTAAACCAATTATTGAGCGGGAGGTTATCTATGCCTAGAGATCCCCGCCTTTATCTGGACGATATCTTAGAAGCTATTGATCATATCCATGAATTTCTGGCTGACATTGACCTTGAGCAATTTAAGACGGATAAGAAAACTCAGTATGCGACACTCCGGTGTTTGGAAATTATCGGAGAAGCATCGGGCCGCCTTTTAAGTAATTACAAAGACATAGCCCCTGAAATAGAGTGGCGAAAAATCATTGCATTACGCAACATCTTAATTCATGAATATTTCGGTATTAGTTTGCCTATTGTTTGGGATGTCATCCAGAATAAGCTTGCACCCCTCGAAGAATCATGCAAAATCCTTCTGGCGCAGCTAAAGAATTAAAGAACCACCTTAATTTCAGCTTCGATAATTCCGTTGTGATAAAGTAGTGTCGGTCCTCTGGCACCATTAGACAGATTTCGAGCCATAAGGGCAATACTTATGGCTCTTTTGTTTCCATCAATTAGTGAGAAGTAGTTTGACCAATGCTATCCACGCAAATCTCATTTTTCCTCCGTTACTTTTCCGAACATAAACTGTTCTTTTTAACCTCTTAACTCAACTGTTGTTGGGCCATTATTATCCTTTCTTGTGGTAATAAATGTCCGCAAAAATCATATTTTTTCGATAAATCTCTTCTTCCATATATTCCAGAACCATCCCGTCAGTCAATCGGTATTCATAATAATTAACACTAACTGGTATCAATTCCTTATTCAGAATAAAAATGCCACTTCTGAAACATGATTGCTCTAATTACAATTCGACTTAATGGATAAATCTTCTATGGTACATTGAGGAAAAGGGTGATTCTGGCAAGGGGCAGTGTGCATGAATCAGAAAGTGACCCAGGACTCTATAATCGTTAATGCTATTGAAATGGCTTGCGATGGATGTTTAATTTTGAATAACGAATGGAAATTTGATTATATAAGTCCCAAAAGCCAGTTACACTTTACAAAACCCGTTAATGAGCTTTTAGGAAAAAGCTTTTGGGAAGAACTGCCTTCTTTCGTTAATACTCGATTGTATAGTGTTTATCTTAATGGGGCTCTTGAACAAAAACCAATTCAATTTCAGAATTTTAATCAGCGGCTAAACCGATGGTATGAAGTTAATGTTTTACCAGGGCAATCTAATACGTGCATCATCTTTAATAATATAACTCGGCAAAAACAAGCAGAAGATGACATTATTAAATTGGAGCAGACATTCTCCAAAGTATTCTATTCCAGCCCAGTGGCTATGGGTATCACAACCGTAGAAGATTGCGTTCACCTAAAAATTAATAAATCATGGACCGATATGTTTGGATATTCGGAAGAAGAAGCCCTTGGTAAAACAACTTCCGAAATGAACTTGTGGGTTAAGGCAGATAAGGGGTGTGAGTTTCAGCAGCAGCTTTTATCCAGAGGTAGAATAGTTAACTTTGAAATGGAGTATAAAACAAAAACCGGGAATATTGGATTTGGATTAATCTCAGCTGAGATTATAACAATCAATGGTGAAGCAAGTCGCTTGATATCGGTAACGAACATTACTGAAAGAAAGGGATTAGAGGATCAACAAAACAAATTATATCAATCTACTATCGACATACTGGAAAGTATTTCAGATGTCTTTTTTGCCTTTAATCGTGATTTCAAAATATCCTATTGGAATAGAGCTGCTGAGACAATGTTTAATTTACCTAGACAAGAAGTACTTGGCAAGATCTTCTGGGAAGTATTCCCTAAATATTCAAGCCTGGATTATAGTCACCTATACAACAAAGCAGTCATTGAAAATCAAACTGTAGATATTGAAATTCTAGGTCCCTACACGGGAAGCTGGGTACAAGCCCGGGCCTATCCTTCACCTGAAGGTTTTTCTGTTTATCTGCAAAATATTACTGAACGAAAACTGGCTGAACAAGCTTTGGCTCAATCTGAAGAGAGGTTTAATAAAGTCTTTTATGCCAGCCCGGCAATGATGACTATATCTCGCCTGGAAGACGGAGTTATAGTAAATGCTAACGATGCATTCTTAAATACTTTTAGTTTCCCTAGAGAAGATGTAATAGGTCATACTTACCAAGACCTGGGTCTATACATACGACGTGCAGATATTTTAGAAGTTTTAGATAAAACGGGGATAGTAACAAATTATGAAGGACTATACAAATCTTTTACCGGACAGCAATACACCTGTCTTATTTCCTTATGTATAATCCAAATCTCAGGGATAAGTCATATTCTAGCTTATGGTATAGATATAACCCAACGCAAACATGTGGAACTTGTTCTTAAAGAATCGGAACAAAGAATGTCTGACATTATAAATTTTCTTCCGGATGCAACTTTTGTAATCGATGAACAGGGTAAAGTGATAGCTTGGAATGGGGCTATAGAAGAAATGACTGGAGTAAAGGCTGCAGATATTATTGGCAGAGGCGACTACCAATATTCTCTACCATTCTATGGAGTACGTAGACCCATTATAATTGATCTAGTACAATTCGCAGATAAAGAAAGAGAAGAAACCTATGCAAGCATAAACCGTGAAAGTGGTTATTTGATTGGGGAAACCTATTGCCCAAAAATTGGTCGATTTCTTCAGGGTACTGCCTCTCTTCTTTATAACAGCGGCGGCGACATAGTTGGAGCAATAGAATCAATAAGAGATATAAGTATGAATATAAGTACCTTGGAATCCCTAAGACAATCTGAGGAAAGATTTTATAAAGCTTTTCATTCCAGTCCAGTAATGATGTCAATCCTTAGAATCAAAGACAATCGTTATTTAGAGATTAATCAGAAGTTTTTAGATGCTTCCGGGTTTAAGCGAGAGGAGTTAATTGGGCATGATCCAATTGAATTGGGCATATGGCCAGATAAAATTATTGCAGGACTCTTACTAGAAGAACTCAGGCAAAAAGGAAGGCTAGAGCAAATTGATTATAAATTACGCATTCGTTCTGGAAAGATTATTACCACTATTTCTTCTTGGGAATTAATAAAGCTCAATGGCCAGGAATGCCGTTTGGCTGTCATGCAAGACGTAACCGAAAAATTAGAGGTTGAAGCAAAACTAGCTCGACTTGATCGATTGAACCTAATTGGCGAGATGGCGGCCAGTATAGGCCACGAAATCCGTAACCCAATGACTTCTATACGTGGCTTTTTACAAATGTTAAGTTATAAAAACGAATATACAAAGGATCTAGCTTATTTTGACTTAATGATAGAAGAACTGGATCGGGCCAATGCTATAATATCAGAATATCTTGGCATGGCTAAAGACAAGAGAATTGATCCGCAACCACAATACCTGGACAATATCGTAAATTCCATTTATCCAATGATTCAAGCCGATGCCAATTACCTTGAAATGAATGTTAAATTGGAACTTGGCAAACCTCCAGTGCCTCTTATCGATGCAAAGGAAATCCGCCAGTTAATCATCAACATGGCTAGAAACGGCCTTGAAGCCATGCAACCTGGTGGAGTACTCACGATTGGAACTACAGCGAATGAGAACGATATTGTACTTTTTATAAAAGACCAGGGACACGGATTGGATCCCGGTCTGATAGAAAAGCTGGGAACTCCATTTATAACTACTAAGGACAAAGGTACAGGCCTGGGGTTGGCGGTTTGTTACAGCATCGCAGCCCGACATAATGCCAAGATAGATCATGAAACCGGACCAGAAGGGACTACTTTTTATGTAAGGTTTCCATTACCGCAAGAGCAAGTTTTGCCTTTTTAGTGCACTTACCTTGTGGCAAAGGAGCAGAAGCGTAAAAACATAACAAAAATCGTTAAGGAAGAAAAAGCCAAAGGTATAATTAGAAGATAAGGAGTATGACAATGGAAGAAATAACAATCCAGGAATTTGATTTTGCCCTCATCAATGAATTTTTCACAGAGCTTGAACGGCAGGGACCCGGCAGCCCCGAAGAAACCATCAGGGCATTAGGTTTTATCGGAAATCTTTCAAACAAAACAAAAATTGCCG
>JBDKUD010000186.1:0-3935 GCA_039679805.1 Syntrophomonas sp. | reverse complement strand
AAATTGACTGATTGTTTGTTGAAAATGTGGGGACTGCATAAGACCGTCAAGTCCGGAGAGTAAATATTCTTGAATCAGTATGGCAGTGTAATCTTGCATAAATGTAAACAAAATGGCAATGACTCCTAATGCAATAAGCAACCATTGCCTTAATCCAAATCTTAACCGTAATCCTTTTGAAACATGATTTAAAATATACAGGGCGATTAAGATCATTGTTAAGGAGCATATTACAGGAGCTAATACAGGCCCTACCCACGGGACAGGAATCAAAAAAAGAAGATCCCATGTTAGCAGCGATTCAGGCCAACCGATAAGAATGTAGAGCCAGACATAGTAAAAAATATCCCAAATGCCGAAAGTAAAAAGAAAAAATGCTAGACAACTAGAGAAATTCTTACCTGCAATCATTGAAACAGTTAACAGCATTACTATTGTAGCAAATTCCCGTAACCATTCTATTGGTACAGTTTGAAGAAAAGAGACAGTCGGTTGTGGTTCAAATTCCTGAGGGTAATAAATTTGTCTTAGGTAAATTACAACAATAGCTTCAAGCGCAGCCATCATTATGCCAAAAATTGTAATGGCTATCAATGTGCTTTTGTAACTATGAAAAGAAGATTTCATATGTTTATGTAGCCTTCCCTAAAAATAGGACAGTTCCAAATTAGACAAAATTTTTATTCCGTGAAAATATTTTTAAACACTATTATCTCTCTCTGGGCTTTTAATGGTAAAAGGTATAGATAATTGGAATCAGGGTTTTCAATGTATTTACCTAATTTGAAGTTGGTTACCATTCTGTATGTCGGGCTTGCAGATGGAAGGATTAGCGTCAGTTTGAATAGGAAAGATGTACCGGCTTTTGCCTCACCAGCAAATGGAAATGTACAGCTCGGAGCATAATTTATATAATTGTACAAATCTACCCGAATAGTATAAGTGATATGTCTTTCATTTTCACAATAAAAGTTCAGGGTTCCGTTTTTATCGGTCCTGACCTCGATTGAGTAACCTCTGTGTTCCTGAGAAAATCCCGGAAACGCCGAAACCAAAAGCCAAAGTAGTATACCAACTCCCTTTTTAATTACAGCCATTGCATTAATTATTAGTCTTTTCAAAGATAATAAATGATTTATGTGAAAATTTGCAAAAAGACAAAAATTTGCAACCAAGATGTTTGAAAAAGCAAAAAAGTAGGCACAAATAACAATTCCGGAAAAGTATTTGGAATTATGCTAAACAAACATTATGTTTGTAATGCATAATAAATAGACAGATATGAAATTCGTTAATAGAACAGAAGAGACTAAAAGGCTCAAACAGGTGTTAAGTGCAGATAAATCTACATTTACAGTGGTCTATGGTCGCAGGCGTTTAGGTAAGTCAACATTGATTACCAGAGTTCTAAATGATAACGATGTCTATTATTTAGCAGATCAAACGGAAGCCTCCTTACAGCGAGAGGTGTTAGCAAAGATGATAGCTGTTATCATTCCGGGATTTGATAAGGTAATATACCCTTCGTGGAATGTTTTTTTTGACACGCTCAACGACCGCACTACACAAATGTTTACGCTATGCATAGATGAATTTCCATATCTTGTGAGAAGTAGCCCCGATTTATCATCGGTTCTTCAAAATAAATTAGATTCTAAAAAGCTGAAGTTTAATTTAGTTATTTGCGGCTCTTCCCAACAGTTGATGTATGGTTTGGTTTTAGATGCCTCATCTCCACTATATGGTCGTGCCGATGCTATATTAAAAATTGCTCCAATGAAAGTGCCTTACATTCAGGAAGCCCTCGGCGTATCTTCACTTGACGCAGTAGAGGAGTACGCAGTCTGGGGAGGAGTACCACGCTATTGGGAGCTGCGTGAGGGTTATGCCAATCTGCGGGAGGCAATTATAAGCAATATGCTATCAGTAAACGGAACTTTATACGAAGAGCCTGTAAAATTATTCAAAGATGATATTAATGATATTGTCAAGACGGCAACGATAATGTCGTATGTTGGTGCCGGGGCAAATCGTATGTCTGAGATAGCAGGAAGAAGTGGCGAAGTTGTAACAAATCTTTCGAGACCACTTGCCAAATTAATATCATTAGGATACTTGACCAAAGAGATCCCATTTGGAGAAAACGAAAAGAATTCTAAAAAGAGCCTCTACAAGATAAGTGACCCATTTATGAATTTCTATTTCCAGTTTATTATCCCAAACCGCTCATTTATTGAAATAGGGCGGATTGCTCCTATACTATCAAATCTCGACAGCCATTTTTCGGATTATGTGGGCGATTATTGGGAAAAACTATGCAGAGAGACTGTTTCAGGAAATGAGATTGACGGCGTTACTTACGGTATTGCACGTCGCTGGTGGGGCAATGTTTTAAGAGATGAACGTGTTGAATTAGATATAGTTGCCGAATCTTTGGATAAAAAATATCTACTTGTGGGCGAATGTAAATGGACTACCAAAGAGAATAGCGACCGCATTCTATCCGAGTTAATTGAAAAGGCAAATAAGCTGCCATTTGCCAGGAATCACACTTTAGTACCTAAACTTTTCCTCAAAAACAAACCTGTTGGAAACCTGGATAACGTATTGCTGCCAGATGATATTATGAAACTGTATATTGATTAATTGTCTGAAATAAAGGGGTTCCAACACCCCCAAATAATCGGACATAGTTTCATTCTACAAAATCATTTGTTTTCAAACGAGGGATAACTGATTACAAAGAGATAATTTTCAGTTTAATTTCATCGGTATTTTTTCAAATATGGCGCAAAAATGGCGCAAATTGTAAAAGAGAAAACCCTAACTGACTCATTATCAATTAGAGTTTATTTCTCTCCGTACCCGGAGCCGGGGTCGAACCGGCACAGCCTTGCGGCCACTGGTGTTTGAGACCAGCGCGTCTACCGATTCCGCCATCCGGGCTTAATTATATTTCGGTAACAGTGCTGTAAACAGGGAAACAAAGGTAAGGAAAAAATTTGTTCAGCCAAATAGGAGTTATCTGGAAGGTTTATTTGTTGCTAAAAAAATAAATCCATACATTTGCAAAGCTCAACAGAAAGGGAACCTCGTGAGATTCGAGGACAGTACCCGCTGCTGTAATGCTTACCCTGCAAGGGGTTATCTTTCGCAAGCCACTGCCATTTGGTGGGAAGGCAAGAGATTTAAAAGCTAAGTCAGAAAACCTGCTGAGGAGCGAAATTTATTAATCGAACTTTCGGGAGATAGAGAGCGATGCAAACCAGATTTGTCCGTTTATCACTTTTTTTTATTCTTTTTAGTAGCATATGTTCTGTTGCTGAGGCTGAATGTAGATTTATTACTAATGACACGATTAAAAAAAGACGTTTAGATTCAATTAAGATTGTCAGCCAAAAAACATCTGGCTTTTCTTCCAATTCTCGCTTTTCGGTAGGGACGAATTTTATAAAATTCGATGACGGGACACTTGCCCCTGTTAGGGCGAATTCTCTTTCTGACTTTATTCAAAAGGAGAACGCCTCCTATATTAAGGAGTTTGGAAGGGGTATGAATGCTTATATTTCCATTCGAGGGTCATCTTCATCTCACACGACTGTTGACTGGAACGGGATGAATCTTGCTATGCCTACTTTGGGCCAGACTGACTTTTCACATATCCCACTTTATCTGTTTGATGTTGTAGAGCTGCACATTGGTGGTAATTCTGCGATTTATGGTGCGGGAGCTATTGGAGGCACTGTTCAATTAAAAACATCTCCAAAGTGGGAAAAGGGAGTACATGGAGATATTCTTGTCTCTCAAGGTAGCTTTAATTCATTGTTTACTGGAGGTACTTTAAGATATTCAAACTCAAGTTTTGAAACTCGAACATCCTTACTCTATTCTTTTGCGGAGAATAATTATGAATTTATTAACAATACGAAGTTAGG
>JBDKUD010000423.1:0-7355 GCA_039679805.1 Syntrophomonas sp. | reverse complement strand
ACTCTCCGAGCCTGATGCCCTAAAGTATTGCCAAGGGTTCCAGGACGACAGGGTGCGTTTGGAAACGAACGTGCCTCCCTTATGGAAAGGAGGGGCTGTATCGGTGGATTACTAAAGGTAAGCCTGCATATCAGGGCTTACCTTTTTGTGTAATTTTACACGGCTGTTCCTGGCTGGGTATTTTTTTATGGGATGGAAAAGAAAGCTTATATAAGGGTTATTTAGTTTTTGCAGCAGGTTGAACGATTTGTGTATAAACGTTAGATTCGGTGATGGTTATGGGGGTGAAAAAATGAATATTTGGCCGGTTAAACGATGGGGGCCCGGAAAATCGACCAGAATAAATTTTAATTGGCATAAGGTAGTATTACAGGATAAGGTACTGCCGGAGCTGGAAATGGTGGCGAGGGCTCAGGCTATATATGATATGGGTATGGGTATACCGCCTGCTGGCAGAGTGATTAAGGATGGTCTTACTGGACAGGAAGTAGTTGTTGTCGATGATAAGGAGTTCTATTGTGAAAATGGGTGGGATGACTATTTGCTAGCCCGAGCCATAATCCTAAAAAAGCCAGAGAATCTTCCGGAATGGGTAATCGGGAAATGCTGGGACAAAAAAAATTTCCGAAACGAGTTAAATAGATATGTAAATCAAATGACTTCTAATTCTGAAGCGCGGGTAGCATATTGGATGGACCTGAGAATTATGCAGTCAATTAAGTTGAAAAAATCAGGGCCGGAAGCAGTTTTAGGGTTTACTCATAAAATTCTGGTAGGAATGTACCTGGCAATGGCGGAATAATTAGATTTAAGGATTATAACAAGACCTGGATACCGTTTATGGTATCCAGGTTTTTTGTTCTCCGGGCATAATAGAGGCTGTACCTAAATATAATCTAATAGCGAGTTAATATTTGGGGGAGGTAAGAAAAATATGAAGTTTCGTCAGCAGGTAGCCTGGACCTTGCTACTGGTATTAATTTTTATGATTTCGGGTCCGCTGGTGGTAAAGGCAGATACGCTGGATGTTAAGGCAGAATCCTATATTCTTATAGATGCGGATTCGGGGACAGAGATTTGTGCCAAAAATGAACATAAGAGATTGCCTCCGGCCAGTATGACCAAGTTAATGACCTTAATACTGGCAGTGGAAGCTCTGGATGAAGGGAGAGCCACCCTGAAAGACAAGGTAGTAACCAGCGAAAATGCCTGGAAAATGGGAGGGTCACAAATATACCTGGAGCCCGGAGAAGAGATGACCTATGAAGATATGCTGATTTCTATTGCCGTTGGTTCCGCTAATGATGCTTGTGTAGCGGTAGCAGAACATCTGGAAGGTACCCACCAGGAATTTGTTGATAAGATGAATTCTAAAGCAAAATCATTGGGGCTTAAGGATACTCATTTTGTAAATTCTTATGGTTTGCCTGCTCAGGACCATTATACATCAGCTTATGATATGGCAGTAATAGCCAGGTATGCGCTGAAATATCCGAAATTATTAGAATTAACATCTATTAAGGAATACAATCTCCGACAGGGTGAATTCAAATTATTTAATACTAATAAACTATTGTGGTGGTACCAGGGGGCTGACGGGTTTAAAACCGGCTGGACCAATGAAGCAAAATACTGCCTGACCTCAACTGCGAAGCGTAATGGCTTAAGGTTAATCGGGGTGGTAATGGCTTCGCCTGAAGCGAGGGGGAATTTTAGAGATTCAATGCAATTATTTAATTATGGTTTTGCCAAGTATGGGTATAAAACTTTTTTCAACCGGGACAGCGTTTGTGGGATGGTTAAAATAGGTAAGGGTATGGATGACTATGTAGAGGCAGTGGCAGAAGACGATATCGGATTAATCTATTTGAAAGGCAAAGAAGGGAAGATTACCAGTCAGAAGCATCTCCTGACATATATTGATGCTCCGGTTAAAAAGGGTCAAAAGGTAGGGGAAATGTGTATTTATAAAGATGGGGAATTGCAAAAAAAGGTAAATCTTAATTCCGGCCGTGATATTCCTAAGTTCGGCATAATTAGAGAAATCTTTAAAATGTTTGGCGAAACCTTTCTGTTATAATTGGAATTTTGTGGAAGGAAATAACCCCTCTCTGTTGAATTATTAATTAGGTAACACAGGGAGGGGTTTATAACGTGGATTTAGAATTAAGACTTATCAGGAATACCCTGGTGGTTCGGATTAAAGGTGAACTGGACATGCTGGTAGCTGAAGAGCTAAGAACAGAAATAGATAACCGGCTTGATAATCAGCAGGTTCACAATTTAATCATAAATCTTGAGAAGGTCACTTTTATCGATAGTTCCGGTCTGGGAGTGATTATTGGAAGATATAAAAAAATTTCCGCTGGCAGTGGAAAAATGTATATTGTGGGAGCCAAACCGGCAGTTGAAAAAATTCTATTTTTCTCTGGACTCAACAAACTAATTCCAATGTTTAAGAGTGAACAGGATGTAATGAGTATATAGGGGAGGTGGATCCGGCCAGCGAGCTGGAGGTAAGAATGAATATAAAGAATTATGTACACTTTGAATTTATGAGTTTACCCGAAAACGTTTCCTTTGCCAGGTCATGTGTAGGGGCTTTTGCTTCACAAACAAACTGCACTCTCGATGATATAGAAGAGATTAAATTGGTGGTTTCAGAGGCTGTTTCCAACAGTATAATACACGGTTATGAAGGCAGAAATAACGAGAAGATAGAAATTATGGTTTCCATTTTGGATGACAGGACTATGGAAATAATTGTTGAAGACCATGGCAAAGGAATTGAAGATTTGCAACAGGCACTGGAGCCAACTTATTCAACTGATCCTAATAGAATGGGTTTGGGTTTTACTTTTATGAAGTCTTTCATGGATGAAATGGATATTAAAACAGAGCCTCATGTAGGGACAAGCGTAAGATTAAAACGCAGTTTTGTCACTCGGGACCAACAAGCTTTGGCTTGAAAAGGAGTATGTCTATGTCGTCTATGAGTTCTTACCAGGAAAACGAACTCCTGATACAAAAAGCTCATCAGGGTGATACGGTTGCCAGAACCCGGGTATATGAGGCTAATATTGGTCTTGTGTATATGGTCTTGGAGAAGTTCAAAAATTCAGCTTATGAATATGACGACCTTTTTCAAGTAGGATCTATTGGGCTGTTAAAAGCTATCGACAAATTTGATTTCACCTTTAACGTGAAGTTTTCAACCTATGCAGTGCCTATGATAATTGGTGAAATTAAGAAGTTTCTCCGGGATGATGGTATTGTAAAAGTTCAAAGAGGGGTAAAAGAGGTATATTCCCGGGCACGTTGGGCCCAAGACAAATTGCGCGGGGAACTGGGTCGGGAGCCTGCGATTGCAGAAATCGCCAGCTTGCTGGAAATAGATAAAGAAGAAATAGTGCTGGCCCTGGAGGCCTGTCAGGCTCCTGCTTATATACATGATGTTCTTCCAGGCTCTGAAAATCAAAAGCTTTCATTATTGGACAGAATCGCTCATGATGACGGCAATGTAATTATGCTGGAAGAAATGTCTATAAGGGAAGCTTTGAGCAAATTAGATGACCGGGAAAGAGAGGTAATTTTAAGAAGATATTTTAAAGATGAGACGCAGTCACTAATTGCCGCAGATCTGGGAGTTTCTCAGGTACAAGTTTCCAGAATTGAAAAAGCAGCTATTAAGAAACTTAAAAATATTCTTGAATAAAACTTCCCTCTAAAAACCAACCTACTTATATATAATTTTATAAAGGGGGAAATGATTTTGCAGGTTAAAATTGCCGAATTTGTTGGCGAATCAAAGAAAGACTGGCAGGATGCGATAAAAAATGCAGTTCAGGAGGCATCCCAGAATCTTCAAAACATTAGCGGAGTTGAGGTTTATAACTGGACAGCTAATTGCCAGAATAACCAAATAGTCGAATACAAGGCTAATATTAAAATAGCTTATACAGAATAAAAGTGGTAAATAAAAAACGGTACCTTTTACAGGGTGCCGTTTTTTTATGTTTACACCGCATAATACGAAAGCTGATTGACAATAATATCCTGGTAAGAGGTGATACCGGTGAATGTACCTGATCCTAATCGTTTGAAAAAAATTGAAATCGAAGAGTATGATGGTCTGGTTAAACGCATTAAACCAAAACCTCCGGTTTTAAAAAATTGTGTGTGGGCATTTACAGTAGGTGGCCTAATCTGCGTATTTGCACAGTTAATAATGAATTATTTACTATCTAAAGGAATGCCAAAGATGGATGCATCCACGGCAACTTCTGTAATTATGGTTTTCCTTGGAGCTTTGTTGACAGGTATTGGCATATACGATGAATTAGGGAAGCGAGCCGGTGCCGGCTCCATTGTTCCGATAACCGGTTTTGCCAATTCTATCGTAGCCGCTGCCCTGGAATTTAAGAGAGAAGGGTATATTTTTGGAGTTGGAGCAAGAATGTTTACCGTTGCCGGTCCTACTTTAGTTTTTGGCTTTATTTTGTCTGCACTTGTTGGACTTATAAAAGTTTTTCTTACTAAATAGGCAATAGTGACATAAGTATACTACCTGTAAATGGTTGTTTAATTAAATATAAAAACTCGCGAGGTAAAACTGATGCCAACAATAAAAAAAAGGGGAAGTCAAACTATAGTCTTTATTAATCCTCCGGTGTTAGGTTCATGGGCTTCTATGGTTGGTCCACTGGAGGGACAGGGACCGTGGTCTCAGGATTTTGATTGGATTATGGAAGATTATTTGTTTGGAGAGCAGTCCTGGGAAAAGGCAGAAAGCAAAATGCTGCGGGAAACCGTTAAAATGGCTTTGAGTAAACAAAACTTGAAACCAGATGATGCAGAAGTTCTGCTGGCCGGGGATTTGTTAAATCAATTAATATCGTCCAACTTTGCAGCCCGGGAGCTTAGCATTCCATTTCTGGGGCTCTATGGTGCGTGTTCTACAATGGCAGAGGCACTAATAGTAGGTTCCATTCTTCTTGACGGAGGGTTCTGCGAAACCGTTGTATCTGCTGCATGCAGTCATCACCATACAGCTGAAAGGCAGTTTAGATTCCCAACTGAACAAGGGGTTCAACAAACCCCAAGTTCCCAATGGACCGTAACTGGTGCGGGAGCCGTAGTTTTACAGTCTTCAGGCGTAGGCCCCCGCATCACCAGTGCTACCATAGGAAAGGTCTTAGATATGGGACAAACTGACGCAGCGGATATGGGAAGTGCTATGGCACCTGCGGCAGCGCAAACATTAAAAGCCCATTTGGACGAGATGGGAAGGATGCCGGATTATTATGATTTGGTGGTTACTGGTGATCTGGGTTCAGTAGGAATGGCCATTGCAACGGAATTATTTATTCGTGATGGTCTATGCCCCAAACCTAACTATAGTGATTGCGGGGTTTTAATTTTTGATAAGCAGCAGGGTGTCATGTCAGGTGGCAGCGGTTGCGGGTGTTCTGCTTCCATGTTATGTGGGCCACTAATGAAGAAAATGACAACCGGTGAGATAAACCGACTGTTATTTATAGCTACCGGCGCCCTAATGAGTCCTATTTCGTCTTTTCAAGGGGAAACTGTTCCGGGGATTGCCCACGCCGTAGCTATTGAAAATAATTTTTAAGGGGGGCAATAAAGTGACTTCACTTATTATGGCATTTTTAATTGGTGGGATTTTATGCCTGATTGGCCAATTAGTAATGGATTTAACTAAACCCAGTATAACTCCGGGGCATATTTTGGTTGGATATATTTCGGCTGGTACTATTCTCAGTGCTTTAGGTTTATACAAACCTTTAGTAGATATTGGAGGTGCAGGTGCAACCATACCACTCTCCAATTTTGGACATGTTTTGGCACAGGGCGCGTTAAAGGGTGCATCCCAGAAAGGGGTTCTGGGAGCTTTAGGCGGAGGGATAGAAGCCGCTGCCGCTGTTATTGCCGCTGCAGTTATTTTTGGTTATATAGTAGCAGTACTTTTTAATCCCAAAGGATGATTGTTATGCCGCCCAAACAGGTAATTATTGTTACCGATGGAGATTTATCCGCCCAGCTGGCAGTTGAAAGAGCTGCGTTTGAATTGGGATTGTATTTTCTGCAAGTAACCGGAGGTAACCCGACCCGGCTGTCGGGACCGGAAGTGGTGCAACATATACTGAGAGCCCCCCATGATCCGGTGGTAGTAATGGCAGATGACAAGGGCAGAAGAGGTCTGGGACCAGGGGAAATGGTTGTGGATCATATTCTGAAGTGTCCGGAGGTGGCAATTCTGGGGGTAGTAGCAGTTGCTTCCGATACCAGAGTGAGAGGAGTAGTGGTAGATTTCTCGGTTACTGCCGATGGCCGGCTGGTTAAAGGACCGGTTGATAAAAACGGCTGGGAGGAACAGCTGGATCATCATCGCCTGGAAGGTGATACAATAGAAATTTTTCGTCATCACCCCGAGTTATTAGTCTTAGGGTGTGGCGATTTGGGTAAAATGGGTGGTCGTGATGCGGTTGAACATGGAGCGATGATAACCAGGAAGTGTTTTGAGGAAATCCTGTTAAGGAGTAAACCGCTGCAGGATAACACCATAATGAAAAACCAAGGGAGGTAAGCGATATGACCCGGGTAGGTATTCCGCATGGACTTTTTTATTATTATTATTATCCGCTTTGGAAAACGTTTTTTACTGATCTGGGCGCCGAGGTGGTGACATCTGCCGAAACTAATCGGTTAATAGTTGACCTTGGAATTCAGTCTGCGGTTGATGAGACTTGTTTCCCGGTTAAGGTATTCTTCGGCCATGTGAAAGAAATTTGTAAATTTCAACCGGATTATATTTTCATTCCCAGGATCGTAAGTATAGAGGCAAAAAGTTATATATGCCCTAAATTTATGGGAGTACCGGATATGATTAAAGCCTGCTTGCCTGATTTGCCACCGATAATAGATACGGTTATTGATTTAAGTAAGACAGATAAGAATTTAAAAGGCGACATTCTTAAGGTGGGCCGTCTTTTCTGCCATAATAACAATCGAATCCGTATGGCTTACCAACATGGCTTAAAAGAATGGCAACTGTGCCGGTCACTTTCCCATAATGGATATACTATGGCCGAAGCCATAAAAGTATGGGAAGGTAATATTTTGGAGATTTCGCCTGAATATGATCTTAATATAGGAATCCTGGGGCACGGCTATTCTTTGTATGATGACTCCATAAGTATGAACATTATTAATCGCCTGAGAAAAATGAAGTGCCAGGTTCATTTCCCGGAGATGCTAAATCGGGAGCAGGTAGAAATGGAGGCTGCCACTATTCCTAAACGAGTTTTCTGGACCCTGGGCAGGAAAATGGTAGG
>JBDKUD010000041.1:0-2323 GCA_039679805.1 Syntrophomonas sp. | reverse complement strand
TTCATTTAATGTCTCGAATATCAGCGAAGACCTTTTTTTTAAATCCATTCGACTTCCCCATCCAAAGCTAAATAAGAATTGAGAGAACACCCCAATTCTTATTTAAAAATAGACCTTGCTTAATTAAAGCACCTTGCTTAAAAATGATTGTGTCCTGGGATTGCGCGGGTTTTCAAAAATCTGGGCGGGTGTACCTTCTTCCATGATAATACCTTCATCCATGAATAGAACCCGATGCCCTACTTCTCGCGCAAATCCCATTTCATGAGTTACGACCATCATGGTCATACCACTATGAGCCAGATTTTTCATTACTTCCAGTACTTCCCCTACCATCTCCGGATCAAGTGCAGAGGTCGGCTCATCAAATAACATTACCTTGGGCTTCATAGCCAGGGCCCTGGCTATAGCTACACGTTGTTTTTGTCCCCCCGATAATTGGCTGGGAAATACTTTGGCTTTATCAACCAGGCCAACCCGTTTTAACAAATCCATAGCTATATCATTAGCTTCATTTTGATTTAATCCTTTAACCTTCATAGGTGCAAGAGTGATATTCTCCAAGGTTGTTTTATGTGGAAACAGATTAAATAACTGAAATACCATGCCCACCTGCTGTCTAATTATATTGATATCAACTTTGGGATGGGTAACTTCTTCACCATCTATAAATATCTGACCGGAATTAACCGGTTCCAGTTGATTAACACATCTTAATAAAGTGCTTTTCCCGGAACCGCTGGGTCCAATAATGCAAACTACTTCACGAGGAGAAATGTGAGTGTTTATACCTTTTAGAACCTCTAACATACCGAAACTTTTATGAACATCTTTTACTTGAATCATTCGGTGGTCATCCTCCTCTCAACATAATCCCCCAGTATTGATAATACTTTGGTCATAATAAAATAAATCAGTGCTACTGTTCCCCATATCCAAGCTGCTTCAAAGGTAGTCGAATAGAGAAGTTTTCCGCGCATAGTTAATTCCTCAGCCGAAATTACGGCTACTAGTGAAGTATCCTTAAGAACAGCAATAAATTCATTTATCAGAGGTGGAACTACTATTTTGTATGCCTGAGGCAAGATTACATAAGTCATGGTCAACCGTTTATTCATCCCCAAGGAACGGGCTGCCTCGCTCTGACCTTTATCTACCGCTTGGATACCAGCCCGAACGATCTCGGCTATATATGCGCCACTATTTAAGGAGCAGGATATAATTGCGGCAGTAAACGGAGTAGCTTCAAAAATCATAGGCAGTATACCGAAATATATTAACAATATTTGAACATACAGAGGTGTACCTCGGAAAAAATCAATGTAGGCAGAGGCAATTGCATTTAGAATTTTCGATTTCGACATTTTAAACAGTCCTGCTATTAAACCAAGGACCATTCCAATTAATAAAGACAGGGCAGTTATTTTCAGGGTCAGAAGAGCACCATCTAAAAAGTATCCCATGTGAGTAGTGACTACTTTGAAACCGGTGATTGACATCAAAAAATTATAAATAATGTTAGATCCAAACACGTAATGACTTACTATTTGAGACATATATTGGTTTTCCTCCCCGGCAAACATACTAAAAGCGCGAGTTTTTATCCCGCGCTTTAGATGGGCTAAGATTTTAAAATATTACTTTTTTTCTCCGAACCATTTCGTATAAATTTTATCATATTCTCCGTTAGCTTTAAGCTTATCTATTCCATCGTTGATCATATTATAAATTTTTGTATTACCTTTCTTAACAGCTATACCATACTGGTCTCCAGTAGAGAAAACATCCCCGACCATTTTGATTTTGTCTTTACCGGTGGTCTGAATGTAGTAGGCAGTAACTGGTAAGTCATTAATAACGGCGTCAGCTCCGCCCTTCTGCAGTTCCATAAACGCTTCCCCGACAGCATCAAATACTTTTACTTCGGTCTTAGGATCTTTAGCTTTTACATCATTCTCAGCATTTAAGCCAGTAGTACCAACTTCTCCGGCCAGTTTCTTACCCTTTAAGTCCTCCAGGCTTTTAATTTCGTTGTTATTCTGGGCGACAGCAATAACTAAGCCGGAATCGAAATAAGGTTTACTAAAATCAACTGCCTTTTTTCTTTCATCGGTAATAGTCATTGCAGATATGGCACAGTCAAACTTACCAGCTTTGATAGCAGGAATCAGAGCATCAAAACCGAGAGTTGATATTTTTACATCATAACCTTCAACTTCACCGATAGCCCGGATTAAATCCATATCAAAACCTGTAAGCTTTCCATTTTCAGAGAATTCAAACGGAGGATATGTAGTTTCCGATGCTACTAGTAATTGAGGTT
>JBDKUD010000439.1:0-6742 GCA_039679805.1 Syntrophomonas sp. | reverse complement strand
TGGTATCGGTGAAACGCTCACTATCAGCAAAACTTTGCTCATTGTACTAGCCGCGCTGGTATGTGGGCTGGCTATTAGTCAGGTGTATATTTTTACCCATAAAAAAGAAGCCGGTTCACAATCGTTTACTATATCGCTGATCATGTTACCTGCAATCGTTGCCATAATTATACTGCTTATCGGGGATAATATTGCCCGTGCCTTCAGTCTGGCCGGAGCTTTCTCCTTGATTCGTTTCCGCAGTGCTCCGGGCGAACCCGAGGATATCGCCTATATTTTTTTCACCCTGGCGGTGGGTCTGGCCTGTGGTATGGGTTATATAGGATATTCCGGGCTTTTTACGATTATACTGGGAAGCGTTATGTTAATTCTTTATAAGTCTAAATACGCAAGTTCTAAGTGTGCTGCAATGTTGTTAAAGGTGTCTGTGCCTGAAAACCTGAACTACGAAGGGTTGCTTGATGATATTCTCGACTGTTACACCAACACATGGCAAATGAGCCGTGTAAAAACCAGCCAATTTGGGACTTTGTTTACTCTATTTTATACCATCGAATTCAAAAAGGGCTGCTCACAAAAGACATTTCTGGATGAGCTTCGCTGCCGGAACGGGAATCTGGACATTACTTTAACCAGAAGTGACTTCGACTATTAGATGTAATAATTATTGTGTTGGTGCTAATATCTCTGCTCCTGGGGGTAGCGGGTCCGCGGTTTAAAAGCTAATGGATAAATAGATGCGTATCAGCAATTTCATTCACTAGGTCGTACCTCGACGTCTTAATCTGTGATGCCATGAAAATATCACAAGAACTGCATTGGTAGGCAGGATAGGCCATTTAACATGTAGAAATATATGGTAGGTTGTTAATTTTAGTCGAATTAGCAGCAGATCCAGTTAATAAATATATATAAACCGGTATATCCGGGTGACTGTTTCAAATCTACCAAATCGGCATATCAAGTGATATTCATTAGAGTTTATTCACGGAGGTGGTGGAGAGAGAGAATTTCACAGTGCCACGCAAATACAGTAAGGAGGAAAAATGTTGAAAAAAACTAAACGTTCCGGCTGGTTAATGATAGCGGTGTTGTTGTTGACTACCGTTATCATTACTGCGCCTGCAGTAACATCTTCTGCAGCTGCCATCAGTGATATCCAGGGGCACTGGGCTGCAGCTACTATTCAAAAGATGGTAGATCAGGGCATAGTCACAGGAATGCCGGATGGCAGCTTCCAGCCCAATAACAGCATCAGCAGAGCCGAGTTTGCCACTCTAGTGGTTAAGGCCTTCAAGCTGGATAACAAAAGCGGCCACGTATTCAATGATACCAGTCAACATTGGGCCAAAGATTATATAGCAATTGCCAATACCTATGGCATCGTAAACGGCTATAACGATACTAACTTTGGGCCTGACGATCCCATCACCCGTGAACAAATGGCAGTAATGATAGTAAAGGCGGCTGATTTACAGAGCAATGGTGCATCCTTAAGCTTTAGCGATAGCGCTAAAGTTTCAGATTGGGCCAAAGATGCAGTAGCCGTCACCAGTACTCAAAAAGTTGTAAGCGGGTTTCCAGATGGCAGCTTCCAGCCTCAGGTTAAAGCTACCCGGGCACAAGCTGTTGTTGTGTTAAGTAAAGCTTTAGCAAGTACAATTTCTGTAACTCCCGTAGATAATTCTAAAGTGTATGATACAGCAGGAACGTATGGCCCTGCAGATGGAATCAACACGGTTGGTGGTAATGTAACAATTAAAACCAGCGGTGTTACATTACAAAATACCTTAATAACTGGAGATTTGACAATTGATAAAGCAGTAGGTGAAGGTACGGTAACATTAAAAGGCGTCACAGTAAAAGGAAATACCTATATAAACGGTGGCGGAACTAATAGTGTTTACTTTATAGACTCTCAAACAGGGGCAACCTATGTGATGAAGGATGGTGGTCCGGTACATATTGTAGTATCCGGAACAACTGAGATCAGTCAATTGATAGCTCAGTCCAGTGCTAACATTGAGGAAACCGATCTAACCGGTAAAGGCTTTGACGGCATTGTAGCTGATAGGCAGGCAGATGGAACTATTACTGTTAATATAGCCGGTGTAAATATACAAAGTCTTACCGTTAATTCTACAAATACTAATATAGTAACAAATGCCAACACCAGCGTTGGCTCATTTGTTGCCAATGCCGCAGTAACTGTCACTGGAGCTGGGACAATTAGCAATGCAACGATAAATGCAAGTGGGGTAAGGTTTGCTAAAGCACCAACCGCACAGACCGTAGCAACCGGAGTTTCAGCACCAACTGTAAGCACGACAAGCACCAGCACTAGCAGCAGCAGTGGTAGTGGAAGATCCACTATATATGTAAGTTCTATTATTGTTACAGCTGCGGCCGACGCGAGCACAGTTGTAATTGGTGATACATTACAAATGAGTGCAGTTGTAACACCAACCAATGCAACAAACCAGACGATGGCTTGGTCAGTCACCACTTTGGCAGATGGAACAGCAACAATTAACCAGGATGGATTGTTGACGGCAACAGGGTTCGGTACTGTTAGAGTAACAGCAACTAATTCGGCTTCTGGAGTTGTTGGGATTAAAGATATTACTGTAGTAGCACCAATTAATAATTATACTGCACTGGGAGATTCTATTACTTATGGAATGAGCGCAACGCCCGGCCATGGGTATGTTGACCTTTTCTACGACAATTTAAAATCAATCAATGGCAATGAAGGGATAAAGCTTCTAAATCTTGGTATACCGGGAGAAAAAAGCAGCGATCTTTTATACAAATTACAGCATGATACAACTACCATAGATGCTGTAAGCAAAGCTAAAGTGATAACAATCAGTATTGGAGGAAATAATCTCCTATCACCTGTCATCAGTGCATTTGCCAATGCATTCAATCTCGATTCAACATCGGCAACATTTGCCAGTGATCTGGCCTTAGCGTTAGCTAACCAAGCTAACGTAACCACATTTAATGCCGTAATTGCCGGGCTGCCGCCTGCCTTGGCATCTGGTGTACAGCAGTTTGGTACTGATTGGGTTGCTATAATTGGAACGATAAAGGCTTTGGCTCCACAAGCAGAGGTTTATGCAGCAACATTATATAACCCATTAAATCAGGCAGATCCCCTTTATCTTGCATTTGATAGTTCAATACAAGGAATAAATACAATAATAAAAATGCCCAATGCAGGCTATAAGGTGGCAGATGTATACACTGTGTTCCGTGATTACCAGGATTCAGACCCTTTGACAAGCTTCAGTTTGTTTACCGGCAATTTGGATCCTCATCCGACCACCAAGGGACATGAAGTTATTTATCAGGCTCATCTTGATGCTATGGAAATAGTAGCCGTAAGTGCTATTAACGTTTTAAGTGAAGGAGATGCGACATCAGTTGTAAATGGCGGAACATTACAGATGAGTGCAACCGTAATACCAACAAGTGCTGTAAACCAGACAATTGTTTGGTCAGTTGCCGCTTTAGCAGATGGAACAGCAACAATTGACCCAGCTACCGGTTTGTTGTCGGCCACGGGAATTGGTACTGTTAGAGTAACTGCAACTAATCCGGCTTCCGGGGTTACCGGGACTAAAGATATCACAGTAACAGCACCGCCAGTATACGCATCAACAGAAGCATTGACAAATGCCACAGTATCAGTAGAAAATGGAACAACTGAAGCTGATGCAATAGCAGCATTAGACCCAACCGTTGAAATAGTTGGATCACTTGGTGAAACAGGTACAGCTTCAATAACCTGGACCATAGCAGAATACAATGCAACAACTGCAGGGAATTATACAGCGACAGGTGTATTAACACTGCCAATCGGATGGACAGGAACCCCCGCAAATGTAACTGCAACAGTAACAGTAACCTCATAATTAAAAATCGAAGCGTTACTTGATAAGCAATTAACAAAATGAGTGGAGAGACCCTGTACGCAAAGTGCAAGGTCTCTCTTTTATATGGTTAGTGACAATTGCTGATTATTCTAAATATGAGTATGGTTTGCCGTAAAACGAAATTACAAAGATTAAAATGATATACTACAGAAAGAACTTTGCTAGTAAAATGATCTGGGATGGAGACAATATAAAATGGAAAAACAGGTATCCTCTCTTATCATTACTTTCTTTCAATAGCAGAACCATATTATACTACATATATGAAATATAAAAATGGACAATCAGAGATATGAGGCTGAATCAATTGAATGATACTGTAAAACGCATCTTGGTAGAAAAAAAACCTGGCTTTGATGTTGAGGCCCAGCTTTTGCACCACGATTTAAATGAAAACCTGGGCATATCTCATCTTGAAAGGGTAAGAATCATCAATCGCTACGACATTTCCGGTATTTCCGACGATGCCTATCAGCGGGCCAAGACAACTATATTTTCTGAACCTAATGTGGATTTTGTCTATGATGAAACATTTGAAATAGAATCCGGCGTAAAATACTTCACAATAGAGAGTCTGCCTGGTCAGTATGACCAGCGGGCAGATTCTGCTGCTCAATGTATTCAGATTTTAACCCAGGGAGAACCACCGATCATTCTTTCTGCAAAGTTAATTTTACTTTATGGAAATATATCTGAAGACGATCTCCAGGCGATCAAAGACTATTGTATCAACTCTGTTGACTCCCGTGAGGCCTCCCTGCAAAAGCCCTCGTCATTAGAAATGGAAACAATTACTCCTGAAGATGTGGCCATTCTGGATGGTTTTATCCAAATGGACGAATCAGAGCTGTCCTCCTATAAAGAAAAAATAGGCCTGGTGATGAGTTTAGAAGATTTCAAGTTTTGCCAGGCTTACTTCAGAGACAATGAAAAAAGAAACCCCACATTAACTGAAATAAAGGTAATTGATACCTATTGGTCGGATCACTGCAGACATACTACCTTTTCAACCAGCATAGACAAGGTATCAATAGATGCAGAAGGACTGGGCTTGCCTATTAAGAAAGCATATGAAACCTACCTTAAGGATCGCAGCTTTGTTTACGGTTCTCAGGATAGGGATGTTTGCCTCATGGATATCGCAGTCCTGGGAATGAAAAAGCTAAAAAAGGAAGGCAAATTGCAGGATTTGGACCTTTCAGATGAAATCAATGCCTGCAGCATCGTGGTGGAAGCAGATATAAACGGTAATAGAGAAGATTGGTTAGTGATGTTTAAGAACGAAACCCATAATCATCCCACCGAAATCGAACCTTTTGGCGGGGCCGCCACATGTCTGGGCGGGGCGATCAGAGATCCTCTTTCCGGCCGTGTTTACGTTTACCAGGCCATGAGAGTAACCGGCAGCGGTGACCCTAGAGTTAGTATATCGGAAACCCTACCTGGAAAGCTGCCGCAGCGAAAAATCACCACCAGCGCAGCAGCCGGATACAGTTCCTACGGCAACCAGATTGGACTGGCCACAGGACAAGTGGCGGAAGTGTATGATGACGGTTTTATTGCCAAACGTATGGAAGTCGGGGCTGTCATCGGGGCAGCTCCCAAAAGGAACGTTGTCAGGGAAACTCCGGCAGCCGGAGATATAGTGATTCTTTTAGGGGGCAGAACTGGCCGGGATGGTCTCGGCGGAGCTACCGGTTCCTCTGTGGAACATACTGAGGAATCCATCTTAACCTGTGGGGCTGAAGTTCAAAAAGGAAACCCCCCTACAGAAAGAAAGATACAACGCCTATTCAGAAAGCCCCAGGCCAGCAGACTCATTAAAAGATGCAATGACTTTGGTGCAGGCGGCGTTTCTGTGGCCATTGGTGAATTAACAGATGGATTGGTCATTCAACTGGACGCAGTGCCCAAGAAATATGAAGGTTTGGATGGGACCGAGCTGGCCATATCCGAATCTCAAGAGAGAATGGCAGTGGTTGTAGCAAAAGAAAATGCCGATCACTTTAAGACTTTGGCTGAATCGGAAAATCTGGAAGCCGTTCAGGTCGCTGAAGTAACATCGGACAGGCGGCTGAAGATGATCTGGCGGGGCACTACTATCGTAGATATCGCCCGGGAATTTTTGGACACCAACGGAGTGAAGCAGCATACGGAAGTCTCTGTGCAGGAGCCTTCCGCTGAAGATAATTACTTTACAAAAAAGACAGCCCATATTTCTTCAGACATTAAAAAAGCCTGGCTGGACAATTTACAGGACTTGAATGTCTGCTCTCAGCGGGGATTAGTTGAATGTTTCGACAGCTCCATCGGGGCCGGAACGGTTTTAATGCCATTTGGCGGCAAATACCAGGCAACCCCTGCTATTGGAATGGCCGCTAAATTGCCGGTGGAATCCGGGGATACCACTACCGGAACACTCATGGCCTATGGCTATAATGCTCAAATGGCAAAATGGAGTCCTTTCCACGGCGCCATGTATGCTGTGATCGAAGCTGTTTCAAAAATTGTCGCCATGGGGGGAAATTATCTGACCATACGCTTAAGTCTTCAGGAGTATTTCGAAAAGCTGGGAACGGACAGCTGCAGATGGGGCAAGCCTTTCGCTGCCCTGTTGGGTGCCTACTACGCCCAAATGAAACTGGGGATCCCGGCCATTGGAGGCAAAGACAGTATGTCCGGAACCTTCATGGACCTAAATGTTCCGCCCACCCTGGTGGCTTTTGCCGTTGATACGGCTGATGTCAGAAAACTGATTTCTCCGGAGTTTAAGGGCACAGACAGCCAGGTAGTATATATCC
>JBDKUD010000392.1:0-1525 GCA_039679805.1 Syntrophomonas sp. | reverse complement strand
GGGGGGACACGAGCCGGAAATCAAGATTAACGAAGATAAACCTTACCGTGGCATTAAAGGATTGAAAAGAATAGGGCGAATGATTAAGCTTGTCCTTTTTATGATTAAAAGTGGCAGGAACAGGTCTTTTGAGCAGGTAGATAAGTTCACAGACGCTTTCACTAAGCAGGATTTACGCAACCTTTCCGATAACGATTTAATCGATACCATTGCTGTGATTAAAACTGCATGGCGCGAGTATTTACCGGTTTTCTTCGCATGCACCTTGTCAGATGTTACTAGTATGGGTCGTTTAGAAAAAACTTTGGAAAAATATTTCCCCAATCAAGGGAATGTTATAGCCTATGCCTTAATGATCGACCAGGGTGATATAACTACCGCCGAGCAGGGTTACCGTCTAATAGAACTGGCTGAAATAGCCAGGGATAATAATGACGTCCAAGCCTATTTAGGCAGAGGCGATTTCAATCCATTCGCATGGGAAAAGGAACTTCCTGAAGGTTCATCGTTCAAGCGGGTATTCCGAGATTTCCTTGACCAATACGGGCATCGGGGGGTCTATGAAATGGATATAAGTAATCCCCGGTGGCGAGAAGATCCCTCCTACCCTTTGAATATCATTAAAAGCACCATGGCAACCGCTAATATTGCAGATTATAAAAAGCAGCAACAAGCTAAGGTTAACGATGCCTGGCGAAAAGTTGAACAAGTCATACCCAGGTCTCGTCATAACATGATTAGAAAACTGGTGGAAAAGTCCGTAAAAGCTATGGCATTACGTGAAATGGCCAAATTCGAATGGCTCAAGTTCTATGAGATTATCCGTGAGGTTTTCCTGGAGATGGGAAGCCGCTTGCAAGATAGGGATATCCTGATAGAAAAGGCCAATGTATTCCATTGCAGCTGGATAGAATTATTCTCCATTTTAAAAGGGGATTGGAACGGTCGGGGACTTAAAACGCTGGTAGCGGAAAGAAAGAATTGGAAAGAAGAAATGGAGAAGCTCTCCCCTCCCGACTACTATATAGACGAGACCTCGCACTTTGCTGAAGCCGTTGCCACCGGTTCAGGCTCGGTTCTGGAAGGACTGGGAGTTTCGGCCGGAAAAGCTTGCGGCCCGGCAAAACTTATACAGCATCCCAATGAGGAGAAAAAGTTGAATTTGGGAGATGTGCTCATTGCCCCTTCCACCGATCCGGGTTGGACACCTTTGTTTTTAATAGCTGCGGCCATAGTTTTAGAAATGGGCGGAATAGGATCCCATGGCGCTGTTGTCGCCCGTGAATTTGGAATACCGGCGGTCTTAAACATACCCGGGGCCATGCGCCTTATTAAAGAAGGACAGAACGTGGTTGTCGATGGGGATGAAGGCAAGGTCTATATATAATAAACACCAGTCTAAGCCGGATTTATTACTTCCATTATAGTCATGATTCGAAGCATATTTACTGACCTCTTACCCGGCTTTCAGGAGCAGGACCCGGAGTATCTGTTACGTATCATTCTGCTGTTCTCCTCATCGGCA
>JBDKUD010000069.1:0-6324 GCA_039679805.1 Syntrophomonas sp. | reverse complement strand
TATATGCGGGGCTGTTATGCATACCTGCATATAGACCGAAGGGGACACCGGCAGATAATGACCATATAGCAATCTTGTTATTATCGATACCATACTCGTCTGCATTTTTTATTAGAAATTGTATGAGTCTTTCAATATCATTGATTACGTCTTTTATCATACAACCTTGCATCAGCATGCGATGATCAAAGGCAGCTCCAATAAATCCCGAGGCGGCTAATATCCGGCCAAGGGAGGTGTATTGTCCTGAATCCTTTATGCCCGAAACAGGAGCATCCCCATGCACCAGGATCACAACCGGAAGTTTTTGGTCAGGCGAATGATCAGGCGGCAAATACAAATCCAAAAGCAGCTCGCTTCCCTGTTCACCACTATAGGCGATGTCTTTATGGATACTGACCAGATCCATTCCCTCCAGCTTAAAAACAACCTCCTTTTTGAAAAGTTCCTCTGGGTCAGGCGGTGTTAATAGCTGGAAGACGCTCTTGTCGAAAGTGTTATTATAGGGCTTACTGTCTCCCAAATCCTTGCCACAGTTAGAGCAATGGGTGGCATACCAGGTATAGTCGGTCTGGCAATCGGGACATATCCATTGCGCTTTCTGTTCTTCCAGCCAACTGCTCGCCCCCTTACTCAGAATCATTTGTAAATTAGTCGCAATCGTGCTCATATGGGGAAGTTTATCGAACAAAAACTTCGCAATTTCCGTATCCGGGTTAAAATTCTGGCAAGGAAAATCAGGGCAATTGAGGCAGCGTTCAACACCCTTTTCCTTGGCACAGGCTCTAATAGCGCACTTGGCACACCCTCCAAAATCGGCAGCTCCTTTAAACACTTCATCCATTTTACAGCCGTAGCATTTTAGTTCGGCACCCGCTTCATCACTCCAAAAGCAGGCGAAGGGGTCCTTAATGCCTGACTGGTACGCTTTCATTATGGAGCAGGCCCCGCAATATAATCCGCAGTATGAATCATAATTAAAATCGCTCATCAATGTGACTCCTTTCCAACGAGATTTTTACCAGACCGATGGTATTAAACGGTATGGTATCTTTGTACAATAGTCCCGGTAGCCGGGAAGGTCTCTTAACAGCAGTTCCTCTTCGTTTTTTATCCTGATGACCGTCTGCGCCGTGCCAGCAATTCGGGGCTTCTTTTAAAAAAATAGACTGTAATAAAAAGAGTAAGGACAATAAGGCTGCTTTTCATCTTCACCAAATCGGCAGCCTAACACCGGCTCAGCGTCCAAAGATAATCTAACCGCTTTTTCTAAGATATCTGCATCCAAGCATTGATCAAATGTAATGACAGCCTGTATCTGTATATTGGAGCTTAGGTACTTAAGCAAATATTCAAATCGATCATGTCCATTAACCGGTAATTAACTTGAGTTATTCATTAATCATTTTCATCCCTTCCTTCCTTTTCACTTTGTTATATCTAATCCGGTTAAGCTAGCAATAGGCAGTGCCGGTAAAGGATTAACGGGGTTTTCCTCAGCTATAATAGCGTCAAACCGTTGTTGTATAGCCTTCCGGGTTAAGAGATCCTCGGACAGGGAGGGAGCAAAGATATAAAACTTCTGGCTATCAATCCCTGCCCAGATAGCTTCAGCAATTGCTTCTGGCTCCGACCCACTATTTACCTGTCGGTTGAAATAACCCAATATCGCTTCTTCCACCGGATTGTCCACTAGAGGTCTGGCAATGTTCTGCAGCCGGGATGGGCGGTTCTTCTCCGCTTCCATTATTCTAGTTTTGATAAAGGCCGGAGAAACCACGGATACCTTGATATTTGATCCGATAGTTGCGAGTTCATGATACAAAGATTCCGACAAAGCCACTACAGCATGTTTAGTCATACGGTATATGCCCAGTCCGGGATCGGATAAAAATCCTGCTCCCCCGGCGATATTAATAACGTGGCCCTCCTTTCCGCCAGCCAGCATTCGGGGAACAAAAGCCCTGACCCCGTGTATAATTCCCCACATATTTACCCCAATGATCCATTCCCAATCCTTTAACATTGCATCAAGCATTGAGGTTTTACCAAGTACACCGGCATTGTTAAACAGATAGTGTACTTCGCCAAAACGTTGATAAACACGGTGGGCCAGCCATTCCATATTATCAACCTCAGCTACATCAGTGGTCAGAGCCAATACGTCCGAACCTTTTTGTTGCATCTCTCCGGCAATTCTGTCAAGTTCGGAATCTTGAATATCGGCTAATGCCAGCTTCATCCCCCGGGAGACACAGGATCGAGCTATCCCCAACCCCAGCCCGCTGGCAGCTCCGGTAATGACAGCAACTTTTCCCCTGTGATCTATCAAAATCTCTCATCACCCTTCCCCAATATTGACCGAACGGTCGGTCGAGATAATTATCAGGTGTATCCTTTTTTATTTAGAAACCACATTCTGATTTAAAACGTTATAATCAAGGCTTTGTATACGTATCCTTAGAGCTCGTTTAGCTCCTTCATCATCGTCTTTGCTCTGCCATCGCCTGGCCAATAATTCGGGGCTTCTTTTGAAAAAATAAACAGTGATGAAAAGGGTGGTATAAAAAATGTCGTCCAATAAATCCAGGCCTGCCAGTACCTAAAGGTGCCGGCGGGAATAAACAAGACCAGTCCAAGCCCAATCATCATGATAGTTGGCATTATATACGCTTTTGACTTGAGATTGCAGTATTCTCCATAATTTCTACCTCCTAATTCTGGGATATAGCCCGGCCAGCCAGGGAATGCGAGTGTTGATCAAATAAAAAGACCGCTTGTATTTGTACTTTTCAGGCTATTTGACAACTGCACAAGCTAAATGGGCATTCTCGCAAGCATAATAGTTGTCCGGGCGGTTGCTGAAGTATAGCTCATTAATTTCCGACGGGTTCAGATTTTCTTCAAGTCGAAATCCCACCTTGGCGAGGTCGGCAGCCAGCATTTCTGGATTGAAAAATGATTTTATACGCTCTCCTGCTTGCTCCGCCATCATCAATATCTCTTGTGAACGTTGGGCTGATTTTTCCGGAATGAGTAAATCAGAATCTAAATAATCAAACACAATCCTGCTGCCTGCGGGCGCTGATTCTGAAATAGTCTGTAATACAGTAAAGACCACATCGCGTGGTAAATAGTAGGTTACTCCCAGCCAGTTAAAGAATCCCGGGCATTCTTTGTTATATGTTGAGCGGGCGAGCGCTTCCGATGTGTTATCCTTGCTGAAGTCCGCCGAAATCAGGTGCAAGTGGGACGGGTATTTCCAACCCAACTCATTTATGCGCAGACGTTTAAATTCCTGGGTGGCAGGGCGATCGATTTCAAACACCTCAAGGTCTTCCATTACCTCAGAATGACGGAAAGCAAAGGTATCCAATCCGGCTCCGAGTATGACATATTGTTGAACACCCTGCTGGAGGGATTCGAACAATTTGTCTTCCGCATAGCGGGCGCGGCTGAGTGTCAATGCCGGAGCAGCCAATGATTGCATCATAAGTTTTAAAATAGCAGCGTCATCAGAAAAGGATGAGGCCAACTCGGGGGGCGCGAGCGTTTTAAATATCGATACGTAAAGCGTTTTATAGGATTCAAACTCCGATTCGCCAACCAAATCATAGGCTAAAAAATCATTAAAGATTTTCGGATTATCGTTATGTGAATGATAAGCTCTCCAACAGGCTGTTTTAATGGCCGTATCACTGACTTGATTCTCTTTCATCTTAATCCCTCCCGTTGTTATGTCCGTACTTGAGTAAATAACAGATTCGATTAAATCCAGTTACCAGTAATATAGCGGGAATTTCACTCTTTAATAGGCTCGTTCCCATTTTTAAAAACCCCTTTCTCGTGACCATTAAAATTCATACCGGGTATACTCATACGCACACGGGTTGCCGCAGGCTATATATATAGCCCCTTCGGCAGGAACCATGATGAGCGATGCCAGTGTTGTCGATGAAATTGGGACGGTGGGATCAATGTGCCGGCATATAGAATTTGGATGATGCTCATGGTCAGCCAGGATTTCCATGGCTATTTCAGTATTTATGCGACCATAATTATGGTTCATGAAGCTGCGTATTTTATCTAAACGAGGGTAGCTGTCAGGTTGAAATACAGACGCTGTATCACCCGCTTTGAAACGTTCGGTAATATAATTATTGGAGTGCAGCAGCATATCTTTTTCCGGATAAATGATTTCATAATCATTATGGATACTTTCAATACCATACATTTGCCCGTTGGCATCAGCTAGATGATAGTAACCCAGACCATGGGCAACCTGTTTTAGGAGGTCAAAAGCATCGTGGATACTCTTCTGCCTCATCACTCTGGGAAGGTAACAGGCTAAAGGAACATTAAAAGAGTAATCTTGACCTAAGGTGGCATTGACACACATGCCAAACCCGGCTGAGGAAAAGGTAAATTCAGTGGAATTTGCAAAGCTTAAGATGAACTGCGCGAGGCCATTAGAATGATTAATTTTCAATAAATCTATTGGGGCTCCAACAAGCCAATCTATGTTCTGGCCCAGGAGTGTTTTTCCGTCTTGCGTGGCCTTTCCTGTTGCCGCGAAAGAGGTGCATAACCCTATAATTTTGCCGCTGTAGTAAAAAGTTAATTCATTCATGCACTTCTGAGTAAATATTTCTTCAAAACTTATCCCTGCGCCATCCGACTGCCCCCTCATTATTTCGATCAGATAGGGATCAAACTCCTGAACAAAAGGTAGAAACTTCATAGCCCTGGCGATGACTTCTTCCCGAGGGGCTTGGTACATCTGGTTCATTCCGTTAAAAGCATTCTCTGAAACCTTAAAAAGGCTCTCTTTACACCCTTCTCCCCACTGCCGGCCGATCTCATAAGGAGTGCCGCTGCACTCGATAAGCTTAAACTCCTTAGCATTCTTCAAATTGGTCCGCTCCTTTCATTCTGGTCTAAAACAACTAATCTTATTTTTTCTTATTAAATATTGCTTCCCAAAGGTCGATTAGCTCCGGAGTAAGTCCGGTTATCTTCTGGCATTCTTCTTGAACCATCTTGCCGCAATCATTGCAAACGTGATGAACGCCGCGGTTATATTTAATGTCTTTGTAGCGATAGTCAGAAAATGGAATCGCAAATTTCTGTTGGCAGATCAAGCACGTGGTAGTGTACATTTTTTCCGTCCCGGTAGATAAAGGCGGGTTTAGAACACCCTCCAGGTCAAGGCCGCTTTGAAATTCATCACGCCCATCACCATATTCGCTTCTTTCCTTTATACCCAGCCAGAAATCTTTCCAAAATACCTCAATCCATTCACCTGATAATTCAGGAACTATCCGCATCCAGAGCAGCAGACCATCACGCATGGCCCGATATGACATGAGCATTTTAGAAGGAATATCCCGGCGGATTATTCCCTGCTGCATTCCCTCCAAAAGTATTTCTAACATCTTTTTTTCAAAAGGCTGTTCACGTTTCAAAATATCTGTATATAATTTCTTGCGTATCTCAGGCGGAGTAAGCAGCAAAGTCTGGGTCCAAAACAAGGAGATATGCATATCCCTGTAATAAAAAAGAATGTATTCTTTAAACATGTATAGCAGTTTATCGTATATCTCCATATTCTCTGAATCTCTCACCATACGTTTAAGTAATTTTTCATATTCCTGGGCCACATCTTGATAAACGGCTAAAAACAGATCCTCCTTTCCTTTAAAGTGGTTATAAATAGACGCTTTGTTAATCCCCACGGCTTCGGCTATTTCTTGCATAGTGGCGCCTTCATAACCCTTTTGAGCAAAAGCTGAAAGGGCGGCCTTTTTGAGTTTTTCCTTGGTTGTAAGGATCATTTCAATATTTACTCCTTCTATGTTATAACTAACTACCGTTTGTTAGTTTATTGTAAACTGTTTACCATTTATGGGTCAACAATAAATCTCAATAAAAAAACACCCTTTAAAAGGGTGTCGCGATATTAGGTTGCTACGACCATATAATAATCAAAGCATAATATTTCCTACAAAATAAACGGACTTGTCAGTCCGTTTTTTGTAAGCCTCTAATGTTTTCTTTTCAGAATATTTACTTGAACCATTCCGGCTCCTAAGATATTTTAACATTTCCCACAAGCCCCAATAAATCGGGCTTAATAAACTTTAAAATGGTGGGCGTTACAGGACTTGAACCTGTGACCCCCTGCTTGTAAGGCAGGTGCTCTTCCAGCTGAGCTAAACGCCCATAATATGGTGACCCCAAGGGGATTCGAACCCCTGTTACCGGCGTGAAAGGCCGATGTCTTAACCGCTTGACCATGGGGCCAAAATTATGAATTGGCTGCCA
>JBDKUD010000282.1:0-7388 GCA_039679805.1 Syntrophomonas sp. | reverse complement strand
TCTTATCAGGTATTATTCCTTCATTAATATCAATAACTGCAGATGCTATAAGGATCACTGAAAGAAGCCAGCCAGATATGGTGTAGAATATGAATCCGTATTCAAGATATATCAGGGCAAATGAAATAGCCGTAATTATTTCTACCAGCGGGTAACGAAAAGATATTGGATGTCTACAATACCGACATTTGCCCTTCAGCCAGAGATAACTGAAAATTGGAATGAGATCCTGTGCATTTAGACTGTGCTGGCAGTCAGGACACCGACTGCCTGGACTAACCACCGATTCCCCTCTGGGTAAGCGAAAAATAATCACATTTATAAATGAACCTATTAAAAGGCCAGTGACTAAAATAAAAAAAATCATTATATCCATCTTTCTTTTTAGTTAAGGTCACTCTCAATGAAATTTATATAGTATCCACGTTAGGCGTTAGGAACATAATCCTATGGGTCGGTATTTTTTACTATACCACTTTCGATCGTATAAACTTTATGTCCTTGAGGTGGAGTGGGAACTGACTTAATATATGGACCATACGTTTTAGAATTTATCGTTATTCCTACTTTTAAATTCTCTACTGTTAATCCAGTCGGAAGAGCTTGGCCATCAGCTGCAAGGTCTGATTCCAATAAATCAACTGCATCCTGGAGCATTTTCAAGTTTGCTGCATTAGCTTTCTCATTGGCATTAGTTAATACGGATGTAAACCGGGGTACTGCCAATCCTGCCAGTATTGCCAGCAAAGCCATAACCATAATCAACTCGATTAGTGTAAAACCTTTCTGATTACCTTTACCCTTAGTCATTTAAAATAACCCCCTCCCTTAACTCTCCCTGTTCCTATACTCCTACCACATTTATTATTTCAAAGATGGGTAATAGAGTAGCAACAACTACTCCCCCTACTATAATAGCGACTGCAAATATTAGAATAGGTTCCAATACTGCCATCATTGAATCTATCATGTGCATAGCCTCACGTTCGAAATAGTCAGAGATACGTAAAAGCATATCGTCCAGCGTTCCTGTTTCCTCCCCCACTGCTATCATATCGATTACCATTGGTTCAAATACCCCGGCATCTACCAGTGGACCGGCTATTGATTCTCCATCCCTTATAGCAGCCCGGGCTTTATTTATGGCCCGCGAGATTATAACGTTTCCAACTACTTCTTCCACTATTTCCAGAGCCTGCAGAATTGGAATACCTGCTCTAATCAGCGTCCCCATTGTACGTGCAAACCGGGCTACAATAATACGAGATACGGTCTTACCTATTACCGGAAGATGCAGGTATCCGTAATCATAGAACATTCTTCCGGCAGTGGTTTTGCCCCACCTTATTAAAGCGGCTATCAAGATAACTATACCTGGTATAAAATACATCCATGTTTTCTTAAAGGCCGTTCCCGTGGTTAACAGAACACGTGTAGGCAAAGGCAGTTCTACCTGCGTTGACTGAAACATATCTACAAAAGTAGGCATAACAAAGGTAATTATAAAAAAGGCAACCAATACTGCAAACATACTAATTATAATAGGATAAATAGAGGCCGCCTTTACTTTGGAATTTACCTCCTGTTCTCTTTCCAGATGTTCGCTTAATCTCTCCAGTACCGTTTCCAGGACCCCACCTAACTCTCCGGCCTTAACCATACTTATGTATATTGAAGAGAATATATCTGGATGTTTGGCGATGGCTTCCCATAAAGCCAAGCCGGTTTCTATGTCGTTCTGTACTTCCGCTATTGCCTGTCTAAGCCTTTTATTGGCTGTTTGTTTTTTCAGAATATCGAAGCATCTTATAATCGGAAGTCCAGCGGCTATCATGGTAGCGAGTTGTCGGGTTAAAACTACCAAATCACGAGTAGTAACATTATCAAAAGTAAAATTGATATTAATATCCGGCCCCGATTGCCTGGCTTCTTTTAGCAGGAGTATGTAATAGCCCTGGTCCAGCAGACTTTCAACAACCATATTATGGTTATCAGCTTC
The DNA here is from genome assembly GCA_039679805.1 of Syntrophomonas sp. Taxonomy (GTDB): domain Bacteria; phylum Bacillota; class Syntrophomonadia; order Syntrophomonadales; family Syntrophomonadaceae; genus JBDKUD01. The sequence goes on along the minus strand of JBDKUD010000282.1, from coordinate 5,389 downwards.
CAGTATTCCCTTTTTAAGTCGACTTTGCCGATCCCTTACCCGATATTCAAACTTCAGTATTCTCACCTTCCATCAGGTTTGGTCTTCGTTGCTTGCCACCCTTTGGGAGTACTCCAAACAGGAAATAATATTCTGCTGATACAGCGCTTTTAAAGACTTCTCCATGGTAACCATCCCTGCAGCACTGCCAGTTTGAATGGCTGAATATATCTGGTGAATCTTATTTTCCCTAATAAGATTCCTAACCGCCAGGCTGGCAACCAGGATTTCGGTGGCAACTACCCGTCCCAGGCCATCATTGCGGGGAATTAGCTCCTGGGTAATTATCCCCAGCAGAGTAGTAGCCAACTGATTTCTTATTTGTCCTTGCTGGTGGGGAGGAAATGCATCAATCACCCTTTCCACCGTCTGGGCAGCACTGCCGGAATGAAGAGAAGCTAATACTAAATGACCGGTTTCGGCAGCAGTAATAACAGTAGATATAGTTTCCAAATCCCTCATCTCACCCACCATTATTACATCCGGATCCTGTCTCAGGGCAGCCCTTAGCCCCTGAGCAAAAGAGATAGTATCATTCCCCACTTCACGCTGGTTTACTACACAGGTACCATGTTGGTGAATATATTCTATTGGATCCTCTAGAGTTAGGATATTATAGTTCCTGGTATGGTTTAAAAGATTGATTATTCCCGCCAGGGTAGTTGATTTACCGCTTCCGGTAACCCCGGTTACCAACAGCAAGCCCTTCTCTTTCATAGCCAGATCATGTACTACTGGAGGCAGACCCAGGTTTTCTAGCTGGGGTACATTAACTGGTATCAGGCGTATAGCCGCAGCGCAAACACCTCTTTGAACATAAAGGTTAACCCTCACCCGTCCTACACCGGGAAATGAATTGGAAAAATCGTCTTGACCGTTTTCTTTTAATCTTGTAAGCACGGTAGTATCAGGAGCCAACTCCTGCCCCAGCCTTTGGATATCCTCAGCAGTCAACGGTTCTACATCAGGTTGTGGTAAAAGTCGGCCATTAATACGAAATATAGGGGGTCTGAATACAGTAAGATGGATATCGGAAGCTCCCATTTTCATACCGGTCGTTATTATTTCCGCTATGCTTGGTAATACCATCTCTTACCCTCCTAATAACACTGCTTTCATGACTTCTTCCAGAGAAGTCATGCCATGTTTGGCTTTATTAATTCCATCCTGCTTAATCGTGATCATTCCTTCTTCTATAGCCGCTTGTTCCAAAATGTTTTCAGAACTTTCACTTCGGTTAACCATTTCTCTGATACGGGACCCCATAACTATTATTTCATGCAAAGCAATCCTACCCTGATACCCCAATTGCCTGCACATATTGCATCCTTGGGGCCGGAAGAATTCCTGGCCACTTTCCTCTGGTATGCCCAGCCTGATTGCGGTATCTTCATTAAGGATAAATTTCCGTCTGCAACTTGTACAAAGCTGACGTACCAGGCGCTGAGAAATAACTCCGACTAGAGAGTTGGACAACAAGAATTTTTCAATTCCCATATCTGTTAAGCGAGCTATAGTACTGGAGGCACTGTTAGTATGTAAAGTAGATAAGACCAGGTGTCCGGTCAGAGCTGCCTGTACAGCCAGTGCAGCAGTCTCCTGGTCTCGAATTTCTCCAACCATTATTATGTCCGGGTCCTGACGTAAAATATAACGAAGGCCATTTGCAAAAGAAAGACCTGCTTTGGAATTAGTCTGCACCTGATTTATACCCGGCAGGGTATATTCTACCGGGTCCTCCAGAGTAATAATGTTCTTTTCTGCCGAATTTACTTCATTTAATATCGAGTAAAGGGTGGTTGTCTTGCCTGAACCAGTAGGGCCGGTCACCAAAACCATACCATGAGGGCGTTGACATAAAGCCAGAATATATTCCTGGTTACTACTGCTTAGTCCTAGCTGCTCAACCCTGGTCAAGGTATTAATCCGGTCCAGGATACGCAGTACTACCTTTTCGCCATGAACCACCGGCATTGTAGAAACACGAAAATCAACTTCGCGGTTTTCAATGTTTAACCGAAAACGTCCGTCCTGGGGTATTCTTTTCTCTGCAATGTCCATACCACCCATTATTTTAATTCGTGATACAATTGCCGCCACCGAAAGGCTGGGAAGGGTTAGTACTTGGAAAAGCTCACCATCAATTCTGAACCTGACTCTGGCAGCACCTTCCTGGGGTTCAATATGGATATCACTGGAATGTCCCTGAACCGCCTGTATCATAATCGAATTTACTAGTCGAATTATTGGGGCATCATCATTGATTCGTACAGTCTTATAGTCTCTCTGCAGCGTAGTTGGCGCTTTGCCTTCCTGTTTCAATTCATTTAGTATACGATCTATATTAGGATCAAGCTGGAATGCTAGATACTGACGTATAGCTGTATCCATCTCCTTATCACCCACCAGGACCGGTACTACATCCATACCGGTGGCCATTCTTACGTCATCCAGAGCTTGGTGGTCGAGGGGATCAGCCATTGCCAGGGTAATTTGGTTTTTCTCTTGGGAAAGAGGAAGTATTTTATGAAGTCTTATTAATTGTGGTGCTATTAGCTTAACAGCTTCCGGATCAATTTTAAATTTACTAATTTGAACATGAGGTATTCCCAGAACCAATTCCAAAGTTTCGGTAATTTGTTGCTCGGTTAAAATCCCGAGTTTTACAAGTATTCTTCCCAGCTTTTCACCAGTTTCCTTTTGTTCATTTAGTGCAGCAGAAAGTTGTTGGGGAGTTATCATTTTACGTCCGATAAGGAATTCTCCCATTATTTTAGGCTGCACTGTCATTAATCTCACTCCTATTTATTTAATCGGGTGCATTAATGTGTCTTGCCATATTTACATTTAAATAAATTATTTTACAAAATCTTGCAAAGCTCTTATATTAAGTATATAATTCTCATGTTTATTGAGCAATATTTTTTTGGTAAATTATTGATTTTTAGTAAATTTATCATAGTCTGTGCAAAAGCATTGCATTCTCTAAGTTTCAGTTAATGCCAAAGTATTAGATTCTAATAAAGACCTGTCGCCGATATAAATAGAGCAGAAGCAATCCTTCTATTGCAAGCTCCAACATAGCGGCAACCAGAGTTTGACTCCGTCCGAATACAGCAATGCGGCTAATTAACCAGGCAGCAATCTTATCGAATGGGACAAACCTTACTGCAAAGTATATAAAAATTGAGTTCATACCAATGACTATAAATGGAAAGGCCCGTATCCGGTGTCCTCGTATATCAATTATCCAGTAAGCAAAAGCCATTAACATGGCCGCAAGGCCTCCTGTTAGCAGTACAAAAGAACTTGTCCAGAGATTCTTGTTAATCGGGAAAAACGGGTTTACCAAAAGGCTTAATATGACAAGCACCACACCAGCCAAGAACAAGTATCTTGCTCGTTGGGTGGCATCCATGGTTCGGCTATGATACCACTCTGAAGTCCTAAGCCAGTGACCGGTTAAAACACCCAACAGGCAAGTTGCAATGGCTGGTATAGTGGTTAGAATACCCTCTGGATCCCAACTGCCATAAAATAATCGGCCGGGAAGTAAAAGATTATCAATATAACGCGGGAGGTTATGTGCTTGTGTCCAAATCCCGGCACCGTAGCCTGGTATCGCTACGAACCGCATGATCGCCCAGTAGCCGACCAGTATGCCAACGACAGTTGCCGCCTGAGTCCGCGGCCTGGTGTATATAACTAATAGTGAGGAAAAGAAATAGCACAAGGCAATACGCTGCAGCACTCCCATAATCCTTATTCTTTCGAGGTGCAACGGGTAGCTGAATTGATCATAATATACGATTCCCACTAAGAAAAGCACTATGGTGCGTTTAAGTACGTGTTTGATAATGGCGGAGTAATCCTCAGTGCGTTCAATCCGCTTTTGCAGGGAGAGAACCAGGGAAACCCCGGTAATGAAAACAAACAACGGAAAGATAAGATCGTAAAAGGTGAATCCATTCCACTGGGAATGAGAAAGCTGGCCAGCTATAAATGAACTCCACGGAAGTTTAAGATTAACCAGGCCAGTCGCTATTGAACCAGCACCAATAATCCAAAACATATCAAAACCACGCAGCGCATCCAACGAAACCAACCGATCCTTTTTGCTGCCGGAAATAATATCTTTAGCAGTTGACATATCTGCCACAAGGGAAACTCCCCTCTTTAACTCCTTTCGGCCACAGCCCAATTTTCACATAAGTCCCATAGTTTATCCTTACCCAAATAATGCAACAGTATGTCAAAAAAGCTTATGACCTTCGGAGTATCATTAATCAGCTGCTTTTTGGTTAGTCTCCAATTAAACAAGTACCTCAACATCCAAAGGTGTTCCCTTTTCAGGAGCGGGGATTAGCTTTATAGCATGGAGGGGACAATGGGATACACATACACCACATCCCATACAAAGGTCGGTATTGATTACAGGAATATCATCAACTTGCTTAATAGCTCCAAAGAGACAAGTTTTGCTACAAGCTTCACAGTTTACACAACTGCTCTTATTAATTATAGGTTGATAGCCTGAATGGGCAATTCTTGATACGCCGCGAAAATAAGAGGCCATTCCCAGACAGCAGCAAGAACAGCAATTGCATATAGTATAAAAGCGATTGTGCATGGCCTGCTTGAACCAGGCGGTGTGAATATGTCCCCGTTCCTCCTCTTCTTCCAAAATCTTAAGAGCCTCTTCTACCTCAATTCTTCTGGCTTTATTAGGACTATGTTCCACAACAAACGAAACAAACGGCTCGCCCATCACCAGGCATACATCCCGGGGGCATGAATTCACCTTTTGTGCCCGGCACGGGCATTCCATAACTGCTATACTTGGCATGGGACCCTTTAAAATAATGCTCCTCGCTACCGGATAGGGAATAATATGCTCCAGGTCTGCCACTTCCACCGGCTTATCCAGCTTGATAATCTTTCGTGCATTGTCCAAAGGTATAACTTTGCCATGATAATTATCTCCTGTTTCCGATCTAATAAAGACTTTTTTAAACCATGACCATGTTATTGGCTTAAGATATAAATCAGGTCTGCTTGCATAAAAGTATCCCTCAAGAAGCTTTATTACCGGCATTTTTGATAGTCTAATAAATTCCTTGGAAGATCTTCTAGGAAGAAACGAACCCTCCAGCAGCAAATATATTCCTACAATAACTACTGCCAATATTAAAACAGTTATAACAAAAACGTAAAACACAGTTCGCATTAAATCAATCCTTATTATTTACTAATAGTATTAGTCTACCAGAACTACTTTTAAAATAACAAAATGTAATTACAGCAGGGTTCTTTACCCTACCACCTTCTGGCCTGGCTGCAAAATGTATAG
>JBDKUD010000261.1:0-1663 GCA_039679805.1 Syntrophomonas sp. | reverse complement strand
AGATTTGCCCGTTACACGCGAGAGGAATTGATAATATATTTTGGTCTCGAGGAATGGAATCGTTACAAAAGCAGTGTTTGGAAAGAAAAGAGCCATTTATCTCCATTAGATAGAAATTTGCTTTTCCTACTCCCAGTATATAAATACACTTTATAGCATGAGATACGTGCAATTTCGGAAAATTTAACAGCCCCCCGTCTCCCTGTGGTTATCTATATCATCAAAATAGCGGCTCAATTTATAGAATAAACAATGAATTTACTAATGCAATTATATTAAGAAGGAGAAAGTATATAAAAAATCGAATTATGCAAACAACATCGGTCATAAATTGTAAAAACAGCCATAAGGAGGTTTGCATATGACTAAATTTGATTTTGAAATTCTGAAAACTGAAGTATTGAAAGGACACAAAATTGCCGGTACCAAAGACTATGAAACTAGAGTAATTATAACCAGGGATGACCAGGTAATTTTTAATGATGTTTTGAAAGTGCGGAAGAGCAAATCCGGTATTTTCCCTGAAACCGATGCAATCAAAAAGAAAATACCTGCTGCAGCTATTAGGAAAGAACTGGTAGATGAACTGAAAGAATATTTCAAAAAAGTTCGTTAGTAAAGTTCAAATTACATAACCCGTTGCAATGTGGGCCTGGATTCACCATATGGTGTTTACAGGCCTTGTTTTTTTATGGTTTTAGAAAAAATAAATATTGCACTACTTAATTTATTTTAGCCCCTATTAAATTAATGCTGGATTTAATAATTTCTAAATTCTTATTTAAGCGTTCATCATTTGGAGACATTTCAACTGCGGTCATGGCCCAATCATATGATTTTTGAAGCATGCCCAACTTGTAACAGGCCACAGCTCCAAGATCATAGATAGTAGCGTCCCAGGCGTAGGCCTCGTTAATATAACTATCAGGTCTTTTTGTTATTTTTAGTGCTTCCTCAGTCATAAAATATACGGTAGGCCAATCTTGTTCCATATTTGCCAATTGAGCCAACTCCACATAAGGTTCTCTTAAATACGGCGCTTCAGCAATAGCTCTATATAACCAGCTTTTTGCTTCCCGATAATCATCTTTTCCTTTATATGCAGCGGCGATAAATCTCATAGAAGCACAACGCTCATCTTTCCATTGGGCTTCTGGCATTTCCAGGTGTTTTTTTAGAGTTTCGATGCAATTATCCCACATACCATAATACATATACTCCCGGCCAAGATAATGCATATTCCGATCATCATTGGGATCTTCCTTAACAGACAGCTCCAGTAAGGGCAAATAATTACCTCTTGATTTGGCAGGATCAGGATAGTGATTCAGTTGAATGGTTGGTTCCCAAGCATAAATATCTGGCTCTGACCCATAATACTCTAATACTTCGTGAACTGGATGGGTCCATCTGAACCCGTGCCGTTTATGAATTTTTTCATACCAGAAGGTAACTCCGCGGGATCCATCCGGATTAAAACTCCAGGTGTACATGTATCTTAATCTGGTAGCTTGCGGCGTCCAGACTCTTTCCAGTTTATCCCTCCAACCAGGTTCCAATATTTCATCCAGGTCGGTGCAAACACATACATCTACATCCTCAGGAACAAAAATTAAGGAAATATTTCTCGCCACATCGAATCGCCAGGGATTAATGTGTACAA
>JBDKUD010000363.1:0-10697 GCA_039679805.1 Syntrophomonas sp. | reverse complement strand
GATGGACCGGCAGGATCAATTATTAATGCTTATCCGGGCAAGACGTCAAGAATAAGGGGATTCATAACATTGACAATATCTAGGAGAATGATAAACTAATTATAACATGAGTTATAACAAAAGGGGGGCAAAGCTATGACGACGGTCAAAATTAGGAGGGTCGGAAATAGCCTTGGTTTAATACTGCCGGCAGACCTGATTGAACAGCTAAATCTAAAGGAAAATGATGTTCTTCAACTTATGATGGAACAAGATGGGCTGCATTTAACCCCTTTTGATCCCGAGTTTGCTGAGTGGGCTCAAGCGTATAGAAATACAGAACGTAAATTTAGGAATACTTTGAAAGAGCTGGCCAAATGAGCCAGTTCAGGTTTATTAAAAAAGAGATAGTGTTGTTCTTTCATCAGCAATTAATCAAGGAATACGGTGGACTTAATGGTATCAGAGATGAAGGGCTTTTAGATTCTGCCTTAGCTCAGCCTCAAATGACGTTATTAGGAGATTATGCCCACAAAGATGTTTTTGAGATGGCAGCAGCTTACGGATATCACCTTTGCAGTAACCATCCTTTTTTAGATGGAAATAAAAGAATTGCCCTTGTAGTAATGGATTCCTTTTTACAGATTAACGGGTGGGGGCTAACAGCAGATGAAAAATCTATGTATGGAATAATGCTGCAATTAGCAGAAGGCCAACTAACTATACTTGAATTGGCGGAATGGTTACAAAAACACTGCGAGAATTTAAAAATAACCATGCAAGGCACGTTTGAATAATTCAATACCATAAAGGACACATAATCGTCTGCATAACTCCCGAGACTAAGCAAGTAATAATTTAATGGGAGTTGAAATCATGTCAGATACAAACCGCCTCATAAACGAAAAAAGTCCATACTTATTACAACATGCCCATGATCCGGTAAACTGGTATCCCTGGGGCGAAGAGGCTTTTGAGAAGGCCAAAAGGGAAGACAAGCCTATTTTCTTGAGCATAGGTTATTCCGCATGCCACTGGTGCCATGTAAATAAATGTACCCTAAAAATAATTTAGAATAGTAATTCCAGATCCGGCTCCGGAGTCGAATGAGTAGTTTCCCGGAATATCACTGACTATCCTCAAATGTCCTATATTGCTGCATTTCTTAAAGAGTAATATTTAGCTGAATGTTCAACACTTTCACCATTACAAGTCTCTTCTTTAATTGCGAGGCAAACATAACATAAAACAGCATAACTTGACAATAAGCCCTTATTTGCTAACATTATACTTAATAAAACATTATATAACATAATGAAACATTATATAATATTTAAGAGCATTGTAGTAGGAGAGGGTATTACTATGGCAGCATGGCCTTAGCCGTTGGATTAATTGAGCGTTTTGGAAACGAAATGTCCTTCACGTTAGAAAAGGAGTTACTACATAGTGTGTGCCTACAGCGTATAATTCACTTCGCCTGTTCCTTTTCTGGTGCAGGCGATTTATTGTTTCAATAATTTTTTAGGGGGAAATGAAAGTGAAAAGAGTACTCGCGCTGATCCTTGCCCTGACTATGAGTCTTGTGTTGCTGACGGGTTGCAACAAGACCAGCAATACCGCATCAAAGACCGAACAGACCTTGAAGCCTTTTACAGTTACCGATATGGGGGGGAGAACGGTAACCATTGAAAAACCGATTAATAAAGCATATGCATCCAATCTGATCGGTATTTTATATATCCGCACCATGGACATCACAAAGCTGGGCGGTTATACGAACCAGCTTTCCGAGGATGAAAAAAAGTATATCCCCAAGGAATATTGGGATCTCCCTTATCTGGGCGGCTGGTCTACTGCCAACCCCACGGCCAATATTGAGGAGCTGGTTAAGGCCAATATCGATGTGATTTTGGTTACGGCTATTGTCGATGATAAGATAATCAAGATGGCTGATAAAATTCAAAGTCAGACTGGCATACCTACCGTCATAGTATCCTCAGACATTAATCAATTGGGCAACGCCTACAAGCTGCTGGGCCAATTGTTCCAGAATGAGGAAAGAGGCGCCAAGCTGGGCCAGTATTGCGTGGATGAGCTTAACGAACTCAGCAAGGTGTTGGCGACGATCCCGAAGGCGCAAGCTAAAAAGATTTACTACGCCGAAGGTGCAAACGGGCTGGAAACTGATCCTTTCGGCTCTATGCACACCCAGGTATTTGATTTCGTTGGCGCGGTCAATGTAGCCAATATAGCCGAAAATACAACCAACGGCCTGGTTGGACAGTCTACTGTCTCCCTGGAGCAGATTATTACATGGAATCCCGAGTACATCATACGCAACAGCACCTATACTGGCTCTAATAACCCTACTTCCGCCAAAGCAATTCTTGCCGATCCCAATTGGGCCGGTATAAAGGCTGTTAAAGACGGCCGCGTTTATCAGACTCCCGCTCTTCCCAACAACTGGGTGGACCGAGGGCCTTCCGTGAATCGTGTTTTGGGTGTAAAGTGGCTGGCCAATCTGCTTTATCCCGATGTGGTCAAGCTCGATATTCGCGCTGAGGCCAAGGAATTCTTCAAGCTGTTTTATAACCTTGATCTGACCGATGAGCAGCTGAATTACATTCTGGCAGATTCCCAATAACAACTGCTCGGGGTGTGGGAAGTGAAGAAACCGGGTCAAACTGAAAAAATCGTAACGCTTAACCTGATCCTGGTCTTGTTGATGGCAGCACTATTTCTTATTTCCGTTTCCATCGGGCGTTATTCTATATCCATTCCTGATATATTAAACGTACTTCTCGGACAGACCGAAGATATGTCCAAAACAATTGTTTCGATTCTTATCAATTCCCGGATCCCGAGGGCGGTAGGGGCCATGCTGGTAGGTATGGCTCTTTCTGCATCAGGAGCTGCCTATCAGAGCGTATTCCGAAACCCTATGGCAACCCCCGATATCCTTGGAGCAGCGTCGGGCGCCGCCTGCGGCGCCGCAGCAGGCATCTTGCTGTCGCTCTCCGACCTGGGAGTCCAGCTTACTGCTTTCCTGATGGGGCTTTTGGCCGTGTTTCTTACTTATACCATCAGCAAAATAGTGGGTCGGGGGCAGGGAACGGTCATTTTCTTGATCCTTGTGGGTATGGTCGTTTCAGCCCTGTTCAACGCAGTGATCTCGATCACGAAATATTTTGCTGACATAGACAACCAACTCCCCGCCATCACCTTCTGGCTCATGGGCGGGCTGACTGACCTTACCCGTAAAGACCTCATAGTGGTGATTCCGATTATCCTGGCCGGCATTATCCTGATGAATTTCCTGCGCTGGAAACTCAACCTGCTCTCCTTCAGCGATGAGGAGGCTATGGCTATGGGAGTCGATGTGCAGCGGATGCGCCGCATCATTATTTCAATAGCTACTTTTACGTGTTCTGCCGCAATCTCCATTTGTGGTCTCGTGGGGTGGGTCGGCATTGTGGTTCCCCACTGTGCACGGCTCCTGGTCGGCCCGAATTACCAGCGATTGCTTCCTGTAGCCACATTGCTTGGTGGGATCTATATGATGCTGATCGACGATTTGGCCCGGACGCTGCTCATAGTGGAGATACCACTGGGAATCCTGACAGCGCTTATCGGCGCGCCGGTTTTCATCTATCTGTTGTTTAGTGGAGATTTTCTCGGCGGTCAGGAATAGTATGACGGGGTGAATATGGAATGATGAAGAACAGAACCGGGCTGGTGATTGCCATTCTAATAGTCGTCCTTCTGGCAGTTGTCGCGCTGTCTTTCTTTATAGGACGATACAGCGCCGCACCCGGTGAGGTTTGGAAGGTGCTATCTCGTACTCTGGCCGCGGATGAGAGCAGCTATAATGCTGTGGTAGTTATACTGAAGGTTCGCCTGCCGCGCATTTTAGCCGCCATTTTGGTCGGCGGAGCCCTGGCCTTGTCCGGTGCAACCTTTCAGGGGATATTCGGCAATCCTCTCGTTTCCCCCTCTCTCTTAGGAACATCAGCCGGGGCTGGATTGGGTGCTTGCATTGCTATAATTCTGGATTTCGGAAGATTTCAGATCCAGCTTGCCGCATTGGGAGTCGGATTATTTGCCACTTTCATCACCTGTCTGTTGAGTCGGCTGTTGATGAAGCGGCGGGATGGCATCGTTGTCTATGTATTAGTGGGTATCGTAATCAGTGCGGTTTTCCAGGCCGGGATTTCCATTGCGAAATACATGGCCGATCCCTACACAGATTTGCAGACTATGACCTATTGGCTCATGGGAAGCCTGTCCAACATTGATTTGTTCGATGTGGAGTTTATTATACCAGCCGTGGCCCTGGGAACTATTTTTATTCTTGTTAATAGCTATAAGATCAACCTGCTCAGCTTCAATGAGGAAGAGGCCCTGGCCATGGGACTGAATGTAAGAAGTTTTCGATTGGTGATGATCATCGCAGCGACTTTGCTCTGTTCTTCATCTGTGGCGATTTGCGGAGTAATAGCCTGGGTAGGACTGGTGGTACCCCACATAGCACGAATATTTGTAGGGCCGGACAGCAAAAAACTCCTTCCGGTATCCTTTCTGCTGGGATGTATCTATCTGCTGCTAATTGACGACCTTGCCCGGTCCCTGCTTACCATTGAGATTCCCATCGGTATACTGACCAGCGCCATCGGGGCGCCAGTGTTTATTCTGCTGTTGTTGGGGGGGCGAAGCGGTTGGAGGTAAAAACCAAACTCAGAGCGGAGAAACTGTCCTGCGGTTATGGAAAAAAGGTAGTACTCTCCGAAATCTGTTTTGAGGTTTTGGCGGGCGAATTCTTTTGCATACTCGGCCCGAATGGAGTTGGAAAGTCCACGCTCTTTAAAACCATTCTGGGCTTTTTACCGCGCAAGGGCGGCAAGTTCCTGGTGGACGACAGGGACATTCTGGATTTTAAACGGGAGCAGTTGGCAAGGGTGATTGCCTATGTCCCGCAGGCCCATATCCCGCCATTTCCCTTCTCGGTGCAGGACGTGGTGCTTATGGGACGTACGGCATGCTTTGAAAATTCCCGCTCACCAAAGCAGGTTGATCGGGACCGGGTTGAGGAGATTCTGGAATCCATGGGCATCGCTCCTTTGAAAAGCAGGGTCTACACAGAGATCAGCGGGGGTGAGCGGCAGATGGTCCTTATTGCCCGGGCACTGGCCCAGGAGCCGAAGTTCCTAGTCATGGACGAGCCGGCCTCCAACCTTGATTATGGCAACCAGATGCGGGTCCTGGAGCAGATTATGAAATTGAAATCAAGCGGCATCGGTATTATAATGGCCTCTCATTATCCCGACCATGCTTTTTTGTGCTCTTCCAATGTCATACTCATTGAGGGAAACGGTGAAATCCGTTCCGGGTATTGTGACGATATTCTGACAGAAGAAACGCTCAGTGGTGCCTATGGAATCCCGGTGCGGATTCTAGAAGAAGCGGATGAGGACGGGGTGCTAAAAAGCTGTGCCATGAAATTTCAATAAGTAAAACATTAAAATTAGGGAGGTTTATTATGAACATACCCTTTGTCCCCAACCGGGAGGAATACCTCGCCATGATCCTGCAGGAGACCCGGGTTTCGCCCTCTTCCGAAATGGTCCCGCTGCGCAGGGCGGTGAACCGCGTGACAGCTTCAGAGATCCGCTGTACGCGCATGATTCCAGATGTTCCCTTGAGTGCCATGGATGGAATAGCAATTCATTTTGACAGGTTGGTGTCTGATCCCGCACGAATGGAGAACTGGGTCAGCGGAGTAGACTATGTGTTCAGCAATACTGGAAACGCGGTTGATGAACAGTTTGATACGGTCGTCTTGATTGAACAGGTTACGGTTTTGGACGGTGGCGGAGTTAGGTTGGCACAGTTCCCTTCATTTGCCGGTGAAAATATCAACCCTCCCGGTTCCATGCTGTGGGAAGGAGAGGTACTGCTTGCCAAAGGGTATCGTATAACCCCTTCTCAACTGGGCTTGCTGGCAGCGGGCGGGATTCGTAAGGTCAATGTGGTTAGAAAACCGCGCATAGTCATCATTCCCACCGGCGACGAATTGGTCCCCGTAGACCTTCCTCTACCTCAAGGGAAAAATGTTGAAACCAATGGCCTGGTTTTGGAAGCATTCATCCAGCAATGGGGCGGCGAACCGATTTTGTATCCGATTGTTCCAGACGACCAGGAACGGCTGACCCAAACCCTGCGGCAGGCGGCTTCGGAGGGCGATATCGTCATTTTGAATGCGGGGTCCTCAAAAGGGAGCCGTGATTACGCCAGAAATGTTCTCGGAAAACTCGGCAAAGTCTACTGCTACGAGGTCGCCCACGGTCCTGCCAAGTGCACCAGTTTTACTATGATCGAAGAAACACCGGTTCTAGGGATTGTAGGACCTGCTGTTCCTGCAGAAATGACTATGGCATGGTATATTCGCCCTCTTATTGAACATATTCTGGGCTGTCCGATTACGACGTCGCGTTATATTTCGGCTGTTCTGACCCGTGAAGCCCGGTCACATGTTCCTTTTGACTTTTATATGCAGGCAATGGTCCAAAAAACAGCGGAAGGAGCTTACCGTGCCACACCGTTAATCACTTTTAGACCTAACGGCGTTGAAATGTCCACCTGCGCCATGGGATTGTCTGTGCAGCCGGGAACGTCTCATTCCAACCGCGTTGAGATGTCCGCGCGAGCCAATGGCATCTTAAAAATACCGGGTGGACGTGTATTCCAAGAAGGGGAAGAAGTGGAGATTGAGCTTAAAGTACCCTAGGAAGCCATCTATTGCTGCCATGTCCCCGGTAGGATAGCTCCTCTATTTTCTGCACTGACTTGCGAAGGGGGCAATGGCGTGACGACAGTTACAATTAGGAAGGTCGAAAATGATGTTCTCCAATTTATGATTAAACCTCTCTTTAATAAGTTGCCCATAGTAGATGGTACCCCATCCACCCAAGTAGGCGAGGAATAGCCCAGCACCACTCTATACAGTAGGGTAGCACATTCATAGCTAATACACCCTCCTGCCCGGACTCGGAATATATTTCGCCAAGCTGATTTCTCCATATTTTACCCCGGCTGATACTTGTGGCATCACTTACGATAATACCCCCAGCCAATTGGGCCCAGCCCACTTTTTTACTATTGAAAACAATATGGATTATCTCAAAATGGGAGCCCAGTTCCCGCCTGATCTGGGGATGAACATCCTTAAAACGTACGCAGGCACAGACCCGATTCAAGTATTGCCCGCGGTTCATGTACCCACCTCCCCCAAATGCAGTACTCTCTCTACTGCCGTACTAAAGGTGTTCCATTCTTCTTTGCGCATCTTATGGTATTCGATCCCTTGAGCGGTGATTTCATAATATTTACGCTGCCGTTTGCCCTGGTTTTCAGACCAGTAGGATCTGAGCAGACCGTTTTGCTCCAGGGTATGCAAGATGGGGTACAGAGTTCCTTCTTTTAGAGAGAACACCCCCTCCGACCTTTTTTCCAGTTCCTTTATCATTTCATATCCGTACATGCTTCGATTTTCGAGCAATCCGAGTAGAAGGAGAGCGGTGCTCCCTTTGAGCAGCTCTTTATTGATTTTCATTGCAATCCTCCATACATAGATTTATAATGCATAGTAAATCTATGTACTAATTTATACCAGCATTTGCTGCTGGTCAAGTTAGATTTTGGAACCAATAAAATCTAATGTCTTTCAGGGCTGCATTATATTCTTACTTATTTTGTTAAGGGAAAACAAAGGAAGGTATTCCTATTCAGAATGGTAATCACTCACCGCCTTTCTCTTGATCGTGTAAAAATGTTGAAGGATGTGCTGTTTAATCCTAACCAGCACTATATAAGGGTTTAAGGTTGGCCCGGATATACCCAATTTCAAATTACAGCATAAGGGAGTACATTCAAATAACTGATCGAGGAGACATCTTCACATCGGCTGGGTATATTCTAACAAAAGCGTATATAATCTCCTTCCAAACTCCCAAACTAAGCAATAAATAAAACGGAAAGCGGGGGTTGACTCATGTCCACGTCAAACAATCTTATAAATGAAAAAAGCCCCTATTTGTTACAACACGCCCATGATCCGGTCAACTGGTATCCCTGGGGGGAAGAAGCGTTTAAAGAGGCAACAAGTAATAATGCCCCAATTATACTAAGTAATGGTTACTCAAGTTGTCACTGGTGCCATGTAAATAAATGAAACTAAATTAGATACTTTTCAGGGGGTTAAAACTAGTTTTCGTCTCATTTTCATCAGATAAAAATAGATAGCCTTCCCAAAATAAAGACGAAAAATAACGCCGAAATTTCTAGAAGGCTATTTAATGGGGAATTTATGCTTCAATAAATCTAATTATTTTTGAAGGCATCAATCCCATATAATTTGGATACTAAATTGGGTTTAACAAGATCTTTTCTTCGTTCATAGCTAAGGTTCTTTGGCGGTGTATGAAGAACATATAAATAATAATTGTTCCGAGTTTGTGTCAATTTATTCGCATTTAATTCACTCGTCGTGCCTGTTATGACTTTGTAGTTGTTATCGGCATCATGATTGTAATACACTTCCAGGTGTAACATTCTACTTCCGTCATTGTTTGTAATTACATTACCTATTTTTTGACCTCGCTTTACAACAGCGCCTGCTCTAAGATTACTGCGAATTTCAGTATATCTAATAATCGTCTGATCAGTATTTAGGACCGCCAAACAATCCGTGTTTTGGTAAAAATTCGGGTCGTAACTTAGTACTATCCCATCAGACATGGCAAGAACCTCATCGCCAAGGGTTCCTGCTTTAAGCCCAGATTGATAATGAAGATCAACCCCCGCATGTGCCCTGTCAGCCTTACCATTATTATCATCATCTCTATCTTGACCAAAGTTGTTAGAAGTATCTCTATTGTTCCTGAAAGGATAACACCAAGCGGCAGCCCCCGTTCCTGTCCTCGAAGCCCAAAAGTCCTCTGACGATACGAAAGTAGTTGAGGGAACCGTCAATAATTTCGTATCAGGTGAAATCCATTTCTGCCCTCCGCCCCAGGTGATCATCTGGCAATTATAAGTGCCAGGGGATAATCCTATTGCTTTCGGAGTCCAAGAAGCATAATACTTGTTATAATAGAAGGAAAGCTCCATAGGATGTTTTTTATCTCCACTCTTATTTATCCCGTTAAACTCTAATTGCGGCGTAGTTGATTCTCCTATCATAAGAGTAAAGGTTCGATCATCAGGAGCTTGTTGGTAAGATTGATTTACTGTCACCTGAATCTCTCCACCGTAATAATCCAGTCTCCAATCCTTTGCCTGAACAGTATAAGCTGGGCTTGGATTCGGTGATTCTTTTGGAACTGGTACGGTTGCATTTATCGTTTGGTTCGTAGATTCAGGATTGATATTAAAGGAGGTTACACTCCATTTTTCCCCTTGTGGACTTTCAGCTGCTACATATACCCGATACCGGCGGCCACTTTCTAATTTTGAAGAAGGAATCGTGTAGCTCGTACTAGTTCCCAGGATGTTGCTGTTTTCGTCTATTATTTTGACGCCATCCTCATCTACCCGAGTTACATTAGTAATGTCAGCCAGCCCCAGTTTATAGCTGGTAGCTCCTCCCAAGCTGGTCCATGAAACTACCACATTATCTGTATTAAGATTAACTCCATTGGTTGGCGAAGAAATATAAAAGGAAGGTACAGAAGCATCAAAAGTAGAGGCCCATCGCTTCCAAATCTTGTCGACATAGTTTCTGGTTTCTGCCGCGGCCTTATATTTTATGGGCTCCCATTCAAACGAGTATTTATTATTACCAAGATTTCTCCATTGGTTTACAGCCCTGTTGTTAGAATTGTAAGATGCAAGTGCAAATTTCACAATGTCGGGTGGGCAGTCTTTCCAATCCCGGTATATCTTTTCTGACATGATACGGGTACCGCCCTTAATATTCTCTTCAGCATTGTACGGGTTAATATTACCCAGATATTTGATAAAGGTATCCGTTAGCTGCATCATACCCTTTGCTCCGGCATTGGACAAACTCGAAGAATTGAAGCTGCTTTCGGAAGCAATTATGCTGGCAATCAGGTTGGCATCTATATTATACTGCTGGCTGTACTTATCAATTATACTTTTGTATTGACTTGCTTTTGGGTAGTCAGCAAAACACTCCAGCCGCATTGCACGGTATGCCGGAGAAAAAGCAGGAGCTAAGGGAGATAAGGTGCTGCTCTTTGTCACTTCACAGGCATACTCGTTCCCCTGAGCATCAATGGATGAAATCTTATACCAGTAGGAAGCACCTTGGGCCAACCCGACATCACTGTATTTGGTATCGGCAAGTGAATATACATGCGTAAATGATCCACCCTCGCTATTGGCACGACGAATGCTGTATTTTACTGCTCCTTCCACTTGATTCCAGCTAATATCAATTTGTGTTGTACTTACCGGTGTAAATACGGGAACAGGTGTATTAAGGTTATTGGAGGGTGTCGGCTGTGTAATTGCCGAAGGAGAACTGGTTATAGTAAAGAAGGTGTATACGCTATACTCAATCCCGCTAGCATTGGTCGATGCCACCCATAGGCGATATTGATGGCCTTCAGTCAGTTTGGAAGCCGGAATGGTAAAGCTCCTTTGGTTGGTTTGCGTCCAGCCAATAGGCAGATCATTGTTGGTCATATCACGCA
>JBDKUD010000398.1:0-12844 GCA_039679805.1 Syntrophomonas sp. | reverse complement strand
TAAAATGTGAAATTCAAATCCCCGCCTTTTTTATCCTCCTCCTGATCAATAACGTAATCCAGCAGAATATGCAATCCGCATATCCAGGGGAAATAGGTTTGCACAATTGCTTGACTCTCTAGCTTGCTGGCATCTGGACAGGTAGCCAGCCCAAATAGGGCAAAAACGGCCAGGGTTGATCCACTGGCAGCCGCAAATTCCTGCCACAGGATACCAGGCCAGGCAGGGAGAAGACTGTCCACCCAGCTTCTCAGCTCTCTTTCCCGGTTTTCCCAGGAAATATGTTTATAAACCTGTAATTTAGTATACAAATCAGCCAAAGTAATAACGTCATTATAAACAACGTCATATGAAGGTAGTCTGGCGATACATTTTTGACACTGCTGTACCAGTTTATAAATATAGAGGCCATCATTTCTGAAAGGATATTCGCGGTAATAATCAACGAAAGGTCGTTTTCCTGGAGTTAGGGCATCTATTAACGCTTGATGCAAATGCAGGAAAGCTGTACCATCATTACAGTTAGCCCGGTCACAGAGATTGTCCAGATAATCACACAGGGTCTGATAAGCAACTATTAATTCCACCAGTAAGGATTCCCATTCCCTGTAAGGAACAGCGAATACAGCCCCTCCCTGACAGTGAAAGGCTTTCCTGTCCAGACTGCTCAAAGCCTGTTTTTTTAGTTCCGGATTAACACACTGCAAAGCCTCACCTTGCCAGTATTTGAGTAACCTCTTTACCTCTGGCAGGGTATGCCGGATATAATGAAATAATATCCGGCTTTGAGCGGTCCTGGTCTTCCAGTTATCAGATATAGGCAGCCGTGATTTGGCAGGAGCAGCCGATATATTCATTATTTAACCGCCTCTTGTACGGCCCTGAATTCATAATTTTGCAGCTTTTGATAATATACGTTTAATAAATAACAAGCCAGGTCATCCAGGCTCTTCCGAGCTGGCAGGTCCGGTAGTTTATGTAAGAGTTTCGTTCCCTGGTTCAAAAACTCCCGGGAACGATTTAGTGAGTATTCTAATGCCCCAATATCTCTTAATAAATTAATAATTTTTTTCATTTTTTGACCGTTAAATTTTTTACCTTCTATAGCCGTCCTCAACCATGGGCCATAATCCGTTTGCAGAGCATAGATAACCGGCAAGGTTATATTCCCTTGCAATAAGTCACTCCCTACCGGTTTACCAAGCAAACTGCTATCAGATACAAAATCCAGCACATCATCAATAATTTGATAGGCATAACCCACGCACTGGCCGAATTTTTCCATTATTATTATCTCTTCAGGCGGCATGGAACTGGCCATGGCACCGGTTTTACAACTGGATGCAAAAAGGCAGGCAGTTTTGCGAAAGGTCTTATCGTAGTAATCATCTTCCGAAATATATACATTATATGCCATAGCCATCTGGCGAATCTCTCCGGAACACATTATCTGAATAGTTTCAGTGATGTTATCCATAATTTCCAATAATCCGTGATAGTTAATGAGTTTAAAAGCACTGGCAAACAGATAATCCCCGGTTAGTACCCCGGCCTGGTTGCCCCATTTGCCGTTGACACTCTCCCGTCCCCTTCTCATGAGGGCATGATCAATAATGTCGTCATGCACCAGGGATGCCATATGAATCATTTCTACTGCTACTGCTATATCCCGCACTATATCGGGATTATGAGGGTATAATGATGATGTCAGGGTAACCAATCGAGGCCTGATCATTTTCCCGCTATTATCTAGAAGGTAACCGATTATATTATTTATATCTGCATTATTGGTGTCATCTGATAACAGTATTTCTTGCAAACGGCTGGTGATTATTTCAGCAGAAAATAGATTTCGTTCAACATTGGCATCCGGATTAATAGTTAACACTCCCTTAACTCATGTTATTTACTACTATCCTTCCCACCCAGATACAAAATATACCATTATCTATTCCAGTATTTTGGCAAATCCGGTTCTGAACACATCGATCTTTATATAAAATTTTCCTCCTAAAATTATAGTAAGGTTATAATTTATGTTAATGTTTAAAATTATCTGATTGATTGCTTGTCAAGCTAGAGCATATATTAAAACTATGCCCTAGATAAAACTATTAATTTAATTTGCCTATACTTTCAATTGATGCATCTTGCAGCCAAGGTATCGCAACGAAGTTATCATCGCTTATTTCTCTTACTTTTTCCAGCCATTTTTCTTCAGCTTCGGCACGTGCAATAAGCATGGGATTGTTGGTTTTAGTCATTGATAAGCACTGATTAACCACCCACCATTTATTATTTATACCCGCCCTGCTTAAATCTTCCCTAAGTCTCTGGGCTTCGAACACAGGCGTAGCTTCCGGCAACGTTACAATAATAACAGCTGTTTGCATCTCATCTCGAAGTCTAGGCAATAGTCTTCGAACAGATATAGGTATTTCCCCCTTGGTCCGTTGCACCTCCCGATGATAGCTTTGTGTGGAATCCAGAAGTAAAAGAGTATGCCCTGTAGGTGCGGTGTCAATAATTACAACCTCGTGTTCAGCCTTGTCAACTATCTCCGCAAAAGCTCTAAATACAGCAATTTCTTGTGTGCAAGGAGAACGTAAATCCTCCTCAACGTAAGCAACATCGTCTTCGCTCATTGTTTCGCGTGCTTTGGTCAGCACTTCATTTTGGTATTTTAGGAGCTCTTGCTTTTCATCAATTTTGCTTAATGTTATATTCTCAGCTTTATTAAAAACATATTTTAGATGATCGGCTGGGTCAGTGGAGGTTAAATGTACCTTTACTCCCTTTTTAGCTAATGCAAGTGCGATAGTAGCTGCAATAGTTGTTTTGCCAACACCACCTTTACCCATTGTGAATACTACCTTTTTACCAGTTGTGTAAATGTCGTCAATCAGTACGTCAATTTCTTTTAGTTCAATAGATTTGTTGTGAATATTAACACCTGTATAATTATCACTATTCAAAAATGCCCTGATTTTATCCAGTCCTAAAATGTTGTAGGAACGAAGCGGTATAGTGAAGGTTTTGAATTTTTTTAATCCTTGCGGCATATTTTCCATGGCGTTTTGTTGTTTATCAAATATTTTCTGAGACACATCATCAGAGGGTTCACCTAATACACCGTTTATAATTAATAGTTGGTTGTTTATGCCTAAATCGCTGAGTTCATAGCTTGAACGTTCAGCCTCCAGCAGCGGGGTCTTCTCAGGTCTTGATACCAGTACAATAGTTGTTTTGTATTTATCTGCCAGATTTGAAACAGCCTTCTTATACATGCCTTTTTTATCTTCAAGCCCGGCGAGCTGGCCTAAACAAGACGCACCATGGGTGCTTTCGCTGATAAAATTACTCCAGGCAGATGGTAATTGCAGCATACGAAGGGTATGCCCGGTTGGTGCCGTATCAAAGATTATATAGTCATACTCATCTTCCGTCGTCTTATCCGTGATGAAGTTTGAAAACTGATCAAAGGCTGCTATTTCAACTGTACAAGAACCCGAGAGTTGTTCCTCCATATTGTTAATCACGCTATCTGGTAGCTTACCTCTGTAAGGAGCAATTACTAATTCCCTGTATTCCCTCGCTGCTTCCTCCGGATTTAGGTTTGCAACGACAAGCCCGGGTACTCCAATAATCGGTACACCCTTGCCATCAAGTTCCGTATTAAAAACATCCTGTAAATTAGATGCCGGGTCGGTGCTTATGAGCAGAATCTTTTTCCCGCTATCGGCTAAATTTACAGCAACAGCACAAGCAGCGGAAGTTTTACCCACTCCGCCTTTGCCTGTAAAAAACAAATATTTAGTTAAATTTATCTTACTTAAATCAAATGCTTCGCACACGATATTAACCATCTTAACAGCACCCCGTTGTTCCACAACCGCAGCCACCCTTGTTTCCAAACGACTGAGTTTTAATTTCTGTATCTAACCACATGGATAGCTCTTCATTGGTAGGATATTCTTTTGTTTTGGCAATTTCCCCATCTACAAGTGTAACCGGCAGAATATCTGCACCCTCTTTTTGAAGAATATCGCTGATAACTTTGTTGGAAATAAACTCCTGTGGCTCATTAGTCAAGTTATGTCTCTTGACGATAATCCCTTTTTCTTTTAGTGAATCAATAACAATTGCTATTCGCAAAAGCTCGGGGTCAATAGATGGTCCGCAAACTCCTGTTGCACAGCACATTGCTGGGTCAAAAATTTCAACTTTCTTCATAGTTAACACACTCCTTTTTTGATTTAGTTTCATTTTTACAAATGCAGTCTTCTGTATCTGTAATAATATTCATAAGAAATAAAATAAGCATATTGCAATTAGTTTTAT
This sequence comes from Syntrophomonas sp., assembly GCA_039679805.1. Taxonomy (GTDB): domain Bacteria; phylum Bacillota; class Syntrophomonadia; order Syntrophomonadales; family Syntrophomonadaceae; genus JBDKUD01. The sequence continues at coordinate 8,503 of JBDKUD010000398.1, read as the reverse complement.
TTAGCGAATAATAACTCCATGACCCTTCTTTCCTAGATTCAACTAGACCGCAATTGATTAATACTTTCATATGATGTGAAAGTGTTGGCTGTGTAAAATCGAAAACTTCTAGTAAATTACATGCACATTTTTCTCCGCAGGATAAAATATCAATTATTTTAAGCCTGCTAGGATCAGCAAGCGCTTTTAAAATTTTAGCATTAAAATAATAATCCATCTTCACAAAGGACCCCCCATATAGATATGTATCTATCTCTAATATAGTCCAATCATTTATATCTTGTCAATAATCGTCCTTCCGTCGCCTTACTTTATACTCTTATTTATAATTATCTATTTACTTCTCGCCATTCTTTTCAAACCACCCTTAGCTAAAGCTGTAATTTATTGAAGCTTAATGAATTTTATTTCGCTGTTTTTTCGATTCTTTTTGACAGATTTTTTATACTGTAATACTATATGAGTATATTTACATATATTCATAAGGAGGAGGTGAACTCATGGATATTGTACAGGTGTTAAAAGCGTTGGCAGATGAAACTAGAATAAGAATCCTGAATCTGTTAAGAACCGGTGAATTGTGTGTTTGTGATATCGAGACAGTTTTAGGCATTCAACAATCCAATGCTTCTCGGCACCTGAATAAGCTTAAGCTGGCAGGAATTATTAATTCCAAGAAGAAATCCCAATGGGTTTATTTTTATTTTAATGATGATACTTTCCATAAGTTTCCATTCCTTTCTATGGTTATTAATGACGAAATTGAAAAAATCCCTGTCTGCAAAGATGATTTAGCTCTGCTGAAAAAGCATAAGTGTACTGGTACAACATGCTAACTAATTAACCGACTGAAGAACTAAAGTTGAACTTTAATAATATTCGCGTAACTATATCTTAAAAAAGAGGTGTTTATGTTTGGAAAATAATTCAGTTGTAAAGAAGTTATCATTTTTAGACCGTTACCTGACTCTGTGGATTTTCCTTGCTATGTTTATAGGTGTAGGCCTTGGTTTTGTTTTTCCAGGCTTTGCTGATTTCTTAAAAAGTTTGTCTATAGGCACCACATCCATCCCCATTGCCATTGGTCTTATTATTATGATGTACCCTCCCCTGGCACGAGTTAAATATGAGGAACTGGGCAAAGTATTTAGAAACACTAAGGTATTGGGCTTATCATTAATACAAAACTGGATCATCGGGCCAATTCTTATGTTCGTACTAGCGATATTGGCTCTTCCCCATTATCCGGAATATATGGCAGGGATTATCATCATCGGACTAGCCAGATGTATCGCTATGGTCATAGTGTGGAACTCGCTGGCAGAGGGCGATAATGAATTTGCTGCTGCCCTGGTAGCCTTTAATTCAATATTTCAGGTGCTCTTTTTCTCGGTTTACGCTTATATATTTGTAACTGTTATTCCGGGATGGCTGGGTTTAAGCAGCATGGTAGTAAAGATTTCGATGGGTGAGGTTGCAAAAAGTGTTGCAATATATCTGGGAATTCCTTTCGCAGCCGGCTTTTTAACCCGTTATTTCCTGCGTCCTTTAAAGGGAGCCGAATGGTATGATGGAAAATTTGTTCCCAAATCCGGCCCGATTGCGCTTTATGCCCTCTTGTTTACTATCGTGGTGATGTTCTCCTTAAAGGGTGAATATATTGTTACACTGCCTATGGATGTAGTAAGAATTGCTATTCCACTTTTAGTTTATTTTGCAGTTATGTTTAGCGTATCTTTCTTTATGTCAAGAAAAATAGGAATCAACTACGAACAGGCTACTACCCTTTCATTCACAGCAGCCAGCAACAATTTCGAGCTGGCAATTGCCGTATCAGTAGCGGTCTTTGGCATTAATTCCGGGCAGGCCTTTGCTGCAGTGGTAGGCCCTCTGGTTGAAGTGCCAGTCATGATTGGATTGGTAAATGTGGCTCTTCACTGGAGAAAGAAGTACTTTACGAAAAGCTCGAGTGCTGCTTAATTAGTCAATAACGTATATTATTTGTTGCATAGAACTCTACCTCTAGAGCCCCTGAGCATATTAATGCCAGGGGCTCTTTAAATAGTACTATTTCTTAGAGTCGTTTTCTTCCTCTGGAGCAAGAATTGTCTATTGGCTCTGCAGCACCATTATCTGCTGCTTAGTATTTTTTGCTTGACCTGTTCATGAGCAAAATTTTCAATAGTATCATCTAGTACTCGGTTAATCTTTATACCTTTTCTTTCTGCCATAGTTCGTATAAACCAGTCGGAAATAGCCGGGTTTTTCGGGAGCAGGGGCCCATGCAAATAAGTTCCTGCCAGGTTTTTAAACAATACTCCCTCGGTCTTGTCCTTGCCGTTATTTCCGTATCCTTTTATAACTGTACCAAAAGGTTCCAGGTCTGGATCGTCAAAATAGGTTCGTCCACCATGGTTCTCAAAACCTACTATACTTGTGGAAACTCCAGGAACCTCACTGTTTATTAGAACGTTGCCTATTAGCCTATCTTTACGTCCAACCGTATGGAAATTAAAAAAACCCAGTCCATCCATATTACTCCCATCCCAGGAAAGATAAGATTTGCCCAGCAGTTGGTAAGCGCCGCAGATAAATAATACCGGCAGCCCATTTCGAATCTCCATAAGTAAATTATCCGCTTTATCAAGAAGATCACGATAAACCAGACCCTGCTCCCGGTCGGAGCCTCCCCCCATAAAAATCATATCGATTTTGTCGAACTCCAGTTTAGCACCCAGGCTAATATTCTTTATGGTACAGCTGTGACCGTACCATTCCAGTCTATGTTGAAGACAAACCAGGTTTCCCCGGTCTCCGTATAAATTCATCAGGTCCGGATACATATGGGCAATATTAAACTCTGCCACTACTTCACTTCCATTCTGCAGTTTATTCTCCCTCTGCCTTCTTCTGCTGTTGTTGACCGGTTTCTATGGCAACCCTATTCTTTTTCTGCATTTTAACCAGTATCTTGCGGCATTGAAAAAGAGCTGTGTAGGTAGACAATATGTAAGTTATTTTGCTCTCACCGTAAACTACCGTTTCTATACCCTCTTGCAGGGGAGTTTTGATTATAATTCTTTGCGGATCAAATCCGGTGTGCTTGATGCGAACTGCAATATCTCCGCTTCTCTGCCCCGAACATACTATTTGCTTAATAACTGCTGCTGCTTCTGTTACCGGTTCAACATCAGCATCCCATATCCATGAAATATCCCGCCCGTCGGCGGCATTGTCATTAAGGGCGATAAACAGATTTTTCTCTGTTGTGTCACTCGCCAGCATGGATAGGCTCTGATTTAAGCCGGTAGGGTTTTTGACCAGTATTAGAATAGTCTTCTTACCGTTTATTACAAATGTTTCCATTCTTCCTGCCCGGGGCTTAAAGCTAGCCATGGCACTTTGGATTACATCACTGGAAATCCCCATTATACTCGAAAAGGCAACCGCTGCCAGTACATTATAGGCATTATAAAATCCCTGGTAAGGGCTTTTTATTTCCAGGTCATTAACTTTCATATTAATAGTTGGAGACATATCTAGTCCAGACCCGGAAAAATGCATTCCGGGGTTATGGCTATGGCACTGGGGACATTCAAAATTACCCAACTGGGCATAATGGTAGCGGGAATAATTTAATTCCTGCCCACACAGAACACAAAACCTTCCTTCCCGGCTGGCGGTGCCCTCAGCCGTATCATACCGGGTATCCTCAAAACCATAGTACCAGCATTTTAAACCGGTTTGATTCTGAAAATGAACCATGAGCGGATCATCAGCATTTAAGACCAGTTCTATATACGTATCTTTTACAGCATCTTTTATCAGATTTATGGTATGGTCAAGCTCGCCATACCTGTCCAACTGATCACGAAAGAAATTAGTAATAAGTATGTAATCAACCTTTAACTCCTTAAGCAACAAAGGAACATTGGCTTCGTCCGTTTCCAGCAGTGCATAGTCAAAATGCTTGGTTCCCAACAGGTCAGCCTTTTCTATAAAGGCAGTAGTTATACCATTTATCATATTAGCCCCGGCCCGGTTATGTACATAAGAGGAATTATTCTGTTTTATGATTTCGGCAATCATGTTGGTGGTAGTAGTTTTTCCATTGGTGCCAGTCACAATAATAGTTGGTCCATCTATATTCTCAGCCAGGTTGGTTAATATACGTGGGTAAATTCTACGGGCTATTTTGCCGGCAAAATTGGTCCCCTGGTTACCCAGAATCCGGCTAATATAAATAGCCGCTTTTCCGGCTAAAATAGCCAAAAACATTTTAAATATTCTCATCCAATTAAAACCTCACAATCAAAAAGGCTATCTAAAATCATATTTTCAATATTATAATATTTTACCTTATATGTCCTGTAAAACCCAGAGCGTTGAGGTACATCCAGTGCCGCGACGTTGGCGGAGGCAGTGAGAAACACCCGGCGAAGACCTCGTGGGGGATGGGGTCGACAAACAATCCCAATAAAAAAGGCCTGTTTGCACAGACCTTTTGGTTGGTCTTATCAGGAGCCAAACCAGGAACTCACATCCAGAACCCGGTGACGCCGGCGAACATTAGTATTAAGCAGTTTTTCATATACCCCTTCCAATTTTAGCGCCATATTAGCAGAAGATAGGCTCTGCGCCTTATTTAAAGCATTCTTATGTAGTTTTAAATATAGATCATTATTACTCATAACCAGGTAAATCGCCTGGGCGAACTCATCCTGATCACAGGTGGTTAATATTCCGTCAACACCATCATCGACCATGTCATTAACCCCCGAGGCACTGACAGCAACCACCGGCAGCCCGGCGGCCATGGCTTCAATGATTACCAGTCCCTGAGTCTCCGTAACTGATGAAAACACAAACAAGTCTGCTGAATGGTATACATTTACCAATGATTCAAAAGGTAAAGCACCGGTAAATATCACGTCTGAGGTTAATGACAATTCCAGTTCCGCAGCAAGTTTTTTTAAGTCCTCTTCCAGAGGCCCCTGGGCAGTGAGAACCAACGTAGTATCAGGCAATACCTTTTTTACTTTTTTGAATGCCTGAATGAGAAACTCCAGGTTTTTCTCTTTAGTTAAACGGCCTACGAATAGAAGCACCCGATTATTCCTGGGAATATTAAAGTTCTCCTGTAACCAATTGTCTTCCCCTTCTTTTAACTTCTCCACCGGAACACCGGTAGGGATAACTGATATGGGGGTCCTAATCCGATAATTATCCAGCATATCCTTTACTTCTGAACTGGGAACAATAATATGATTACAATGGTTACAGAAATTGTTACTGTATTTTATGGTAACCTCTTTGGCTAAATCTTGAGCTAGGGGTACGTAGTGAATATATTGATCATACATAGTATGATAGGTGAATAAAAGCGGTATCTTATATTTCCGGGCATAGTGAAGGCCCACTCTGCCCATAGTAAAAGGCGAATGAACGTGAATAACATCCAGGTTTAACTTCTTCACCGTTAAATTCAGACCTGGATGAACAGGAATAGCCAGAGTAAAATCACGATTGGTTGGCGAAGGTAACGAGAAGAATCGGTAAACCTTGTCTTCCTCCTCGTAATAGTTGGGATAACTGGGAGCAAAAATATATATTTGGTGACCCAACCTAGTCAATTCTTCCTTAAAGGTTGATATTGAGGTTACCACCCCGCTGGTATAGGGTTTATAACTATCGGTAAAAATGCCTATCCTCATTGCTGCTGTACTCCTTTTCTAAAGACTGCAAGCATCAGCTATCTGGACATAGCAACTCTGTATATAAAAATATATACTGTTTTGCGGCTAATGGCAAATCAACCACTGCTACTTCCATCCCCATTTTCAAAATATTCATACCCAGCCACCTGAAATGTCTCACCCTCGTCAGACATCTCACCTGGGTTTAAAATATCATATTCTGCTGTACGCACTGTCTCGCGGACATTATAACGAGCACACTCAGCACACAGCGTAGTATTTACCAGTTTTGATAAGCGCTCCTCTTCAATCCGCTTGCCGCATTTATCACAAATTCCATACCGTCCCCTATGATACTTTTCAAGCGCATCATTAAGCTTCTCCAACTCGAGTTCGTAAAGTTCCAGCAAGCCAGAATCCTTCTCTCTCTCATACATTTCAGAGCCAATATCACCAGGATGCTGATCATACATAGATAATTCATCAATTGATTCAGTTATAGGAATCATCATTAGATCCCGCTTTTTCTGTATTACTTCTTCCAGTTCCTTTTTTTTGGCCAGTAGTTTTTGTTCGTAATCCAATGCTTACACCTCACGTATTTCATAAATTATGTTAAAATGTCCTCCCCGGATTCATCTCCTGTTGTACAATTCTAACCAGGTCAGCAATAAAACTACCAATTATAGGCATATTTAAAATCACGATTTTCTGCATAAGATATACTACAATAGCCGCCAGTATGGTAAAACCAATGGCTGTTCCAAAACCTCGAGCAATACCTACAAGAAAATTAATATACAACAACCGACGTGGATGCTCCAGTAAATCAATATACTCCGCCAATCGCATTTTATCCATGTGGGTAGAAAGCTCACCCACCTTGTCGGATAATTCTTTAATAATTTCATTTTCCTCATCGTAATCACGTTTACTCATTTTTTAAATCATCCCTATTCCCCACCAATACTATTAATTATTATTCCAGATTATGTGAGTTAAATACCTGATTTTGGAGGGTTAATTAGAAAATTCAACACTGAGGAACACAGAATTAGGTATGAAAGACACACTCCTTACCCCTCACAATTTTTGTTATGCCACGAAGATATGGGGGGCTTCAAAAAATGAATGTACTGGTAATAAAAAGAGGGGCAGAGATGTTTTATGAAATCTCCGCCCCTCTTTTGATCAATAAATCTTTTGAGTTATTAGTTATTCAATGAATGAATAGGCGCTGGTATTCGGCCTTTCCGTTCCACAAATTTGTTTGGAGAGAAAGTATTTACTTTCATAACCGGCGCATGCCCCAGCAGGCCTCCGAATTCTACCCAGTCCCCTTCCTTCTTTCCGGGAGCCGGAATAATTCTTACTGCGGTCGTTTTTCGGTTTATCATCCCTATGGCAGCTTCATCTGCAATTATGGCCGAAATAGTTTCGCAGGAAGTATCTCCAGGTATGGCAATCATGTCAAGCCCCACTGAACATACACATGTCATGGCTTCCAGTTTTTCAATTGTTAATGCCCCTTTTACAACGGCATCTATCATACCGGCATCCTCACTAACTGGTATAAAAGCCCCTGATAAACCGCCAACATAAGAAGAAGCCATCGCCCCGCCTTTTTTTACCGCATCATTAAGCATCGCCAGAGCCGCAGTTGTACCTGGTGCACCCACACTTTGCAGGCCTATGGCCTCTAAAATGTCAGCCACACTATCACCGATAGCCGGTGTCGGAGCGAGGGATAAATCTACTATCCCAAACGGAACTCCTAATTTTTCAGAAGCTACCCTTCCTACCAGTTCGCCGGCCCGGGTTATCTTAAAAGCAGTATTTTTAATAATATTAGCCAGAGTTCCCAGATCAACATCCGGGTGTTTTTTCACCTCATGCAGAACCACCCCTGGTCCGCTAATACCAATATTCAGAGTCGATTAGGGTTCACCTACGCCATGAAAGGCACCGGCCATAAAAGGATTATCTTCCACAGCATTGCAAAAGATTACCAGTTTGGCACAACCCAGGCCATCTCGATCAGCAGTTAACTGAGCTGTTTGAGTAATAATCCGGCCCATCATGCAAACGGCATCCATATTTATACCGGCTTTAGTCGTACCCACATTTACTGAAGAGCATACTCTTTCAGTCATGGCCAAGGTTTCTGGAATAGCTTCCAGTAATGCCAAGTCTCCTTTGGTAAAGCCCTTATGAACCAGGGCTGAAAATCCGCCCAGAAAATTTACGCCAACTTCCTGAGCCGCCTTATCCAGGTAAGTACCAACCGTGACCATATCCTGTACAGACAACCCGTCAGCCACCATGGCAATAGGTGTAACGGAGATACGTTTATTTATAATAGGGATGCCATATTGCTTTTCAATTTCATCCCCAACTTTAACCAGATTACCGGCCTGCCTCACTATCTTATCATATATCTTCTGGCCGGTTTTATTACCATCGCCGTTCCGGCAGTCTTGAATATTAATCCCCATTGTAATAGTGCGGATGTCAAGCTTCTCAGTATGTACCATCCGTACAGTTTCTAAAATCTCATCTTTGCTCACTGAAAAAGGCATTGCTGACCTCCTAATATTTATACAGCTTAATTAAGCGTAAGTTAGTGCTTAGTTTAGTACCTGACACCTAAATTCTGTGCATAAAATTAAAAATATCTTCATGCTGCACAGTAATTTCCAGCTCCATCTCCCGGCCTTTTTTACTTAGCAACTCACGCAGTTCACCTACATCTAATTTGCTGTCAGCACTATCAACTACCATAACCATAGTGAAAAAGCCCTGTAGGA
>JBDKUD010000374.1:0-12787 GCA_039679805.1 Syntrophomonas sp. | reverse complement strand
ACAAAGAACTCAAAACAACTATTGATTCTGTGGTTAGCGAGCTTAAAGCTAACGGTACATATGACGATATGATGAAGCGTTGGTTTCCCAAACAGGGAGCTCCTGCACCAATGCCTAATATTAAATTGACCGGAAGTAAAGGGACCTTAAGGTTAGGCACCAGTAATATCGGTGAGCCAATTTGCTATATCGATGGCTCAAAAAATCTTATAGGTTTTGATATTGAACTGGCTTCATATATTGCGCAAAAGCTGGATATGAAGCTGGAAATCGTTAATATGGAGTTTGGCGGATTGATTCCGGCACTTGCGGCCGGCAAGGTTGATATGATAGGGGCCGGTATATCAATTACCGAGGAAAGAGCGAAAAAAGTTTTGTTCTCGGAAAGCTATTATGATGGAGGAATTGCGGTTGCTGTACGCAGTAATACCAATACTGCAGCCAATAATAACGGCAGCGAAAAACTAAGCCGGCTTGACGACATTGCCAACAAACGCATAGGGGTAGTGACCGGCTCCGTCTACGATAACTTCATTGCCAAAAAATATCCGCAGGCTAAAATTCTTAGATACGACCGAGATGCTGATTTAGTTACAGCAGTCAAATCCAATAAGGTTGATGTAGCTATACAGGATTCCTTTTTGATTAATTTTTTGCTAAAAGACAACAACGATATCGGGCTTTTAAGTGATGATGTGCTGTCTTCGCCGATGGGAGTCGGGTTTAATAAAAATAATCCCGAATTGCGGAAAAAGTTTAATGTTTTCCTGCAAGAGGCTAAGGCCAATGGCACTTATGATGAAATCTATCAACGCTGGTATGCCGATGATCCTGAAAAAGCAGTGATGCCGGATATTAAAAATAATCCCACTGGTGAAAAAATTGTGCTGGCTGTGTCTGTGTCTGGATTGCCCTTTACTGCAATTGTGAATGGTGAATATGTGGGTTTTGATATTGAAATTATCCAAAGATTTGCCGCTCATGAGGGTTATAATCTGAAAATAGTTTCGATGGAGTTTGCATCTCTTATTGCATCCCTGGCATCGGGCAAGGTAGATATTATTGCTTCTGCACTAACAATTACCAAGGAAAGAAGCAAGCAAATTGACTTCTCAGATTGTTATTTGGAGGGGAAGACCTCAGCTATTGCCCTGAAAAAGAATTTGGCCAAATACGAAGGACAGACTGATGAGGCAGCATCTCCGTCGATTCTGCGAAGCATATCCGATGGTTTTTACAATAATATTATAGTTGAAGATCGCTTTTTGCTTATAGTTGACGGATTGAAAATCACGGCCCTAATATCATTATTCGCGGTAATTTTGGGGACCTTACTGGGTGGTCTTATCTGCTTAATGCGTATGGCGAGAAATCGGGTCCTAAGTGCTATTGCCCGGGTTTACATATCCATCTTGCGGGGAACTCCGGTGCTGGTATTGCTTATGCTTATCTTCTATGTAGTGTTTGCATCGGTAAATATTGATCCGGTTATTGTGGCGGTAATAGCTTTTGGTATGAACTTTGCCGCCTATGTTTCCGAAATGTTTCGTACCTCAATAGGAAGTATTGATAAAGGACAAAGAGAAGCCGGGATTGCCAGCGGTTTTACGCCCCTGCAAACCTTTATTTATATTATCATGCCCCAGGCGGTAAGACAGGTCTTGCCCGTCTATAAGGGCGAGTTTATCTCCATGGTCAAGATGACTTCAGTAGTCGGTTATATCGCCGTACAGGACTTGACCAAGGCCAGCGACATTATCAGAAGCCGTACTTTTGATGCCTTCTTCCCGCTGGTTATGGTGGCGGTGCTTTACTTTATTATCTCGTGGCTGTTGGCCCTGGTTTTGGACTATATCGAACTTAAAACGGACCCGAAAAGAAGTCAAATAGGAATAGATTGATTGGGCTAATCTGTGCGGGAACGTTGCCGGGATGGAGAATAACTGAATTATATTTAATGGAGGTTTTTGCAATAGATAATAATGACTTAAAACAGACTAATAATATCCTGATTGATGAAAAGGCAAATACTGCCAAACATGGCGCAATTATCGGATTAATTCTAAATGGTACCGGTATTTTTATATCATTAATGTCTAATTCTTTAGTTGCAGTTTCTGATATGGTAAACGGATTAATCGAGACTTTATCCCTTTTCATGACCTGGCTGGCTTTAAAAAGGATAGCGAAGGGCGGTTCAGAAAATTATAATTATGGCCATGGTAAGCTGGAAAACCTGGCTAGTTTGATTATCGCCTTGGCGTTAGTATTTTCGTTCATATTAATTTGTAAAAATGCGATAACTCGTTTGCTAGAGCCAACTATGGTTAATATAGCCGGTACTCAGGCATATATTGTTCTAATATCTATATGCCTGATATCTAATAGTTACTTCTGGGTTCGTGCTTACAGACTGGCTGGTATTGATCCCTCCCCGGCAATTGAAGGCCAATGGCGCCTTTTTCGAATTAAAGCCATTTCCAACCTTTTTGTAATATCTTCTTTAAGCCTTAATATCATATTTCGCTCATATTCATGGATAAGTTATCTTGACCCGGCCTTGTCCCTTATATTGGCGGCAATGATTTTGAATTCTGCCTATAAGATCTTTACCAGAACAATTTATGACCTATTGGATGGAGCCTTGGAAGAAGAAATTCAGCTAAAAATCATGCGCGTACTGGCTCTCTATTTTAACGATTATCTGGACTTTCTAGGTATTCGTTCGCGCCGGGTAGGCAGCCGTGTTTTTATTGAACTATTTTTGGAGTTCGATCCCGAGAGCAAGATGAGTAAAGTACAACACTCTATTGATACTATAAAAAGCAGTCTGGAAGAGAGCATTATTGGAAGTCAGGTAATGATTATTCCGTCTAGATCGCGTGTCTAACCTTATGGAATTTAAAATGGCAACACCAAGCTATTGCCAAATAAGATGCTAATAACCAGAATAATTCTGATTCTGGTTATCTAACTGGCAGTTTGCCAGGGCGAGAACGAATAAATAATTGAATCCAACAATACCGGCAGCAAGCTTAAGCCAGCCTGACGATATTACCGACTAAACGCGTGGGCATAAATACAGGCACCGTCTACGATGGTTTTGTTGCTAAAAATACCCGCTGACTAAGATTTATAGATACAATACAAGTCAAATATGATGATGACGCTCAAAGCATTCCTAACAAATTAAATTTACTCGGAATGCTTTCCCGGACCAAAGAAGCGGAAAGATAGCATCGTAATATCATCCGATTGCTCAGCACCATCAGAGAAGTTAATCAGGGTCTGCCGCATTTCTTGCAATAATTGAGTACAATCTAATGTATAAAGACGTGCCAATTCGTTACTGGTGGCCTCTTCTCCATAAAGTTCACCTTCCCGATTCATAGCCTCGGTAACACCATCGGTATATAGATAAAGCGTATCCCCCGGCTCAAATTTCAATTGTTTTTCTTCAAACAGCAATCCACCAAGTACCCCTACTGCTGTCCCCTTAATATGAGGTATCTGATTTATCCCTCCATTCGCTGAGATAATGAAGGGTGGATTATGACCGGCGCTGGCATAGCGACATTCTCCGCTAGGCAGGTGTATAATCGCACAGAATATAGTAGCAAACATACAGGAATCGTTATCCTCGACCAGTTCTTCGTTAAGGCGGGCCAAGGCTGACCCTGGAGATGCTTCTTCACGAAGAAAGGCCCGTAGGAAAGAACGAGTTTCAGCCATGAACAGAGCGGCTGGCACTCCTTTTCCTGAAACATCACCAATGGCTAAAAAGATATGCTCATCATCGGTCATGAAAAAGTCATAAAGATCTCCCCCCACTTCCTTCGCCGGATCCATCAGGGCATAAAGCTCGAAATCCCTGCGATCAGGAAAGGGCGGAAAGGTCTTGGGAACCAGGCTCATTTGAATGGAATTCGCTATACGCAATTCACTCTCCACCCGTTCTTTGGCAGCCACAGTTTCCTCAAGCATCTCCATATACAGCTTGATTTCATTTCGCATTACATCGAATGAACTGCACAGGTGGGCAATTTCATCATCGCCTGATAAAAGCGGGATAGGGGGATCCATATTGCCGCCAGCCAACATCTGGGCAACCTCATCAAGCTGTCGGAGAGGTTGGGTAATCGACCGGGAGATTATCAGGATAATCAATAATAATAGTAAAAAGCCGCATATACCCAATCCAAACTGTACCCTGCTCAGTTTCAGTACTCTGGCCATTAGTTCTTCACGAGGGAAAAAGACACCTATTGACCAGCCGGTGGAAGGAACGGGTACATAGGCTAGCCAACCATTTTCAGCATTGGTTAAGCTTTTAAAAGGAACAAAACCTGATTCGCGATGAATCATTTTTCTGCCCAAATCACGAAGGCTTTGGTCATTCTGCCGCTCCGCCAGGCTGAAAATAGTCTCGTTCATTATTGATGTTCGTTCTGGGTGGGATATAAAGGTGCCACTACTGGAAATGATGAAAGCATAACCCGATTTACCCAAATTTAATGATGCCAGCAGTTCACCAAGCCAATCAAGAGATACATCACTGGTGATTACACCCAGGAAACGGTCCTGCTTATCACCAGCAAAAAAGGGGACACCATAGGTGGCTAAAAGCGTCCCTCCTCCACTTTCATCAAAATAGGGTTCACTCCAGACCGGATGTCCCATTTCTCTCGGAAGTGTATACCAGTCCCACATATTATACTTGTAATTACTGTCACCCAAATCCTTACGAATAAAACTGCTGCCCTGACGGTAAACATAAGGTGAGGTATAACAATTATTTCCTAGTACGTTGGGATCGAGAGCAACCGCTGCACCGTATACCTCGGGATTTTTTTTCAAAGTTCTCTCTATAATTTCGTACATCTTGGGAATAGTAAGCTGTGAACTTTCTACGGCGGTGGTTATTCCCTGTACGGTTATTTCTATTCCATGCTGTACTGTTTCTATGCGATATGCCGTAGCCTGTGCAGTATAAAGTGCCTTGGACTGTAATTCTTCCTCCAACATATTACGAGCGCTTAAATAGCTGAAGCCGATTACTGCCCCCAGTATACAGCCAGCACCGATGAGAACCAGGATAGTCATACTCCAGGCTAGTGGTAATTTACGGAGCATCGGCTATTCCCTCCCCTCTAAACACCTCATAGGAAGGAGCCGACTTTATTTGTCCCTGTTCCTGCATCAATTGCACAGTTTTTTGGTAGTCGGCAGGATCCAGTTTACCCATCTGCCATTTATCTTCAGGACCTGGGATAATAGTTGGCAGTATAGAATTAAGCATCCATTTCATATGTTCGCGGTTAGTAGGTACGTTAGCCTCCCGCACATATTTCATAACTATATCTAGAGCCTCCTCCGGGTGTGCGCCAGCATAGCTCCAACCATCCAGGGATGCCTTAACAAATGCCTGACAAAGCTTGGGGTTATTCTGGTAGGTTTTTTCCAGGCAATATATGCCATCTTCCGGAAAACCAAAGCCGTAGTCTCGTAATAGAAAGGTGCTAAGCTCCTCGGCATTGATGCCTGATTGATAAAGCATGTGATACTCGTTGTAATACATGGATACACACGCATCTACTCCCCGCAAAAGGAAAAGGCTCACGGAATAGTACTGAGGAATTATAACCGGGTTGACCTGATTAGCCTGGAAAAACGCTAAAAAGCCCGGCCTGAACCCACCTTCCCATACGCTTATTCTTCTTCCATTGAGATCCTTTACCGCATCTATTTTCTTATCCTTCCAGGCTATTACCACCTGATTAGAGCGATTTACCACCTGGGCCAAATTTACAACCGGGATGCCATTTTCCCGATAACTTAATGCTCCGGTCAGAAATGCCGTGGCGAACTCAGCTTGGCCTGATGCCAGGTACTGTCCCGGATCCTGATCGGGGCCACCTCTAATCATATGCACATCCAGCCCTTCCCGGCGGTAGAATCCCTTTTCAAGGGCAACATAGTAACCAGCAAACTGTGATTGCGGCACCCATTGCACAATCATGTTCACTGGGGTAAGCGGAGCATTTGCATTCACCGCCCATATACCAAATGGATGCAATAAACACGAGCCTAGCAGCATTAAGCATATGATCCAGAAAATAACTGGTCTCATTTTTCCAATGTTCATGTTCTATTTCCTTCCTGATTAATACCAGGGTGTACCGTATTAGTAAAATAATTTGGCCTTTGCTGCACAATAGCTCTAGATTCCCGTTGCAGCAAATTGTATCTCATAAGTATTCCTAATTTAGGTTTTCGCTTTTATTAATACTTCTCCTGCCAGTTCTGTCTAATTAGTACCAATTTCTACCTAATATTAATTTTTAGCCGCGAAAAATTACAACCAAATGCAGGAACTATAGGTAAAATTAGCGTATTAATATTAAAAAGCTCCGTTCCCTTCTAGAAAACAGACTAAAGCCGAAATATCATTGATTTGTCGCAAAAATATTAAATATTTTTGTGTTCTCCTTATATAAGGAAATATCTTAGAAATTATTCAACAGATTATTCCCTTCGGTTGGGACTGATTATTAAATCTATATTAACTGAATCTTAAATAGGAAAGTTGGTGTTAATGGTGCTAAAAAACTATATGATTCGCAATATGAATCGGGAAGATGTTGAAATAGCCATAGGTTGGGCAGCTGACGAAGGTTGGAATCCGGGGATAAAAGATGCCGATTGTTTTTACAATAGTGATCCTCACGGTTTTTTGATTGGCGAACTTGCCGGTAAGCCCATAGGATGTATTTCGGCAGTAACCTATGGTGATTCTTTTGGTTTTATGGGTTTTTATATAGTCAAACCGGAATATCGGGGACAAGGCTATGGTATTCAATTGTGGAAAGCCGCCATGGATTATTTAGGCAACCGGCTTATCGGCTTGGATGGCGTATTAGCTCAGGAGAATAATTATACAAAATCAGGCTTTAAAACTGCCTACCACAACTTTCGCTTTGAGGGTATCAGTAACGATTATAGTAGTGCCCCATTAAAAGAAATAGTTGATCTTGCGGCGCTTCCTTTGGCTGACCTGTTAAGCTATGATATACTGGTGTTTCCTGCTTCCAGACCCGAATTTATAAAAAGATGGATAAAGCCATATGGCGGGGCAGCCTTGGGATATATAAGCGATGGGCAGCTTAAAGGGTATGGGGTCATTAGAGCATGCCGTAATGGGTATAGAATTGGTCCCTTGTTTGCTGATAATAAAAATATTGCGGAAGTAATATTGAAGGCATTAATAAGTCATATTCGCGTCGATTCTCCGGTATTTCTTGATATTCCGGAAGTTAACGCTTGTGCTCTGCAACTGGCCAAAAGTTTCAAGATGAAACCGGTATTTGAAACCGCGCGTATGTATAGAGGAGAACCTTTACCGGTTGACTTATGCAAAATTTACGGAGTAACCAGTCTCGAATTGGGGTAGCGGGCGTAGGGACGTATTGCCCGCTTAATCTTACTTTTCTATTATATACTATGTTGCCTTATACCTTTATCCACGATATTTGCATTATCACCAAGTAAAGTCACCCATTTTCTTAAGGATTGAATTATAATAGCTATTACCATTATAAGAAGCAATCCCGTAATACCAGCTAATAGATAATTTTGTTGAGGCAGATAATTCAATACTATATTCTGATAGCCAGCGGTAATAGTAGTCACGCTTATAAACGCCAAAGGGATCAGGGTGACCCAGGAGTATTTGGCCCGGCCCATTCTTATTATCATAGTTGTACCAATCGCCAGCGCAATAGCGGCCACTAATTGATTAGCCACACCGGAAAGCGGCCAGATAGTTGCAATAGTACCCCCATATAAAAGATAACCCCAGGCGTATGTAAAGGCCGCACTGGTAATTAAGATTCCCGGCCACCACCCGGGATCTTTAAGTGGCTTATATATAGCCCCTCCTAATTCCTGCAGTAAATATCGCCCGATTCTGGTACCGGCATCAATTAAGGTAAGAATAAAGAGAGCTTCAAACATAATAGCAAAATGGTACCAGTAGCTCATTAAATTTTCCATTGCTCCAAAACCCGAAAAGATATGGGTCATACCTACAGCCAGAGAAACTGCCCCCCCGGTTCGTCCGGCTAATTCTTCACCGATTGCCTGAGAAAGTATAGATAAATCTTGAATATTCATCCCCAATTTGGCAAAAACCTCGGGAGTACTATTAATCGCAAAATAATCGCCCGGAGACAGTACTGAAGCAGCAATTAAGGCCATTATAGCTACAAATCCCTCCGTTAACATGGCTCCGTAACCAATCATTTTTACATCCGCCTCATTGCTTACCAATTTGGGGGTGGTTCCCGAAGACACCAGGGAATGCCACCCCGAAAGTGCTCCGCAGGCAATGGTAATAAACATAAATGGCCATACCTTGCCAGGTACAATAGGACCCCCACCGCCTACAAAACTGGTACAGGCAGGCATCTGCAAAACCGGATTAATCAGTATTACTCCCACTGCCAGCAGAAGAATCGTTCCGATCTTCATATAGGAGCTTAAATAGTCGCGTGGAATTAGAAGCAGCCACACCGGCAAAACCGCTGCCAAGAATCCATAAATGGGTATTATTATAGAAAGCTGGTTTTTGCTCAGGCTTAAATATTGAGCCAGGGACGAGCTTTGAACATATGGTCCCAGAACTACTCCCAGCAGCACGAGCACAACTCCAATAAAGGTAGCTTCACCAATATGTCCAGGGCGCAGCCATTTTAAATAAACCCCTACCAGGATAGCAACCGGAAATGTAAATCCAACGGTAAACACTCCCCAGGGGCTTTGATAGAGAGCATTCACCACCGTTACCCCTACCGCCGTCAAAATTATGATAATAAAGAAAAGAATAGCCACCGACACCAGCTTCCCGGAAAATCCCCCCAACTCCTGGCGGGCTATTTCCGCTAACGATTGTCCTTCATGTCGTACCGAAGCAAACAATATAACCATATCATGTACTGCTCCAGCTGTAACGGCTCCGACAAGTATCCATAAATAGCCGGGTAAATAGCCAAATTGTGCTGCCAGAACCGGTCCAATTAACGGACCTGCCCCGGCTATGGCCGCAAAATGGTGACCAAAAACCACCCAGCGATTAGTAGGCGAAAAGTCGTGACCGTCATTATATAGCTGCGCCGGAGTAGATTTCATGGTGTCCAAAGTCAAAACTTTGGCCGCTATAAAGGCGGCATAGAAACGATAAGCTAATACGTAAACCAGCGCTGCTATTACAATTAGTGTTAATGCATGCATCCCAATCCTCTCCTTAGGTACTTACTGCCAGACAAATTTGATCTGACTCGACATTCATTTTTGAAAGGTCTGAACTAAACAATAATAGTAGTATTATTGAGGCATAAACACAGATACAGGGCGGAATTCCTGCAGAATTAATTGTTTATCTATTACCAGTTAAGCGATTTTTATGACTATACTTTAAGGATACCACTAAACTTTATTCTCCTGGCTACATCCGCATTACGGAGTACCTGTAGTTCGGTAATATCGCTAAAAACAATATTTACTCCTACGGTTCTGCTTTCATTACCATCGTTAATTTTCAAAAATGATGTTGTAACGAAAAGGAATTTCGTTTTTTTGCCGGTGTAGTAGTTACAAATTTTGTGATGGCTCATGAAAGATTTATAAACTGCATCCAGAACCGTCTGGTTAAAATCATCGTTTTCAGGATACTGAATAAAAATCTCAGCGTATTTTTTGTTCAATATATCGTCTTTATTAATTTCCAGGATTTTGGCCGCAGATGGATTGACAGTGGTTATTGTTCCTGAATTATCGATGGTAATAACACCATCATGCATACTTTCAACAATATGCTCGTAGATATAAGCACTATGCAAGATTTGTTCATAAAGCATTCCTGAATCACCTTTCTTAAACAACCAAATTATTGGGGAGATACTCCGCAAAAAATCTAATTTAACATTAGTCCTACCAAATACCTACCCTTTCTGCTGGAGGTACATACATGCCATCTGTTGTGGTAATATCAAAGGCCTTATTAAATTCTTCACAATTCACTATAGTCCGATTAGCCCTGATTTTTCTATTGCTATGCACATCATTTTTGCTTAAGTTATCGGCCTTTTCCCGGCTGTAGGTTTGGGCCCAAGTGATGGCATACGATTTAAAAAATGCTTGATAATCAGGATTTTTGGATTCTGACAATACCTGTAAGGAACATGAAATACCTCCGAGGTCGGCGATATTCTCAGAAAGGGTCAGCTCCCCGTTGTTTTCAATCCCCGGAGCAATCTCCAAACCATCATAGAACTTTTCCACCTGCTTGGCTTTTTCTTTAAACTGCCGATAATCATCTTCTGTCCACCAGTTGCTTAAATTGCCTTTTTCATCATATTTTGATCCGGAGGTATCAAAAGCATGACTGATTTCATGAGCAATGGCCACCCCGATTCCACCAAAATTTGCGGCTGGCGAGGCATTATTACTATAAAAAGGTGCCTGTAATATTCCGGCGGGGAATACAATTTCGTTGTTGAAAAGATTGTAATAGGCATTTACTTCATAGACGTTCATTTCCCAGGTACTCTTATCTACCGGTTGGCTTTGCCGTGCTATATTTTCCTTCATATCAGCAAGGTTGATTTGGCACACATTATCAAAATAACTGCCGCCATCGGCATAAGACTTGATGGTTATGTTATCCAGTGTTGCCGGCCATTTATCCGGATAGCCGATTTTTACATTCATCGTATCCAGTTTTTTTAGAGCTCTTTGTTTGGTTTCTTTACTCATCCAGTCCAGGTTGCTGATCTTCTGTTTATATACCGCAATAAAGTTTGCAACCATCCTTTTTACATCCTGTTTGGCTTGTTCAGAAAAGTATCTTTCTGCATAAATTTCTCCCAAATAGTCGGGCATATAATTCTGGACGGTAGTTGCCGCCATCTGCTTATTGGTTTTAATTCCTTCCACACCATAGACATCGGCCTCAAAATCCTGAGCCGCCTTGGTAAAATCGTTTGCAAGAGCAGGACCGGCGGCATAAATGAATTTATACTTGGCATAGCTTTTTATTAGTTCCAAATGCCCTTGGTTAAAATACTGAGCTGATTTTAACAGCAAATCTTTATCCATTACTAAAACCTGATCAGGTAAACTATAACCTGTGCCGGTAATGGTTTTCTTTACATCAAAGTTGGAATAAAGGGACTCTAGTTGATCCAAGGTATAAATATTATAGGTCTTTTCGCTGTCATAATACTCCTCAGGGTCCAGACGATTCGCCGACAGTTCTTTTTCCAGGGTAAATATTTTTTCAGCTTCGGCCTGAGCGATTGCTTGGTTTTCTCCGGACAGTGTCAGCAGTCGCGCAATAAAATAGATACAGGCCTTCTGTTTGTCCGAAGATGTATATATATCCTTCTCCCAGGTAGGTATCAGGGCTTGGTGATACATAATATTTTTAGAGCTGTCCTTGGCGTCTGCATATACCTCATAGTACAGTAACTGGCCATAACCTGTCGCCCGCTTTACATCGATGTCAGTCTGAATCAATTGTTCCAGGCTCTCTGCATCTTCATAAGCTTGAAGATATTTCTTGATTGGTTCTATCCCCTGTTCATTTCGGCTATCCATATCAAGAACACTTTGATAAAAGTCAGCCAGCTTCTGCTCTTTGCTTCCTGGTGACCATTCTTTTTGCGCCAGGGTATCTAAAATACCAGAAATTTGTTGGTCCCTTTCCTGTCCCATTATAGCAATGGTTCCGTTACCGGCCTCGCCCGCAGGGATCTTTGAGTTATCCAGCCATTCTTTATTTACAGTTGCATAAAAATCATCCTTTAAATTGCTTCCTTCCAGAGCCCAAATTCTTTTTATAAAATTATCAAGTTCAGCTGCGCTTATATTTTCATTGGCCCCCAGTTTTCCCTCCACTGAGCTGTACAATATGCCGGCCTTTTGCAGTTTATCCATGGCTGCCGCAGCCCAAACAGGTACGTCATTATAACGTTGGTCAAAGACACTCATTCTAAGACTATTGCCCTGAGGCGACGGGAGTTTTCCAAATGCACGGCTGATCATGCTCAGAGCCTGTGCTTTAGTGGCCAGTTCTTCTTTCCGCGGAGAGCCATCCCCAAAGCCCTGCATGATATCCTTTTCTGAAATTCCGGGATTATAGTCATCAGCTGCATTTAAAACCGTCTTGGCAACCTGTCCCCGGGTAAGATAAATAGGTGTATCCTCCGCCCCAACCATAGCGGGGCTGACTGAAATGAAAAACGTTATCATTACTAGCCAAGCGAGGACTTTGCCTTTTGTGAACTTCATGTTATGATACCCTCCAATCAACACGTTTTTTCAGCATTGAAATTAGTCATTTAAGCACAACAACAACCTCGTCCCACTGTCACCGAGTTGAGTCCCCGCCAGGTAATAGCAAGGAAGCGGTTGCAGTAGTACTATCCCACTCTAGCTCGGCCTCACATACTCCAGCGATAAAACGTAACGGCACCAGTAGTCGGCCTGTCTGGAGCCGTGCCTCTGCTCCCAGGGGAATATTCTGGTCATTGACCAGGGCTGCAGATGCTCCTGCTTTGATGATAAATGCCCTTCCTAACCAGCCGGCCGTAGCCTCCTGCCGTTCCTGGTCCCAGTTCACCTGCCCGCCCATGGCTTCCAGCATCGGGCGCAGGGCTACCATACAGTGACCGTTTTCCGAAAAGGGTGACGGCTCCAAAGCCAGTTCCTTACCATTTAACAAAACTCG